>DASVLX010000238.1:0-22236 GCA_036384655.1 Pseudonocardiaceae bacterium
GGAGACCTTCATCCGGGTGTTCCGGTCGTTGTCCTCATACAAGCCCGGCACGTTCGAGGGCTGGTTGCACCGGATCACCACCAACCTGTTCCTGGACATGGCGCGCCGGCGGTCGCGGCTGCGCATGGAGGGACTTCCCGAGGACACCGACCGGCTGGCCGGCGACGGCCCCAGCCCGGAGCAGGTGTACTCCCAGACTCATCTCGACCCCGACCTGCAGGCCGCGTTGGACGAGCTGCCGCCGGAGTTCCGCGCGGCCGTCGTCCTCTGCGACGTGGAGGGCCTGTCGTACGAGGAGATCGGCGCCACCCTCGGTGTGAAGCTGGGCACCGTGCGCAGCCGCATTCACCGTGGCAGGCAGGCGCTGCGGGCCTCGCTGGAGCAGCGCCGGGCCGCTGGTAAGGAGCCCGTGTGATGACACCGGGTCACCCCAGCGGGGTAGTGTTGCGTGCTGAGACGTCCTGGATGACATGCGCGGTGTCCGTCCCGGAGGCTGGTTGATGTCACGCGGTTGGGGTATTCCCGAGCAACATCTGTTGCCCGACGCCGTTGTCGCGTTCGTCGACGGCGAGTTGTCCGCCGGAGCGCACGATCGCGCCGCGGCGCACCTGGCTCGCTGCCCGCTGTGCGCGGCCGAGGCCACCGCGCAGCGGCAGGCGCGTGACGCGGTACGGGCCGCCGAGGTGCCAGGTGCGTCCGCCGGTTTGCTGGCCGCCCTGCGGTCCATCCCGATCGACGTCGAACCCCCAACCATTCCCGATCACCTCGCGATGAGCCCCGATGGGCAACTGGTCATGATCCAGCGCCCGGAACGAGCGGCAGCGCTCGGCATGGGACCGGTGATCGGTTCATCCACCCCGTTGGGCGCTGGAAACGCGGTTTTATCAACTCGGCCGGCCTACGGTCGGCGGGCCGTGCAGGGCGCCGGCGTCGTCGCCGCCGGGCTCGTGCTCGGCGCCATGGCGGTGGTTGGCTCCCACGTCTTCGGGGGCCTCAACCCGGTCGGGCCCGACACCGCCGGCACGGGTAGCACGGCGGCCACCGAGGGCAGCCTGCTGCAGGCGAACTTTGGGCCGGCCACCGCTGTGCCCGCGACCTCGCAGGTGATCACTCCGACGCCGGCGAGAACGTCGACGGTGCTGCCGACGACGACCGCGCCGAGGACGACCGTGCCGACGACGGTCACCCTGCCCGCCTCCCGGTGAGCCGGGCGGCAGGTGTCTGGTGAGCCCGCCGCACTACGAACGCTTCACCTGGTCTGCGGCATGATGGTTTGTTGATGAGTAGGCAACCGAACCCGGACCAGCAGGGGCTCGGACCGGAGCCCGCTGGTGGCGTGCCATCCGAACTGCGGGTCCATCCCCGTCCGCTGGACCGGCGACCGGTCGATCCCGACCAGGCCGAGGTTTTCGGCCGCCCGGCGGGCGTGGCGGGCTCGTTCGCGGGCCGTCCCGAACAGCGCCCCGCCGACCCGGTAGGGAACACCAACGGCGGTGCCAACGGGACAGCCAACGGGACCAACGGGAACACCAACGGTGCCGGTCGAGCCGCTCCGCCCGAGCCGCTCGCCATCGCCTTCAGCCGCCCGGCGGACAGCGCCGATGTCGTGCTGCAACGCCCACCGGATGAGCCACCACCCGCCGAACCGTCGACACCGGCCCAGTCCGCCTACTGGTCGGCCGAGGGCGATCAGGATCCCTGGCGTGACCCGGATGCCGGAGCGCGGATCGGGCCGCCCGCTCAGGAACCGGCCGAAGACACCGACGCGGAGGCCAAGGCCCGGCGAGGACCGCTGCTGTCCGTGCCGGAACTGCTTTTCGGCCGGCGGGTCAAACCAACCGCGCTGGCGCTCCTGCTGGTCTGCGCGCTGGCGGTGGGTGCCGTCGGCGGCGTGGTCGGTTGGGCGCTGGGCCACGGCGGTGACTCTCTCACCGATGCCAACGCGAACGTGTCCAGCGTCGACCAGAACGTCGAGCGCGCCCCCGACTCGGTCGCCGGAATCGCCCGGCGGGTCGCCCCGGCGGTCGTCTCACTGGAGGTCAGTGCCGGCGGCGACGGCGCTGTCGGGTCCGGCGTGGTGATCGACGGCGGCGGCTACATCCTCACCAACAATCACGTGGTCGCGCCCGCGGTGGGCGTGTCCGGCAGCACCATCACGGCCGTGTTCGCCAGCGGCACCCGGATTCCGGCCACGCTGGTTGGCCGGGACAGCCTCACCGATCTGGCGGTGCTCAAGGTCAGTGCGACCAACCTGACCGTGCTGCCGCTGGGCACCTCGGCGAAGTTGGAACCCGGCGACGCGGTGATCGCGATCGGGTCGCCGCTCGGCCTCGCCGGCACCGTCACCTCGGGCATCGTCAGCGCCCTGCACCGGCCGGTCACCCTGACCGGCGAGGATGGCGGGCAGGTCGCCTATGACGCCATCCAGACCGACGCCGCGATCAACCCAGGGAACTCCGGCGGCGCGCTGGTCGACGCCAGCGGCGCGCTGGTCGGCATCAACTCGGCCATTCAGACCTTCGGCAGCTCCGACGCCAGCGGCGAGGGCGGCAGCATCGGGCTCGGTTTCGCCATCCCCGCCGACCAGGCCAAACGGGTGGCGCAGGCGCTCATCCGGACCGGCTCGGTGCAGCACGCGACGCTCGGCGTCAACGTCCGATCGGTCTCGGCGGACACCTCGCTGGGCGCCCAGGTGGTCAACGTCCGCGCCGGCGGCTCCGCAGCGGCGGCCGGACTGGCGGTGGGCGACGTGATCACGCGGATCGGCGACCGCCGGATCGGCGGTGCGTCGGATCTCACCGTGGCCGTGCTCGACTACAGCCCCGGCGACACCGTGTCGGTCACCTTCGACCGTGGTGGCCAGTCGCACGTCGTGCGGGTGGCTCTGCAGGCCGACTGAGCCGTTAGTCTTACGCTACGGGGACGCGCGGATCGGAGGTGCTCAGACGATGTTTGACATCTCGTGGCCCGAGTTTCTTGTCCTCATCGTCGCCGGGCTGTTCATCCTCGGCCCGGAACGGTTGCCCGGCGCGGCCGCCTGGCTGGGCCGCACCGCTCGGCAGGTGCGTGACTACGCCAGCGGCGCGCAGCAGCAGTTGAGGAAGGAACTCGGTCCGGAGATTGACGAACTACGCAAGCCGCTGCACGATCTGCAGCAGCTGCGCAACCTCGATCCCCGGCGCGCCGTCTCCCGGACCCTGTTGGACGCCACCGGCGGTTATGACCCGCGCGGCGACCTGGACCTCAAGAGCATCCTCGGCTCGGACTATCTGTCCGGCACCAACGGCAGTGGCACGAACGGCAGTGGCACGAACGGCAGTGGCGCCAGGGCCAGTGGTGGCACCAACGGCAATGGCCTTCCCGGCCTTGACGGCATCAAGCCGAACGGTTACCCGCTGCCGCACCCGCCGAGGCCGCAACGCCCCCTCACGCCGGGCGAGCGTCCCCCGTTCGACCCCGACGCAACCTGAACCGAGGTCTCCCCGCCCCGCCTCAGGTCGCTCGTGCCGCCAGACCGTTCCGGTGTTCCGGCTGGATGCGGTCCACAACCGCCGGCCGCCTGGCGTACTGAAGCTATGCGGAACCGGCACCCCTCTGAACCCCAACTAGTGACCTGCGGGGCTCACGCTGAGCAGCCGTCCCGCCAAGCCGCGCGAGCGGGTGGACAGCTTGCCCGCGATGTCCTGCAGCACCTTGGACGCGGGCGCGTCCGGCTTCGCCACGACGAGCGGGTTGCCGTTGTCGCCGGCTTCGCGCAGCGTCGGGTCCAGCGGCACCTGGCCGAGCAGCGGCACCTTCGCGCCAACCCCGCGGGACAGCGAGTCCGCCACCGCCTGACCGCCGCCGGAGCCGAACACGTCCATCCGGGTGCCGTCCGGCAGCTCCAGCCAGGACATGTTCTCCACGACGCCGACGATCCGCTGTCGGGTCTGCATCGCGATGGAACCGGCCCGTTCGGCCACCTCGGCGGCCGCCGCCTGTGGCGTGGTGACGACCAGGATCTCGGCGTTCGGGATCAACTGCGCCACCGAGATCGCGATGTCACCGGTGCCCGGCGGCAGGTCGAGCAGCAGGATGTCCAGATCGCCCCAGAACACGTCGGAGAGGAACTGCTGCAGCGCCCGGTGCAGCATCGGTCCGCGCCACACCACCGGGGTGTTGCCCTGGACGAACATACCGATGGAGATGACCTTCACGCCGTTCGCCTGCGGCGGCATGATCATGTCGTCCACCTTGGTGGGATGCGCGGTGGCGCCCAGCATCCGCGGTACGGAGTGCCCGTAGATGTCGGCGTCGACCACGCCGACGGACAGTCCGCGTTGCGCCATGGCGACCGCGAGGTTCACCGTCACGCTCGACTTGCCGACCCCGCCCTTGCCAGAGGCGACGCAGTAGACCCTGGTCATCGAGTTGGGCTGGGCGAACGGAATGACCGGTTCCGCGGTGTCCCCGCGCAGCTTGCGCCGCAGTTCGGCGCGCTGCTCGTCGGTCATGATGTCCATCGAGACCCGCACGTCCCGCACGCCGGCCAGCTTCTTCACGGCCTCGGTCACGTCATGGTTGATCGTGTCCCGCAGCGGACAGCCCTGCACGGTCAGATAGACGACGACGCTCACCACGCCGTCCCGGTCCACGGTCACGTCCTTCACCATGCCGAGCTCGGTGATCGGGCGGCGGATCTCCGGGTCCATGACGCCGGACAGGGCCTTGCGGACGTCCTCGACGCTGGGCACTGTTCCTCCTGCGGTTGCGACTGGCCGCATGCCGACAAGCGCGACACGCGTCTCGCCCCATGCTACTGACCGGTTGCGTGCCACCTAACCTGCGTGTCGTCCCTTCTCGTCTGCTCGGGTGTTCGGTAGCACCAGTACAGTGATCCGCATGGTGGAACGCAGAGGACTGGACACGATCGAGATCGAGGGTTTCCTGTCGATCCGGTCAGCCTCAGTGTCCCTGCGCCGGCTCAACGTCTTGGTGGGCGCCAACGGCGCTGGAAAGAGCAACCTCGTTCGGGTGTTTGAGTTTCTGGGGCGACTCGTTGACCAGGACCTCGGGCTGTTCGTTGGTCTCAACGGTGGAGCGTCCGCGCTGCTGAATGACGGTGCCGAGCCACATATACGAATAGCCGTGGATGGGCTGCCGAACAAGTATCAAGCTTTGTTCCTCCCGACCGCGAAGGACGAGCTCATTTTCGAGTGGGAGCACGTCTACTCCGAGGGTGAAGGGCCTGAAAAATACATCAATATATCGCTGGGTGGCGGTTACCGCGAAACGCGCCTGTCCGACGATGCTCAGTCCCATCCAGGCGGGGCGGCTTCATACGTAGTAGATTTGTTGCGCGGTTGCCGAGTATTTCATTTCCATGATACGAGCCTGAACTCGCCGGTCAAGCGAGCCTCACCGACGGCTGACAACATCTCCTTGCATGGTGACGCCAGCAATCTGGCATCCGTGCTGCTTCATCTGAAGGACAGTGATGGGCGCGCCGATCGCGTCGCGTATCGACGGATCACTGGAATAATTCGTTTGGTCGCCCCGTTCTTCCGCGACTTCGTGCTGGTTCCAGAGCCTGGCGACAGAATTCGGCTGCGTTGGCGTCAGGAAGGCTCGGATACAGTATTCTCGGCACATCAAATGTCCGACGGTACGCTTCGATTCGCCTGCTTGGCGACGTTGTTGTTGCATCCGGACCTGCCTGCGGTTGTGGTTCTCGACGAGCCGGAGCTTGGTCTGCATCCCTATGCCATAGTTCAGCTTGCTGGGCTGCTGAGGCAAGCTGCACATCGTAGCCAGGTGGTGTTCGCCACTCAGTCGGTGACCTTGATGAACCAGTTCGAGGTCGATGACCTGATTGTGGTGGAACGTCACGACGGCGCTTCGACCTTCCATCGGCCAGACAGCGAGACGCTTACTGGATGGCTTGAGGAGTACTCGCTCGGCGAGCTCTGGGAGAAGAATCTAATCGGGGGACGGCCGAGTGGCAATGCGGAATGACATGGCTGGTTACCGTCGTATCCATTTGTTGTTGGAGGGGCGGACCGAAGAGACGATTGTTCGTGACGTCTTTCTTCCGTGCCTGGTTGCACGCGGGTGGCATGTCACTTGTTCTATTCTGACCACGAGGGAAGTTAGAGATGGTAAGAATTATCGTGGCGGTGTCAGCTCGTGGTCTTCTGTTCGGAAGGAAATTCGGCAGTTGCTGCGGGACACTAGCATCAGTATCGTGTCGACGGTGATTGACTATTACGGATTTCCATCAGACGCGCCCGGAATGAACACCAGACCCGTCAGCGGCCCCAGGTCACGTGTCGAGCATGTGGAAAAAGCGTTGTATGACGCCATTGGCGACAAGCGGTTCCTCCCGCACCTGACTCTGCGCGAGTCTGAGTCGTGGGTGTTTGCGGCCGCAGAGCAAGTGGGTGAACTGTCCCTGGACAGCTCAATGGCGAAGATGCTCGAGCACGATGTTACCCGTGCTGGAGGCCCGGAGTTGGTCAACGGAGGCGTCGACACGGCGCCATCGAAGCGGTTGAAGAGATACTGGCCGGAATTTGAGAAAACCATCGATGGGCCGTTGGCAATAGCGGACCTCGGACTTCCGGCGCTGCGTGAGCAGTGTCCGCATCTCGATGCCTGGCTGGCGAGGGTCGAGCAAGCTGCCAACTAGCTCGGACCACCTCCAGGGGTGCCTCGATCGGGCGATTCGGGCGTAGCATCAAGGCCACGGCCACGTGGACACGGGCTGCCACGTGCGCAGTCTTCCTCGGAGCCGGCGATGGTCCTGGTAGACGCTCTGATCGGCCTGGCGATATTCGCCGGTGTGATGGGGTTGTCCGGTCTACGCGTGATCCAGCAGTACGAACAGGGGCTGGTATTCCGGTTCGGCCGGGTGCTCAGCAAGCCGCGCGGGCCGGGTCTGGCGTTCATCACGCCGATCGTGGACCGCATGCGCAAGGTGAACATGCAGGTCGTGACGATGGCGGTGCCCGCCCAGGAGGGCATCACCAGGGACAACGTGACCGTTCGCGTGGACGCCGTGGTCTATTTCAACGTGATGGATCCCGTTCGGGCCATCATTCGGGTGCAGGACTACCGGGTGGCGGTCGCGCTGGTCGCGCAGACCTCGCTGCGATCCATCATCGGCAAGAGCGACCTGGATGATCTGCTCTCGAACCGGGAGAAGCTCAACCAGGGCCTTGAGCTGATGATCGACAATCCGGCGCTGGACTGGGGCATCCACATCGACCGCGTGGAGATCAAGGATGTCGCGCTGCCGGAGGCGATGAAGCGGTCGATGTCCCGGCAGGCCGAGGCCGAGCGCGAGCGGCGGGCGCGGGTCATCTCCGCGGACGGCGAACTCCAGGCGTCCGAGAAGCTGTCCCAGGCCGCGGCGCGCATGTCTGACACCCCCGCGGCGCTGCAGCTCCGGTTGTTGGAGACGGTGGTCGAGGTCGCGGCGGAGAAGAACTCCACCCTGGTGCTGCCATTTCCCGTAGAGCTACTGCGATTCGTGGAAAACGCGCACGCCAACCTGCTCGGAAACGGTGAAAGCAACGCGGGCGGAAACAACACCGAAAACAAGAGCGGCGGAAACGGGGTAGCTCCGAAGCCGGCCGTCCCCGAACAGGCCGCTCCGGAACCGATCAGCACAGACCGGATCAACAGGGACGAGCTCACGGCCGCCGAGCCTGGCCAGCTCACCGCCGGCCAGGCCGCCGACGAATGACTCAGATCGGGATGCCAGTGGGCGTGGCGAACGTGCCCGTGCTGGTTCCGTTGTGCACCGCCGCGATGATCATGATCACGACGAACACCAGGTAGAGCACCATGAGCACGGTGAAGACGATGCCGATGATGATGCCGGCCAGCGCCATGCCGTCGCCGCTCTCGCCGCTCTGGCGAATCTGGTGCCGGGCGATGAACCCGAAGATGATTCCCAGCGGCGCGAACACGAACGCGAGGATCAACGCGGCGATCGCCATCCCGTTCGTCGGCCGGTAGTAGCCGCCGTAGGGGCTGGGCATCCCGTAGGGCGGGTTCGGCACGCCGTAGGGGGTGGGCGGCTGACCGTACTGTCCGTACGCCGGACCCGCAGCGGCGGGAGGCTGTCCGTAGGCCGGGCCCGCCGGAGACTGCCCGTATGCCGCACCCGCTGGGGCGGCTGGAACCGCGGGGCCTGCCGGAGTGGCGGGAGCGGTCGGATACGGCTGCTGCCAGGCACCAACTGGAGCCGGGGGAGCCGGTGGGGTCGCGCCCGGCACCGCGTCCGCCACGGGCGGAGCCGGCGACTGGATCGCGGTTGGCTCTTCTGGCACGGTCATGGAGAATCCCCCTCTGTGCGGTGGTACGGCACTGCACAGTATGTCGAGACGCCTGGTGGATGCGTGTGCCGTTACGGTACCGAGCAGATCACGATCTCGGGGCGGATCGTCAGGATTGCCTGTATCCGTCCAGGTGAGCAGACTCACTCATGTGCTTTGAGACGGCATTTACTCGCCAGTAGGCTGCCATACTGACCGGTAACTTGACGGCCTTCGCCCAATGAAGGGGAGTACCTCTGATGGCCCGCCTTGCCCAGACCGCCGGCCTTACCGACATCCAGCAAGAAATCCTATCCACGGTCCGCGGGTTCGTGGACAAGGAGATCATCCCACACGCCCAGGCCCTCGAACATGCGGACGAATATCCGACCGACATTGTCGAGGGCATGAAGGAGATGGGCCTGTTCGGCCTGACCATCCCCGAGGAGTACGGCGGGCTCGGTGAGTCGCTGCTGACCTACGCGTTGGTCGTCGAGCAGATCGCGCGCGGCTGGATGAGCGTCTCCGGCGTCATCAACACCCACTTCATCGTGGCGCACATGATCAAGCAGCACGGCACCCCGGAGCAGAAGCAGTACTTCCTGCCCCGGATGGCCACCGGCGAGGTGCGCGGCTCCTTCTCGATGTCCGAGCCGGACCTCGGTTCCGACGTGGCCGCCATCAAGACCCGCGCCAAGCGGGACGGCGACGAGTACGTCATCGACGGCGCCAAGATGTGGCTGACCAACGGCGGCAGCTCGAACCTGATCGCGCTGCTCGTGCACACCGACGAGGGCGCCGACAAGCCGCACAAGAACCTGACCACCTTCCTGGTGGAGAAGCCCTCCGGCTTCGGTGAGGTGCTGCCCGGCCTGACCATCCCCGGCAAGATCAACAAGATGGGCTACAAGGGCGTCGACACCACCGAGGCGGTGTTCTCCGGCTTCCGGATCGGCGCCGACAAGGTCCTCGGCAACGCGCCCGGCAAGGGCTTCTCCTTCATGATGGACGGCGTCGAGGTCGGCCGGGTGAACGTGGCCGCCCGCGCCTGCGGCATCGCGATCCGCGCGTTCGAGCTCGCCATCGACTACGCCCAGCAGCGGCAGACGTTCGGCAAGCCGATCGCGGCGCACCAGGCGATCGCGTTCAAGCTGGCCGAGATGGCCACCAAGGTCGAGGCCGCGCACGCGATGATGGTCAACGCCGCGCGCCTGAAGGACACCGGCGAGCGCAACGACGTCGCGGCCGGCATGGCCAAGCTGATCGCCAGCGAGTACTGCGCCGAGGTCACCCAGGAGTCGTTCCGCATCCACGGTGGCTACGGCTACTCGAAGGAGTACGAGATCGAGCGGCTCATGCGCGAGGCGCCGTTCCTGCTCATCGGTGAGGGCACCAGCGAGATCCAGAAGACCATCATCAGCCGCGGTCTGCTGAAGGAGTACCGCAAGCGCTGAGAACGGTTCGGCCGGTCGGATCCGGTCGGTGAAGGCCGGTTCACGCCGGGTGAGCGCGTCCGTTGGACACGCCCACCCGGCGTTTTCGTCAGCGCGCGTGGTCAGGCGCGGAAAGTGCCCGCGATTGGAATGATCGGTTGGTGGCTGACGACCGCCAGCGCTGGGAGGATGATGGATACGTAGGCGAGAAGGAGTGATCGAGGTGACGAGTCCGTTCGGCGGCGGCCCGCCGCGACCGAGCGTGCCCAAGCTGCCCACCCGACCGACCGGCTGGCCGGTTGGGTCGTACGACAGCTATCAGGATGCGCAGCGGGCCGTCGACTACCTGGCTGACAGCAACTTCCCGGTGCAGGAGGTGACCATCGTCGGCGTGGACCTGATGCTCGTCGAGCGGGTCATCGGCCGGCTGAGCTGGGGAAGGGTGCTCGCCACCGGCGCTGCCTCGGGGGCGTGGTTCGGCCTGTTCGTCGGCTTGCTGCTGAGCTTCTTCGACACCTCGGGACCGGCCGTCGGCCCGATTGTCACGGGCCTGGCCGCCGGCGTGTTGTTCGGCCTGGTGTTCGCCGCCGCCGGCATGCTGTCGTCGCGCGGTCGGCGGGACTTCCAGTCGGCGAGCCAGTTGGTCGCCGGCCGGTATGACGTGCTGTGCCAGCCACGCCATGCCGAGCAGGCCCGCGACCTGATCGCCAAGCTCGCCCTGCACCCGAGCCCGCGCCCCCAGAGCGGCACCGCCGGCTGAGTGCGGACGGGCTCGACGAACCCCTCGACTTACGTCCGACACATGACCTTGACGTCATATGACGAAGACGTCATACTTGGTGCATGTGGGAGGTTGTACTGGTCGAGGAGGTCGATGACTGGTATCTCTCCCTCGCAGGGACCGACCCAGACAGCGCTGAAACCATCGGCGCGGCGATCGACAAGCTCGCTGAAGATGGACCCATGCTTGGGCGGCCGCTCGTCGATCGGGTGAAGGGGTCGCGCCACCACAACATGAAGGAGCCGCGACCTGGCTCTGCTGGCACCAGCGAAATACGGATCTTGTTCATATTCGATCTTCAGCGCATCGCAGTCCTGCTGGCCGCAGGGAACAAGGCCGGAACGTGGAACGGGTGGTACCGGGAGAACATCCCGCTGGCAGAGCAACAGTACGAACGCTGGCTGGCCGGCGACTACAACGAGGAGAGGTGAGCATCATGGCACGGAGTTGGCGTGAAGTCCGCAGCGAAGCTGCACCCCTGCTGAACGAACAGCACATCGCCGAGCACCGAGCCCGCTTCGACGCTGAAGTCCGCGCCTACCGGCTGCGTCAGTTGCGCGAAGCCCAGCATGTGCCTCAATCCGACATCGCTGCGGCGATGCGTGTGTCGCAGTCGAGGGTGTCGCGTATCGAAGGCGGCGAGATTGATCGCACCGAGGTCGGCACGCTTCAGGCGTATATCCGGGCGCTGGGCGGGCGGCTACGGCTGATCGCGGACTTCGGGGACGAAACCTTGGTCATCGGCTAATCAAGCATCGCCAACCAAGTATCTCCGTACCTCTGCTGGGCTGCTTCACCAGAGGCACAGAGCACTGCGCCGATCATCGCCCATGAGTAGTGGGCAGATAGTGCTTCGGTGACGTTGCGTGAGCTCCGGCATCGCATTGCGGATGCAATGCGAACGCATTACACTTGCTAGGTGTTCAAGGATGTCAAGGACCACCCGTGGTCGACCAACCACATCGCTCACCGTGACATCACCTTGGACGACGTGAGAGAAGCGGTCCTCGACCGGCCCTACTGGACAACCCCTGGGCGTGACAACACAGTCGTCATCTATGGCCGCACCTACGCTGGGCGCCACCTGCTGGTAGTGGCTGTGGACGACAACGGTGAAGCGTTCGTTGTGACTGCGCGTGACATGACCGAGGCTGAGAAGAAGACCTTCCGGCGGAAGGCAAGGTGACTATGACCATGAACAAGCGTGATGAACAACTTCCCCGCTCCCGCAAGGATCTAGAGAAACTCGCCGAGTACTACGACACGCATGACACGTCGGATCAGATGGAACATGGCGAGTGGGTGGACCCGCGGCCGATGGTCACAACGTCGTTGCGTCTGCCGGCTCCGCTCATTGCGGCGCTGAAGGAAGCAGCGAACGCCGAGGGCGTGCGCTACAACGCCTTCGTGAGGGATGTGCTTCAGCGCAGCATCTCCGGTGAACGGGCCGTCGAAGTGCGCGAACTGGCTAGCATCCGAGAGAAACTTGATCGGATCGAACGCGCCGTGACCCACGTGCCAGCTCCACGCACGACGCGCGTGCCTTACCGGAAGAAGACGCGAGTCTAAGTGCGGGCACCCGTCCGTGTCTTCGTAGCTCAAACCCCCGGCACCGCAGCGGTGCCGGGGTCTCTGTCTTGATGGCCGTACCTTCGGCGGGCTGCCTCACCGGAAGTGCCCAGGAAGGCACCTATCGTGGCCCATGAGTAGTGGGCCGCACGTGCCTCGGCGACGGCCTTGGCTAGCTCAGCTTCAGCACGCGCGTGTTCTGCGACTGCCCGCCGCATGGCGAACATGGACTCGGGATCGCGCCAGTCACTGTTCTCCGGCTCGTACTCCTCGAACTGGCGGGCTAGTTCGTCCTGTTGATCGATGATCTCCTGCGATGTTCTTGGCATCGAGATCAGGTTACCGGGGCTGGATTCCTACGGTCGTCACTCGGTTGGGTGAAGATCGTGTGGCGGTCCGAGGCTGCCGGATATCCGGGCGTTCCGGTGGGCGGAATTCGTGAGGAACGACACCCGGACTGGAAAACCCGCGGTGTCTGACGCCCGACAGTGGAGCTGGCCACACCGGAGACGTACGACACCTCGGCGCGGGTCAGACTGTTTACCCATCGGTAATGGACGGTCCCGGCGGTCCGGGGCCATGTGGCAAGGGAGACAGCGTGCAGTTCGGCCGGTACTACGAGGAATTCGAGGTCGGGGCGGTCTACAAGCACTGGCCGGGCAAGACGGTCACCGAGTACGACGACCACCTGTTCTGCCTGCTCACGATGAACCACCACCCGCTGCACATCGACTCGCACTACGCGGAGGAGACCACCGACTTCGGGCGGAATGTCGTCGTCGGCAACTACATCTACTCGCTGCTGCTGGGCATGTCTGTGGCGGATGTCTCCGGCAAGGCGATCGCCAACCTGGAAGTCGAATCCCTCAAACACATCAAGCCGACGTTCCACGGTGACACCATCTACGGTGAGACCGAGGTGCTGGAGAAGACGCCGTCGAAGTCGAAGACCGACCGAGGCATCGTCTACGTCGAGACCCGCGGGTACAAGCAGGACGGCACCGTCGTGTGCGTGTTCCGTCGCAAAGTCATGGTGCCCAAGCGGTCTTACGGTGACACTCGGGGTGGTGAACAGCCGGGCCGCCCAGAACCCCGGCCGTGAAATAGGAGGACGATCGTGCCGACCTCGCTGGACGTGGTGAAGGACCGCTTGCGGACATTCGCGGACAGCGCGGTCGGCGAATCGCCGCTCTACACGCACCTCGCCTCGTGCGCGGCGGAGGACGCCGACGTAGCCGAACTGCTCACGCCCACCGACCCGGACGACCCCAGAGCCGTGCTGCTGTTCCTGGCCGCCGCGCACCGCCTGGTGCTCGCCGACCCGGTCTGCGAGCTGTCCCAGTACTACCCGTCGGTCGGCGGCGAGTGCGGGGTGGACGCGAAGACCTGGCCGCTGTTCCGGTCGTTCGTGCTGGACCGGACGGAGCGGATACGCGAACTCATCACCAGCCACATCGCCCAGCCCAACGAGGTCCGTCGGGCCGCCGCGCTGTACCCGGCGGTGGCGCTGGCCGCGAAGCAGGCTCGCGGGCCGATCGGGCTGCTGGAGGTCGGCACCAGCGCCGGGTTGCTGCTCGGCATGGACCGGTACGCCTACCGGTACCAACTGCCGACCGGCGAGCAGATGGCGGTCGGCCCGGCCAAGGCCGCGCTCGTCCTGCACACCCTGCTCGAACCGGCGAAGTCGGGCGGCAAGCCGCCGGCCATGCCCCGCAAGCTCAACGTCGCCGCGAGGGTCGGCCTGGACCAGCGTCCGGTCGACCTGCGTGACGAGGATCAGTTGGCCTGGCTGGAGGCCTGCGTCTGGGCCGACCAGCCGGAGCGGCTCAGGCTGCTCAACATGGCGGCCGCCGCGCAGGCCAAGCAGCCGCCGGAACTGCTCACCGGGGACGCGGTGGACGACCTGCTCACCGCCGCCGAGCACATCCCGGCGGAACTGCCACTGGTGGTCTTCGACAGCCACGCGATCGCCTGCCTGCCGCCGAGGCGGCGACCCGACTTCGTGGCCACGGTGGCCGAACTGGCGAAGCACCGGCCGCTGTGGTGGATCAGCCTGGAGGACTACGAGTCCGCGCTGGTTCAGGTCCTGCCGGAGCGGCCGGACCTGCGCTGGCGGGGCGGCAGCAGGTGCGCGGTGCTCGCGCTGACCCGCTGGATCGACGGCACGCCGGAGGCGACCGTCCTCGCCCAGACCTCCACGTACGGCGACCGCATCAAGTGGCTGAACTGAGGCCCTACCGCCAGGGCAGGGCGTGCCAGTCACGCAGCGTCTCGGCCAGTTGTTCCGTCAACCGGCCCGCATGGTCCAGGGCCTCGAACCCGGCCCGGTCGACCCAGCGCACCGCCGCCGCGTCCGAACCGGCGGTCGGCACGCCGGCGATGATGTCGCACAGGTAGTCGTAGATCACGAACTCACCCGTTGGAGCCGGCCGGCGGGCCACGCCGGTCAGCGTCGTCGGGTGGACGATCAACGAGGTCTCCTCGGCCATCTCCCGCACGATGGCCTGATTATCGGTTTCGCCCGGTTCCACCTTGCCGCCAGGCAGTGACCACTGCCACCGACCCGGTTCGTGGCCACGCTGTATCAGTAGGATGCGCGCCGAGTCATCAAGGAGGATGGCTCCCACACACCTGATCGCGGAACGCTCACGGCCAAACACAACACGGAGTGTAGCCAAAGTGGGGGTCGAGACGCGTGCATTAGCCCAACGCGGTACAAAACCCACCGAGCACCGCATCGATGCGGTAAAAAGATTGATGGACTGGAACAAACCTGGACAGGATGGGGCGGGGTCAACGTGAACCTCAAGAAGCTGCTGACCTGGGCGGCCGTCGCGCTGGTGCTGTTTTTCCTGATCACGTCGCCGAACCAGGCTTCCGGCCTCGTTACGCACATCCTCGACCTGCTCAAGAACGCGGCGACCGCGATCGTGGCCTTCGTCCAGACCCTGTTCGCCTGACGCTGATCACGGGATACTGGCGTCATGTTCGCACCACGCGAGCCGGACGAGTACCTGCTGTCGAGCGAACGGCGGGTCATCCGGGTGCGCCGACACTGGGCATTCGTTGCCTGGGACATGTTCGAGGCCGCCGCGCTGCTGGCCATCGCCGTGATGATCTCTGGCCTGCTGCCGGTCGGCTCCGCCGTCGTGCAGAACGTGCTGTGGTACGGCGCGCTGCTCGTGGTGCTGCGGTTCGCCTATGTGCTCGCCGAGTGGTGGGTTGAACAGATCGTCATCACGGACAAGCGGTTCATGCTGATCCAGGGCGTGTTCACGACACGTGTCTCGATGATCCCCATCGGCAAGGTCACCGACCTGACCTACGAGCGTCCGGTCGCCGGCCGGATGCTCGGCTACGGCACGCTGATCGTCGAGTCCGCCGGCAAGGTCCAGGGCCTGGACCGCATCGAGTACCTGCCCGACCCACAGCGGGTCTACGACGGCATCTCCGACCTGGTGTTCGGGGACAAGAAGGCGCAGGCGGAGCGGTTCTCGATGATCAAGGCGCAGCGCGCGGCAAAGGGCAAGAAGCTGGTCCCTTAGTTCGGCGTCGCAAGGTTTTGCCGGACTCGATGATCTGGCGAAACGCGCTCCGTAGAGTGGGTGGGTGCGCATCGATCTGCATACCCACTCCACCGTCTCCGACGGCACGGACACGCCGACCGAGCTGATGACCAAGGCGGCCGAGGTCGGACTGGATGTGATCGCCCTGACCGACCACGACACGTCGGCGGGCTGGGCGGAGGCGGAGAAGGCACTGGCGGACGGGATGACCCTCGTTCGCGGTGCCGAACTGTCCTGCGAGTCACCGGATGGCACCGGTGGTCACCACACCGTGCACCTGCTCGCGTACCTGTTCGACCCGGAGTCGCCGGCGCTGGTGCGCGAGCAGCTTCGGCTGCGCGAGGAACGCCGGCAGCGGCTGCGCCGGATGGCGAACCTGATGGCCGCCGACGGGTTTCCGGTCGATCCGGACGAGATCATGGCCGATGTGCCCGAGGACGGTGCGGCCGGCCGGCCGCACCTGGCCAGGGCACTGGTGCGGGCGGGCCGCGCGACCAGCGTGACCGACGCCTTCGAGAAGTACCTGGCCGCCGGCAAGCCGTACTACATCTCCCGGACCGACACCCCCATCGAGCGGGCCATCGACATGATCGCCGAGGCCGGTGGGGCGACCGTGCTGGCCCACCCGTTCTCCCGGATGCGGCGGCAGCACGTCACCGCCGACGTGATCAGGGACCTGGCCAGGCGCGGGCTGTCCGGGGTCGAGGTGAACCACCCCGAGCATGACGAGGCCGCCCGCGCCCAACTGGCCCGGCTCGCCGCCGAACTCGGCCTGGTTGCCACCGGCTCCAGCGACTACCACGGCACCAACAAGACCGTCCGGCTCGGCCAGGAAACCACCGACCCGGAACAGCTCGACGCGCTTGTCGCGCGGACCACCGGCGTGCCCTTGGTGTCCCGGTGAGCCTGCGGTGACACTGTTCAACCCCACGCTGTTCGCCGAGTCGACCATCACCCTGCTCGTGATCATGGATCCGCCCGGCAGCATTCCGGTGTTCCTGTCGCTCGTCGGCCGCAAGACTCCCGCGGCGCGGACCCGCGCCGCCCGGCAGGGCGTGCTCGTGTCGCTCTGCGTGATCACGCTGTTCGCGGTCGGCGGCGGCGTGATCCTGTCGTATCTGGGCATCGGCATCCCGGCCCTGCAGGGCGCCGGTGGACTGTTGTTGCTGCTGATCGCGCTGGATCTGTTGACCGGCCGGGAAACCACCCAGCCGGGGGCGAGCGAGGACGTCAACATCGCCCTGGTGCCGATCGGCACGCCACTGCTGGCGGGGCCGGGCGCGATCGCGACGACGATCGTCTACGTCCGGCAGGCGCATGGCGATCCCGGCTCGTATCTCAGCCTGGCCGTCGCGATCGTGGTGGTGCACCTGATTCTGTTGCTGTGCCTGCGTTTCTCGGACCTGCTGATCAGGCTCGTGCGGGAGGGTGGCATCACGCTGATGGCGAAGATCGCGGGCCTGCTGTGCGCCGCGATCGCGGTGCAGATGGTGGCCAATTCGGTGCAGGGATTCATTCACGGCACCCCAACCTGACACCACCAGCATCACCGACTGTTCCGGAATTCCGGTGGATGCGGGCGAATCCGCAGGCCGCGTGGCCTACTGAAGTTAGGCGGAACCCGTGCGCCCTGAACCCAAGCTGTTCCGGCGTTCCAGGTGGATGCGGTGCAAGGCCGCAGGGAGCGTGGCGTACTAAGGTACGCGAGCGACCGAGAACGCAGCACCGCGCCGCCTGGGACGGCGGTCGCCGGTCGACCTGCGTACCGTGTGATGCGTGCAGGGGCAGTTCGACTTCGCGTTCGACGGCGCGTTGGCGTCGTGACGGACCGTCGAGCGACCAGCGATCACCGCGCCATGAGTGGGCCACCGGAACCGAGGCGGGGCGACGACTGGCGGCCGGAGGACTGGATGTCGTTGCCCACAGCCGAGATTCCGCGAGTGGAGGCCACCTCGCCGATCGCCCACTCTGGACCAACCACATCACCGGCCACAGCGCCGGGACCGGATTCGACCCCGTCCGCGGACATCGGACCGGTCGCGCCGCACCGGGCCCGGCCTGGGCTGCTGGCCGGACTGACCGGGCTGCTCACGGCCGGGCTGGTGGTGCTGGCGGTGGTGGTGATCTGCGCGCAGGTCTACAGCGGCACGCACGGCATGCCCGGCCCGGGCGCGGTCACCCTGTGCGCGCACGCCGGGGCCGCCCTGCTGGCGGTGCCGCTCCAGCTGTCCGCGGACCGGCGACCGGGAGCCCGGCGGTGGCTGTGCTGCACGGCGATCCTGCTGATCACCGCCGCCGTGCTGTGGTTCTTCTGGTACGCCTGAGCCCCTAGTTGGGCACCAGTTCGGCGAGCCCGGGCGGGTAGCGGTCACCGGCGATGGATCCGACGGCGAAGGCGGCGTCGAGTTCCCGAGCCTCCTCGTCGCTGAGCGAGACCTGGAGGGCCGCCAGGTTCTCGGGCAGCCGGGATCGCCGGCTCATGCCCACCAACGTGCAGATGTCGGGCCCGCGAGACACCACCCAGGCCACCGCGAGCTGAGTGGGGGTGCAGTTCTTGCGGGCCGCCATGTCGGTCAACGCGGCGGCCGTCCGCAGGTTGTGGGTGAGGTTGTCGCCCTGGAACCGGGGGAACAGGGCGCGCAGGTCACCCGCCGGCAGCGGCGCGGTGAGCTGCCCGGACAGCAGACCGGCCGCTATCACGCCGTAGGCGACGATCCCGATGCCCAGCTCCCGGGCGGTGGGTAGGATCTCCGCCTCGATGAGCCGGGTGACCAGTGAGTATTCGATCTCCAGCGCGGTGACCGGATGCACCGCGTTGGCCTTGCGCAACTGTTCGGCGTTGACCTCGGACACGCCGAGATGGCGGACCTTGCCCTGCTCGATGAGTTCGGCGATCGCGCCGACGGTGTCCTCGACCGGGATCGACGGGTCGATCCGGCCCGGCTGGTAGATGTCGATCTCGTCAACGCCCAGCCGCCGCAGGGAATAGGTGACGAAGTTCTTCACCGAGTTCGGGGTGGTGTCGAGTCCGAGAAAGGCTCCGGAGGGGTCGCGCCGGAACCCGAACTTGACGCTGATCACGGCGTCTTCCCGCCGCCGGCCGCGCAACGCCCGGCCGATGAGCATCTCGTTGTGACCGGCGGCGTAGAAGTCGCCGGTGTCGAGGAAGTTGATGCCGGCGTCCAGGGCGGCCTGGATGGTGGCGACCGACTCGTCCTCGTGGCCCATCGCGGCGGGCGCCGACATGCGCATGCAGCCCAGGCCCAGCGCGGAGACCTCGGGCCCGTCCCGGCCCAGTCGCAGTGTCCTCATGGTGGTGCCTCCAGGTTCGATGGTGGAGACTTGGAATGGACGACTCGTCCAAATAATACGGACGACTCGTCCAGTTATGCAAGGCTCGGCGGCCGGCCTGTCGCTCGCGCCGGCATGTTGTCATGGGCACTATCATCCGGAACAAGCGTCCGGTTCTCGCTGGATGTCGTTGTGACGGTGTGACAGGAGGAAGCAGATGAGTTCGCCGGCGGGGGCGGGTCGCCCGTTGCGGGCCGACGCGCAGCGCAACCGTGACGCGCTGGTCACGGCGGCCGCCACGGTTTTCCGGACCCGTGGGTCGGACGTGTCCATGCTGGAGATCGCCGAGGCCGCCGGTGTCGGGGTCGGCACGCTGTACCGGCATTTTCCGCAGCGCGAGTTCCTGGTCGCGGCCGTCTATCAGGAGAGCCTGAAGGAACTGTGCGCCGAGGCCGGCGACCTACTCGCCCAGCATCCCGCGGACCAGGCGATCGAGCTGTGGCTACGACACCTGGTCGACCACGTGCGGGTCAACCTGCCACTCAAGCTGATCCTGATGCGGACGCCGGAGGGCGCCAAGTGGTCACCGAAGGGTGCGACAGCGCCGCCGTTGCTGGCGGAGTCCCGGGAGCTGCTGCTCGCCACGATCGCCGAGCTGCTGGACGCCGCCGTGCGGCAGGGTCTGGTCCGGCCGGGCACCGAGCCACTTGACCTACTGCTCATGACGATGGGCGTGTGTCATGTCGACGCGAGCGCCGAGGAGGCCGGCCGGATGATCGGCCTGCTCGTGAACGGCCTGCGCTACGGCGGATCCGGCACGTCCGAATAGCTGATCCGTCTCAGCCGTTGAGCCAGGCGTGCCAGGTGGCCAGCAGAGTGGCCACAAGGTCGTCCGGGTTCTCGGTGTTGGGCGAATGCGCGGCATCGGGCACCACCGCGAAGTCCGCGTCCAGCCGCTCGGCCATGTCCCGCTGGATGGCGACCGGCCAGGCGTCATCGCTGGCCCCACAGACCACCAGGCAGGGTGCGTCCCGCATGCGCAGCGCGCGCGCCAGCTTCGCCACCCGGTCCGGCTCACGGCGCAGGCCCTCGCCCATGCCCAGCAGCGACGCGGCCGACGTGCGCAGGAAACGGGTCCGCAGGAACTCGCGCAGTTCGGCCGACTTGTCGGCCCAGCCGGGATCGGCGGCGTCCATCTGCTCGCGAAGCACCTGCGCGGCGGCCACGCCCTGCTCGCGCAGCAGCGGATCGCCGATGTCGATGACGCCGCGCCGCCGGCCGGGCGGCAGCTCACCGGGCCCGGTGTCCATCAGGGTCAGCCCGGTGATCTCCGCGCCGGCCAGCACCGCGCCGCGCGCCACCAGCCCGCCGTAGGAATGCCCGAGCAGCAGCACCTGCCGGCCGTTGTCGGAGAGATCACCGATCAGTTCGGCGACCACCTCGCCCAGCGGCTCGGGCAGGTGGGCGTCCTCGTCGTCCGGCCCGGCCGACTCGTACTGGCCGGGCAGGTCGATGGCGATCGGCTCGATGCCATGCTCGGCGATCGGGTCGAGCAGCGGCGCGAAGTCCTCCTTGGAGCCGGTGAAACCGGGCACCAGCAGCGCGATGGGGGCGTTCTCGACCGCGATGCCGGGAGTTGGGCTCGGCGCGCCACGCAGGGCCGCGATGGGCCCGTAGCGGCCGGGGAGGTCGACGCGCTTGGCGCCATTCGGGCTCAACTGGGACGGGGGGACCGATGCGGTGCTCACATCGGAAGTCTGCCCCAGATCAGCGCAGCGCCGCGAGAACATCGCCGCGTTGCTCGAAAACGACCGGGCCGAGGGTGGCCATCGTGACCGTGCCGGTGTACCCGTGCCGGTCCACGCCGATCTTGCCGACCTCCTTGCCGGTCTCCAGGTCCAACACCAGCAGCCCGTTGGTCACCGGCGCGAGGTACCGGCCGGCGAACACGGTGCCGGCGCCCATCGTGTCGTTCACGCTCCACTGCGGGTGGAAATCGAGGCTCGACAGCGCGATCGTGGACGTCCCCGTGTACCAGAACACCGAGCTGGGGCCGATCACGGTGGGCACGACCAGGTTCGGCGGGTTGCCGGTGAAGTCGGAGGTGGGCAGGTTCAGCGGGTACTGCGCGGTGATGGCGCCGGTGTTGGCGTCGACGATCACCAGCCGGCTCGGGTTGGGCATGGCCACGGCCGCGTAGCTGTCGTTGAGCGCGACCAGCCGGCTGGCGGATCCGCCGATGACCGTGCTGACCACGATCTGCGGTGTGTCGGCGTTGCCCTCGGAGTTGGAGGCGCGGTAGACGGTCAGCCTGTCACCGGAGTCGCCGGGGCAGCGTTCGATCACGCCGATCTCGCCGGAGGACACCGCCACCGAGCCGTACTGGCAGCCGCTGCGCGGTTGGACGTTCGGGTTCACGAAGTCCGGCACGGTGCCGTACTCCATGGTCTGCACCAGATCGGAGCGCCAGGTGTCCAGCAGCGTGGCGCCGGTCGTGGTGACGTAGGTGCCGTCGGTCAGCAGTTGGGTGCCCAACTGGGCGTCACCGTTGCGCTGCGGGCCGCGGGCGCCGGTCGTGTCATCCAGCGCGGTGACCTCGTTGCAGTTGCCGCGGTGGTAGACGGCCAGCGTGTAGTTCCAGGCAGCCGACACCGTGCACAGCGGCAGGTCGCGGGTGTAACTCCAGCGCTGCTCGCCGGTGAGGGGATCGCGGCCGACGACCGTGCCGCCGGTGGCGGTCACCACGTTCGGGCCGGCCACCACCGGGGTCGGGGTGGCGGTGCTGGTTTGCTGCCAGATCTCGGCCAGCGACGGCGGGAACACCGTCGGCGGCGCCGGCGCGACGATCGCCGCCGATCCGGTGTCCAACGTCGTGTTGTGGATGTCACTGCGCTGCCACAGCACCACGCTGACGACGACCGTGGACACCGCGAGCAGCACCGCGACGACGTAGTCGATGCGACGGTGGAACGGGAACCGGCGGCGGGACGGAACCGGATTGCTGGGGCCATCGGCGCTGGGTGGCGCCTGTCGGCTGACGGTCTCCGTTCCGGGCACTGTCGTGCTTCCCTCGCTGTTCGGCTGCTGACGACCTGGTTCCGCCGCGATGCGGCGGCGGAACCAGTGGGCATGACGCACTGCGGCCGGAGCCTAGCGGCTCACTGGTGAGATCGCGGTGTCGGTTCGGTTTCCCATCCGAGTGATCACGCACCCGGATGGGAAAACCGACTCACTCGCTCTGGCCGGCCTCGGCCTTCACGGTCTCACCGGACGCGGCACCGGCGCTGCCGTCGGCG
>DASVLX010000239.1:0-2372 GCA_036384655.1 Pseudonocardiaceae bacterium
GGCGGCGGACCGGCGGGGCGCGCCGCCGGACAGCACCCCGATGCGCAGCCCGTCGTGTTCACAAACGGCCGGCGTCACCGCGCTGCCCCGGGTGCCGTGGTCGGAACGTACGCAGAAGATCCGACGGCGCTCGGCCTCGGCCGCGACCGCCGCGTTGACGGCGGGGTCGGACGCGCAGCTCACGACGTACCAGGCGCCGTCCAGGTCGCCGTCCGCGTACCGGCGGGCGTGCCAGACCAGCTCACCGGCCTCGGCCATGCCCTGCACCGCGGTCGTCACCTCGGGCGCGATGACCTCGACCCGCGCCCCGGCGGACACGAGTTTGGGCAGCCGCCTCTGCGCGACAGTGCCGCCGCCGACCACCACCACGCGGCGGTCGGTCAGGTCCAGTCCGGCGAGATAGTGCCGCTCACTCATGGCTACCAGCATGCCCATGCGCATGTCCGTGGCCGTGCCCGGTCGGGTCATCCGGGTGGTGATGCGGGGTCTGTGGCGCGCCTTGCTTGTTCTCGAAGCCGGGCAGCAGCACCCGGTAGGCGCAGGTGTCGCAGTTCATCCGGATATCACCGTGCTGGGCCTCGTGATAGCGCTCGATGACGAGATCGCCCAGCTCGTCGCAGTTCCCGAGATAGCCGGCGATCCGCAGGTCCAGTTCGGGATGCTCGGCGCCGAACGCCAGCGACTGCGTGACGACACGCTGTGGCAGCACACCGTCGAACAGGAAGTACGGCGCCACCACGACATGCGACGCGCCGAGCCGGCGCACCCGCTCCAACCCTTCGGGGACGCTCGGAGTGGTCAGCGAGATGAACGCGGTTTCCACGTAGGCGAAGCCTCGGGTCTCCTGCAGCAACCGGGACACCTTGCATACCTCGGCATTGGCGTCCGGGTCGGTGGAGCCGCGGCCGACCAGCAGCACGGCGGTATCGCCCGGTTCCTGGCCATCCGGTAGGACGGCCGCGATGCGCTGTTCCAGCAGGCCGAGCAGGGTGGGATGCGGGCCGAGCGGGCGCCCGAACCGGAAGCTGGTGCCGGGATGGCGACGGACCTCGCGTTCCAGCGCGGCGGGGATGTCGCCCTTGGCATGGCCAGCGGCGACCAGGACCAGCGGAACGGCCGTGAATCGGCGATGTCCCTGCCCGGCAAGCGTTTGCCATGCCTCGGTGACCGCGGGCGCGGACAGTTCGATGAAGCCACCGGCCACGTCCACGCCGGCCGGCCGCATCCGGACTCGCATCCGCTCCACGAACTCGCGGAACTCGCGGACCCCGGCCTGATCGACGGTGCCGTGCCCGACGATCAGCAGCGGCTCGGGTGTCATCATGGGCGCTCCTCGGCATCGACGTCAGTGTCATCAGCGGTGTCATCAGCGGTGTCATCAGCGGCGTAGTACAGCAGAGCGTTCACGGTAGTTGCGGCGATCGCGGCGCCACCGCGCTCCGTGAGTGTGCTCACGGCGGGTAGCCCGGACGCGCGCAGTTCCGCCTTCGCGGCGACCGCACCGACGAATCCCACCGGCACGCCGACGACCAGAGCCGGCCGGACCTCGCCCGCGCGGGCCAGCCGCACCAGCTCGGCCAGCGCCGTGGGGGCGTTGCCGATCGCCCAGACCGCGCCGTCCGGATGCCGTCGCGCGGCGAGCCTGATGCCGGCCGCCGAGCGGGTCAGCCCGCAGGCCACCAGTTCATCCTGGCCCGGCAGTGTCAACGCGACCAGGCAGTCCCGGCTGGTGATACCGGCGGCGACCATGCTGACATCGGTCACCACCGGCGCCCCGGCGAGCAGCGCGGCGCGGCCGGCGGCCAGCGCCGGCTCGGTGGTCACGACGTCACCCACCCAGGTCGGGTCGGCCGTGGTGTGCACGATCCGCTCGACCACCGCCCGGGTCAGCGGCGGCAGTCCGGTCGTGTCCACCCTGGAACGCAGGATGCGATACGACTCGACCTCGATCGGATGTACGGCCCTGGACACCCGGTGATCCTGACCCGCGAACGGCGGACGGGTCAAACCGTCTGCGCAGGTCGTGTGTGGTGCGCCACGCTGGCGTGATCATCGACACCCAGGACCGGCGCGGGATCGGGGTGCACATGCGCCCGCACCAGCCGGGGTAGGCCGTGCATCAGATGGTGCTCGACGTCATGCGCGATCTCATGCGCGCACACGAGGCTGAGGTTCCGGTCCACGATCACGGTCAGTTCGGCCCACTGGCCGTGGCCGGACCAGCGCAGCCGCAGCTCGTCGACGCCGAGCACGCCCGGTGTCCGCGCCGCCAACGTACGGGCCCGGTCGACGGTGGCCGGATCGGCCGCGTCGAGCAACCGGCCGAGCACCGAGCGCGCCGCGCCGACCAGCACGAGTGCCACCGCCACGGC
>DASVLX010000240.1:0-12261 GCA_036384655.1 Pseudonocardiaceae bacterium
TTCACCGCCACCGCGTGATCGCCGTAGCGCTTGGTCACCGCCTGGAACTCGATCAACCGGGGGACCCTCCGCTGCCGGTGGCCCCTCGCCGGCCACCGTGCTGTGGACGTCGAGGTTACTTGTTGTGGGTGACAACCGACGCCTCTTCCGGAAGCTGGGCGACGGTCGTGTCGTCCGTTGCCGGGTCCTCGTTGGTGTCCTCAGGGCTGTCCTCGGGGTCCCCGACCGTGTACACGATCAGGTGAAGTTTGACCTCCGTGGAGAACCACCGATGGAACCGCTCGAACGCCACCGGCGACCGGGACGCCCGAATCGCGGTTGATTCCCGAAAACCGCCCATCCGCCGGTGACCATCGCGGCACAATACCCGAATGAATTACCCACAGCCCGGCGGCCCGCAGTACCCACCACCGTATCCGCCCCAGCAGCCCTACCCGGCCGGGCAGCGGGCGCCTCAACTACCGCAGTCGCAGCCGGCACCGCAGCAGCCCCAAGCGAAGCGGCAACGGAAGCAGCCGAAGCCCAAGCTGGTCAACCCACATGGCGCCTCGAACGACCCGCGCTACCCGTCGCCGCGCCGACTTCGCCGGGTATTCGCCTTCATCGTCGACTTCGCCCTCCACCTCGGCTGCGCGGCCGCGGCGATTCCCGCCTCGGATCGCATTCCTGGCCTCTTCATCATCGTATGGGTGCTCTCATCGTTCATCCACCGGGTATTTATCCAACGGATGACCCAGACGACCCTGGGCAAGGCGATCTTCGGCCTGTGCCTGATCCGTAGAGAGGACGGCGGCCACCCAAGGATCGGTCAGCTCATCTGGGCATGGTTCTCGGGCATCTTCGTTGGCATAGCGATCCTGGGGGCCCTTGGTGGCAATTTTGATGGCGGCGCTGACGAGGATGCGTTCCTCCCCGCCGTCCGCCGCCGCGATGTCCGCCACCTCCGTCTCAGCGGTCAACAGTAGAGCCGGCGCTCACCGCTTCCGGGGCTTGTCGGAGTGGTCGACTACCCAGGGACCGATCGGCCAGCCACCCATGCGCTCCTTGTGTTTTCGCGACGCCAACGACCAGCTCTGTGGACGGAGGTCGGCCTCAGGCAGGGCGGGATGAGCGACGCCCGGCTTCATGACGAGCGCGTACTCCTTGACTTCCTTGACCGCGAGCGTCCTGTTGTAAACAAAGCACATCTTCTCGACACCATCACCGAGCGGTGAGTAGACACCCGCGACGGCTGGATCACCCGCGAACAAGAACCGCCCAGAGTACTTACACAGTGCCGGTAGCTCCGTCCAGAACGACGTCATCTCACCGAGCTCGCGGCCACCTGGATCAACCAATTCGACAGATCGGAATGACCTGGACCACTTGTAGCGAGTTACAATGACACTGCTGAAAATAGTCTCCTCCCACTCCCACCGCCCGTATTTGTAGCCGTACTCTCGCCAAGGGTAGTTGGCCAGGATGTGCTGGATCCTCAGATCGTCGTCCCGCCTGATATTAATGCGTCGAGTCACCCGTTCAGCGATGCTCGCCTGCACACGGGGATCGTTCAGTGCCGCTCCCGGCGCGATCTCAATACCCATAGACTCACTCATCCGTTCAGGACGTCGGCGATGGACCGGTACCCCACCGTCCCGGTGTCATCATCCGGCTCGGACGCGACGGAAGGTGCCGGCGGATCGAACGAGACGGTCGCCGCCATGATGACCACCATGGCGCGGAACTCCGGACCATGCGAGACGAAGGGCGTGGAGAACTCGATCGACGCCAGTTTGCTGCCGTCGTCCGACGGAATCAGAGCCTCAAGCTGGTAGATCTCGCTGGTGGCGCCCTCGGGAACCGAGGGCTGGCCGGGGATCTGCGGCGTTGGCAGGCGTCGATTGCGCTCGAAGAACAGGATCGGCCGCCCCTGGATGTCCACCAGGTCGACCTGACCGCGTTCGCCTTCCTCCTCCTTCTTCAACACCAGATCCTTCAGCAGGACCCGGGGATTCGTCTTCTCGGGAAACGTCTGCAGCGCGACCACAAGGGAGGACGTGATCTGGGAACCATCCTCCGGCGAGACGTGGTGACCGATTCCGCAGTACAGGCCGTGTCGGGCCGCCAGTTCCCCGAGCAGGTACGTGAGATCGCCGACCAGGGGCGCGACGGCCGGGCGGGTGTCCTCGGGAGCGACCTCGCTGACCATGGCCAGTGCCTCGGCCATGTGCTCCTGAATGTCGGTGAGCGGCAGAGGAATATAGCCATCAGGTATCTGCAACCAGATCGGAGTCGACTGCTCTTCCGATCCGGTCAGTGCCGCCAGGATGCCGGTCACGCAAACGCCTCCTTGACATCCTTGTACAGGTGAGATCCTGCGCTTTCTGCTTTCATGCCAAGGTTGATCGCCTCGGTCGCGGTCGGCTTGGCAACCTGCAAGGCATGACTGGCCAGGTCAGTCAGTCCTGAGTTGTCGACCAGTTTGGAAACACCCGGCAGTTTGGCGATCATCTTCGCGCCGAATCCCGCTTGGTCGCCGACTTTGGACGCGATATTGCCGATATTGGCGATTTTCGAAGCGCCCTCGACCACAACATCGCTGCCCCTGATCGCCTCAGCTGCCATCTTGCCCCCGGGAACGACGCTCAACAGGTCGCCGACACCGGTCATCGCGGCGCCCAGCGACTCCTTGTTGAAGTTGAGATGGCACAACTGCGTGATGCCCGCACGGAATTCGGGATTTGCCGCGTCGCAGGCGAGCGCACCGGCTCCGGCGACCAACGACACGCCGAGGGCGATGGCATCGATGGGGGGTGGGGTGACCAGGGCGACCAGGCCGCCGATGGCGGCGATCGTGGACAGCACCGAGTGAATGTCGTCCAGGTGGTTCTTCACCCAGTCGCCGACCGCGCCCAGCGCCTTGCCGATGTCGCTGAACATACTGCTGAAGAATCCTGGCTTGTGTGGCGCGAGTTTGTCGGTCGCCTGCTTGAGCGCGTTCGCGGCCTTGCCGGCAACGTCCTCGCACTGGCCGGCCAGTTCCTTGGCCTGCTTCATGATCGACGCGAGCGCGTCCTCGGCGTCGTTGACCTTGCCACCGGCCGCGCCGATCGCGGACTCAGCGGCATTGATCGCGGCCTGTGCCTTCTGCAGCGCCGCCGAGTCGGAGAACTGCTGGCCGATCATTTTCAGGGCGGGGTCGGACTTGGCCTGCTCGTAGACGTCCTTGGCCTGCTTCAGCGTCTCCTGCGCGGCCGCGGCCTGTTGGTCGAGCCGACCGGCCACATCCTTGAAGTTGGTCAGATCGGTGTGCCAGCCGGACAGCACGTTGACCGCCGTCTCCAGGGATGTCTGCGCGTGCGACATGTCCGTGACGAGCTTGTCGTTGAGATGCGAGCGGAACGCGTCACCGGCGGCACCGACCCACACCGAGTCGTTGGCGTCGCGCAAGCGTTTCACCAGACCGTTGGCCTCGGTCAGCGAACTGACGGCACTGGCGATCTTCTGCCCCATCCCGGCGACGTCGTCCGGCACACCGGGCACCGGGTTGAAGCCGAGATGCGGATAGCTCATCGTGTCCTCAGTGGACATATCAGGCACCCCCGCTCAGCGCGCTGCTCATCTTGTTCAGTGCGTCCGACAGAGCCTGCTCGACCTGCTGGTAGCCCGAGTACGCGGCCTTGACGCCCTCGCCGGTCTCCTGCGTCATCGAGTGGATCTGCGTCATGCCGTAGTGCCAGGTGTCGCGAAAGTCGTTCGCGGCACCGTTCAGCGCGTCGGTGCCGATCGCAAGGCCGGTCTCGCCGGCGGACTTCATCGCCTCCAACGCCTCGCTCATGTGATCGTCGGACTGACTCAGCGAGTCCATAAAATGCTTGATGACGTCCAGATCGACCTGGAAGAACCCTGCCACGACACCGTCCCTTCGGTCATTGGTCACCTACATGGCTGATCAGGGTAGCGAAGACGTCGGTTCAACGGGCCAGATTCGGACAATCAACCTGGATTCAGCACAAAGATCCAGGTCAGGACGCTCGGTCGGGGCTGCGCCACGCGACACACCTGCCCGACCGGACCATGATCATCGGGCGGCATAATGCAACGGTGAACCACCCCCTGCGCGGTGCGCAGCGATTTCAGCCGCAGCAGCCCTATCCCCCACGGCCCTACCAGCCAAGACGTCCGTATTCGGCGATTCCACGGCAACCACGACGTCGGCATCACCCGACACAACCGTTGCCGCGGGTCAACATGGATCACGGCGTGGACGGCGACCGGCGCTACCCGTCGCCGCGCCGGCTGCGCCGGGTTACGGCGTCTATTGTGGACTTCGCACTGCACGGCACGGTCGCGATCGCCGCGGGGCTGTGGACGGAACAGGTGCGGTCACTGGCCGACCTGCCCGGTGTCTGGACGTTGATCGTGTGGATCCTCGCGTCGTTCGTGCACCGCACCGTGATTCAGTGGACGTTGGGCACGACGCTGGGCAAGGCGGTCTGCGGCCTCTGCCTGATCCGCAAGGAGGATGGCCGGCGGCCCCGGTTCGATCAGCTGGTCAAGGCGTGGCTGGCGAGCGCGTGGGCGGGCGTGTCGATGGTGAGCCGGATCGCCGGTGGTGGTGACGATCGCAGCCGCCTGGACGACTTCTCCCTGCCGGTCGTGCGCCGGTGCGACGTGCACGCACTGGGCCGCTGAGGGATCCGCTGGAAGATCAGCGCTTCTTGGGCACGGCCAGTGGGCCCTTTTCGAGCAGCGTGCGGAACTCCCGCGCGGGCACGCCGGGCGAGAACAGCCAGCCTTGGAAGGCGTCGACGCCCATGCCGCGTAGCACGTTGAACTGTGTGGTGGTTTCCACGCCCTCGGCGACGCACCGGCGGTCCGTCGCGCGCGCCAGGTCGACGACCGCGCTGACCACCGCGAAGTCCGACGAGTCGCTGGACAGCCCGGACACGAAACTGCGGTCCACCTTGATGATCTGCGCGGGCAGATCCTTGAGCCGGGCCAGCGAGGAATATCCGGTGCCGAAATCGTCCACCGCGAACCGCACACCGCGGTCCATCAGTTCGTGCATGGCCGCCCGGCTGCGGGAGGGCAGGTCGACCAGGCTGGTCTCGACCAGTTCGAGGACCACCCGGTCGTAGGAGATGCCCGACTCGGCGACGGTGTTGACCACCACGTCCACGAAGTCGGGATCGCCGGGAAGCAGGCCGGACAGGTTCACCGCGACGGCCACGTCATGACCGTTCATCGTGGACCACCTGGTGGCCTCGACCAACGCGGTCCGCAGCACCCAACGATCCAGTTCGCGCAGCAGGTCACCCTGCTCCGCGACCGGCAGGAAGACATCCGGCGACAGCAGCCCTCGGTTCGGATGCGGCCACCGGACCAGGGCCTCGGCGGTCCGCACGGATCCGTCGGGCGAGACCACCGGCTGGAAGTACAGGACCAGGCCGTCGTTGGCGAGCGCGTCACGCAACTCGCCCTCCAGCCGCATCTGCCGGTCGGCCGTGGCGATCAGCGCGGGGCTGGCGACCGACACCCGGCCCGGGCCGCGCTTCTTCGCCTCGAACATCGCCGCGTCCGCGAATCGCAGCAGGTCGGGGCCGGTGACCGGGCTCCCGTTGGGCACCATCGCACCGATCGACGCCGACACCCGCACCAGTTGGCCGTGCACCGGGACGGCGGTGCGCAGCAGGGTGCAGACCCGGCTGGCCAATGGGGACACGCCGCCGACGGTGAGCACGTTCTCGCAGATCACCACGTACTCGTCGCCGGACAGCCGAGCGACCATGCAGCCCTCCGGCAGGCCGTCCTCAAGCCGCCGGGCGAGCGCGACCAGCAGTTCGTCGCCGGCGTCGTGCCCGAACGAGTCGTTGACCCGCTTGAAGTTGTCGATGTCGCAGAACAGCACCGCGACCTTGCTGGCGTCCGGGCCGGCGAGTAGTTGGCCGAGTAGCTGGTTGACGGCCGCACGGTTCGGCAGGCCGGTGAGCTCGTCGTGGGTGGCCTGGTGCCGGAGCAGTTCGGCGGCCCGCCGCCGTTCGCTGATGTCCTGCACCACGGCCAGCCAGAACTGCTGTCCATCGTCCTGAACGGACCGCCGCACATGGAGTTCGCAGTACAGCGGCTCACCGTCGGCCCGCATCAGAATGCGCTGCGGGATGCGGAAACTGAATTCTTCGGTGTTCCTGAGCTCATGCTTGAAACGCTTGTGCGCTGGCATGTCGGTGGGGTGGATGAACGAGTCGACCTTCCGGCCACGCACCGACTCGATGTTCAGGCCCATCAGGTCGCACAGTGCGTCATTCGCGTCGAGCAGCCGGTTCCGCTCGTCGAACAGGGCGATGCCGACCGGGGCGAGCGCCAGCAGGTCACTGAACCGCTGGCTGGACCGCAGCATCCGCTTCTCGGTCATGCGCTTCTCGGTGATGTCCTGCGCGACGCCGATGACGAGCAGATCGCCCTCCAGCGACGGCTGGGTGGTCGCGCTGTAGCTGCGGAAGATCCGCGTCTCGCCGTCCGGGCGGTTCACCCGCACCTCGAACTCGCCCGACCTGCGGTCCCGGATCACCCGCCGCATGGCCTCTTCCAGCCAGCCGCGATCGTCGGGGTGCACGAAACCGAGGAACCGCTCGGGGCTGATCGGTTCGTCCGCCGGCAGGCCCAGCAGCTCCAACAGCATCGGGGACATCACGCACTCATCGGTGCGGGTGTTCCACTGCCACACGCCGATCCGGGCGATCTGCTGGGCGAGGGCGAAACGTTCGTTCTCATCCCGGAGCTGCCGCTCCAACTGGCGGCGATCGGTGATGTCCTGCATGGTGCCCTCGATCGAGAGCAGCTCACGGTCCGGCCCCAGCTTGGCCTGCGCCCGGGCGGCGAAGATCCGGCGGCCGTCGTCGCCGCGCAGCTCCAGTTCGACCGGCTCGCTGGTATTCGGGTCGATGAGCTTCCGCCGCATGTCGTCGGCCAGTGGCCGATCCTCCGGGAAGATGTTGCCGAGCGGATCATCGCTCGGCTCGAAGCCGTTCTCGCGGTGCATCTCGATCAGCACCTCGCTGCGGCTGACGTGCCCGGTCACGGCGTCATAGCGGAAGCTACCGATCCGGCCGATCCGTTGGGCGTCCAGCAGAGCGGCGCGCTCGGCGGCCAGGGCATCCCGATCGCGGCGCCGCTGAGTGATATCCATCACATAACCGGAGGGTTCACGCTCACCGATGGCTCCCGGTCGCCGGGCCGGGGCGACCGCGTGCACCCACCGGAACCCATCCCCGGGCAGCCGCAGCCGGCACTCCACGTCGATCGGCTCGCCGAACAGGAGATAGCGCCGCCAGACCTCGTCGGTCCGTGCCACGTCGTCGGGATGGATAAGGCCTCGTAGGTCGGACTTGTCCAGCCGCTCCATGCTCTGATCAACGCCGAACAGCGCCCGCGAACTGGGCGACAGCGAGATCGCGTCGGCCAGCGGGTCGTACTCCCACCAGCCCATATCGGCGAACGCCGCCGCCTCGTCCAGGCGACGGCGCTCCACTCGCAGCGCCTCGCTGGTGGCGACCAGATCGGAGATGTCGGTCAACAGCACGGCGTCCAGGCCGGTGCTCGGTACTCGCCAGCGCACCGCGCGCACGATCACCGGTGACTCGTCGAGGTCATCGGCCGTCGCCACCAGCCGCAGGTCGCCCTCCGGGCCGTCCTCGCGCAGCAGCGAGTGCAACGGCCGGCCGACCAGCTCGTCCGGGTCGTTGGCCCGCAGCAGCTTGACGGCCTGGGCGTTCACCCGGACCACCATCCCGGCGCGGTCCACCAGAAGCGACGGCGCGTCCGGCAGGACCCCCGCCGCCGCGGCCGCCCGCGACAAGGCCGCGGCCGACTTGGCCGTGCGGGTGCGCCCGTTCGTTCCGCTCCGAGACGCGGCCTGCTCGATCCTCTGGGTCACCGTGTCGCCCTCTCCCTAGGACTTACACGACAACCAGTCAACCCCCCATGGACCAGCCGCCGTAAGCCCCCGGCGTTCGCTCGCGCGTCCGACCGCCGTGAGTCGGCCCCGGAGGGGACGACCGCAGCGCGGCAACGCCGGGAGCCCACGGCAACACCCTCCGGAATCAGTCAAAGACGTCCGACGATGATGCCACTCCGTCGGCCCTTGCCGCCACCGCAACAGCCGCGGCCACCTCCACGGCGACCCGCGGATCAAGCGCGCTGGGCACGATCCGGTCGACGGCCAGATCCTCCTCCGCAACAGCGGCGATGGCGTTGGCCGCGGCGAGTTTCATGTTCTCGGTGATCGCCGTCGCGCCAGCGTCCAGCGCCCCGCGGAAGATCCCCGGGAACGCCAGCACATTGTTGATCTGGTTAGGAAAGTCACTGCGTCCAGTGGCGACGATCGCGGCATGCCGGGAGGCGACGTCCGGGTCGATTTCCGGGTCCGGGTTCGACAGTGCGAACACCACCGAGTCCGGCGCCATGCTCGCGATCAGCTCCTCGGGCACCTGCGACGAGGACAGGCCGACGAACACGTCCGCGCCACGCAGCGCCTCGGCCAGCCCGCCCGTCAGCCCAGTCCGGTTGGTCCGGCTGGCCAGATCGACCTTGACCGGGTTCAGCCCGGCCCGTCCGGTGTGCACGATGCCCTTCGAGTCGACCACGACGACATCGCCAACACCCGCCGCGAGCAGGATCTTCGCGCAGGCCACGCCGGCCGCGCCGGCACCACAGATGACCGCCCGCAGGCTGCCCAGCGTCCGGCCGAGCACGCTGCACGCGCCGCGCAGCGCGGCCAGCAGCACCACCGCGGTGCCGTGCTGGTCGTCGTGCATGACCGGGCAGTCCAGCGCCTCGATCAGCCGCCGTTCCAGCTCGAAACAGCGTGGTGCGGCGACATCCTCCAGGTTGACCGCGCCGAACGAGGGCCGCAACCGGACGAGCGTCTCGACGATCTCGTCCACGTCGGTCGTGTTCAGCACCAGGGGAATGGAGTCCAGGCCACCGAACCGCTTGAAGAGTGCGGCCTTGCCCTCCATGACCGGCAGCGCCGCCGCCGGGCCGATGTTGCCCAGTCCGAGTACCGCCGTGCCGTCGCTGACCACCGCGACAAGCCGGTGCGCCCAGGTGTAGCGGTGGGCGAGCCGGGGGTTCTCGGCGATCGCGTTGCTCACCTTTGCCACACCGGGCGTGTAGGCGATGGACAGCGATCGGGGGTCGGACAGCGGAACGGTCACGTCAACGCAGAGTTTGCCACCCTCGTGCGCGGTGAAGACCTCCTCGTCCGACAGCGCGGAGGCGCGGTCGTTGACGGCGGTCACAGGATTCCCTCCTGGTGGATGAACAACAGGCTGCCGGGCGCGGGTTCAGGGAAGCCCGCCCATCGGCGGTCACGATGCAACATCGGGCAGTTACGCCCCGTTGAGATGTGAGACGAATGGTCCCACGGCCGGTACGCCAGGGTTACGGCGTTGGCGGCAGGTCGCGCGGTTGCGCCAGCCCTGCCGGCCACCTTCGGCCATCGTGCGGCGAAGAGCCGCAGCGAATGACATCTTCGCACAGTTCGCCGTCGCCGTGCACGTTAGTTCTCGTCACACCCGCGTGTCGTACGCTCTGCGGCCATGCGGGTACGCGAGCTGACCGTCCAGGACGCCTACGAGTTCATCCCCCCGATCTTCCCTGACCACCGCGGTTTGTTCGTGGCGCCGTTCCAGGAACCGGCGTTCCTTGAGACGGTGGGGCATCCGCTGTCCGTCGGCCAGAGCAACCACAGCGTGTCCCGCCGGGGCACCATCCGCGGTGTGCACTTCGCGGACGTGCCGCCCGGCCAGGCGAAGTACGTCTACTGCCCGCACGGCGCACTGCTGGACGTCGTGGTCGACCTGCGCGTCGGCTCGCCGACATTCGGGCGCTGGGACGCCGTCAGGCTGGACGCCGTCGAGTTCCACACCCTGTACCTGGCCGAGGGCCTCGGGCACGCGTTCGTGGCGCTGGAGGACGACACCGTGCTCAGCTACCTCTGCTCGACCGGCTACAACCCGGGCGGCGAGCACGGCGTGAACCCGCTGGACAAGGAGCTGAACCTGCCCTGGCCGGCCGATCTCGAACCGATCCTGTCCGACAAGGACGTGGCCGCGCCAACCCTCTCGCAGGCGCGGGATGCCGGTCTGCTGCCCAGCTACGCCGACTGCCAGGCGTACTACGACAAGCTGCGCGGTGAGTCGTCCGGCGGCTGATCGGCCGGAAACTCGGCCGGAAACTCGGCCGGCCGGCCAGGCAGCCGACCCGGCCGGGGCCACAGCCGCCAGCGGATCACGCCCAGCACCTCGGCCGGGCCGAGCTCCCGCGAGTCGGTCGAGCCGAACGGGTTGTCGCCCAGCACATGCCAGCCGGCGCCATCGGCCCGGTCAACCCGCTTGATCGACAGTTGGCCGGGCCGCGCAGGCCACCGGACCAGGGCGATCTCACCCGGCCGGGGTCTGTGTGATCGACGCACCAGCACGATGTCGGCGTCGTGCAGGGTCGGCACCATGGACGGCCCGCGCACCCGCACGCGCCGCCACGGCAGTCTGCCGAGCGGGTCGCGCGCTGTCGACCATGACATGGAACCAGACGGGGTCACGATCATCTCCACGTGCCGGACAAGCGAAACCAAGGGTAGGGTTCGCTAGGTCGGAGCATCCATTGTCAGGGAGGTAATGATGCGACTTCTGTCGCGAATCCTTGGTCCGAGCCTGGAGGCCACCGCTCACTGTGACCTCCCCTGCGGTGTGTACGACCCCGCCCAGGCCAGGATTGAGGCGGAGTCGATCAAGGCGATCCTCGAGAAGGCCGCGGCCAACAAGGACCCGGACTTCCGCGTGCGCGCCGCCATCATCAAGGAGCAGCGCAGTGAGCTGGTCAAGCACCACCTGTGGGTGCTGTGGACCGACTACTTCAAGGCACCGCACTTCGAGAAGTACCCGCAGCTGCACGACCTGTTCAACCGTGCGACCAAGGCGGCCGGCGCGGCGGGCACCAAGGCTTCCTGGGACCCGGCCGACGGCCAGAAGCTCCTGGACCTGATCGCCGAGATCGACAAGATCTTCTGGGAAACCAAGCAGGGCTAGGCAGCATCTCAGCCACGCTGACCAGCGACGGGGACCGCACCAAGGTGGATCTGGTGCGGTCCTCCTTGTCTGGCCGAATCAGCCGATCTGGTCGGCCTCGAGCGAGCTGCCGATTTCAACGAGCTGTTGCTCGGTTTCCTCCTCCGTCCGGCGGGTTCCTGATCCGACTTTCGGTGGGGCAAACGTTTTCGTGTCGAACAGGAGTTCGGATTTCCGATAGCCTGGGTGCATGAGCGACGTGGGGGATGGGATCGGTGGCCGGCAGCCGTGGCGGTTGGGTGATGCTGATCTGATGGCGGCGGCGGATTTTGCTGAGCGGGAGAGTCGGCGGTGGCAGGCTCGGCGTGCGGGGTTTGTTGCCGAGATGGTGGCGCGGGGTTTGGCTTCGGCTCGGGGTTATCGGGATACCGAGTCTCTGTTGGGTGATGCGTTCGTCGTTACTCGGCTGGAGGCTCAGCGGATGGTCGCCCATGCTCAGTCGTTGGCGCGGATGCCGGTGTTGGCGTCGGTGGCGGCGGAAGGACATGTCGCTCAGGAACAGGTGAGCGCGATCACGGCGGTGGTGGAGAAGATGCTGACCTGGGCCACGGCTGAGGACCACGCCGTGATCGAGAAGACCCTCACCGACCTGGTGCCGACGCAGGACGCGCGGAGTCTGCGGAGGTGGGGTCGGGAGCTGTTGGAACGGCTCGACCAGGACGGCCCCGAACCCCGGGAACCGGAGCCGATGGTGGAGCCCCACAACGAGGCCCACATCCTGGTCAAGCCCTCGGGCCGGGTCCGTTTGGTGGCGGAGTTGGATCCCGAGCCGGGTGCCCTGTTGACCACGATGGTGTCGTCGCTGACCACCCCGAAACCCCACGATGGGCAGCCGGATCCGCGGAGCCCGGCCGAGCGGGCCGGGGACGCGCTGGCCGAGATCCTGTACCGGGTGGCGGACGGTGGGACGTTGCCGGAGGACGGTGGGCAGAAGCCGCACGTCACCCTGACCGTGGCGCTGGAAACCCTGCGAACCGGGCTCGGCAAGGCCACGCTGCACACCGCCACCACACACGGCGCCACGGCGTTGTCGGCGGCCGCAGCCCGCCGGATCGCCTGTGATTGCGAGGTCGTGCCCGTGGTGTTGGGGTCCCGGAGCGAGCCGTTGGATGTCGGGCGGGCCACCCGCACGGTTCCCACCGCGATGCGGAAG
>DASVLX010000241.1:0-5573 GCA_036384655.1 Pseudonocardiaceae bacterium
GTCAGCACCTCGATCCGCACCATCGCCGACGACCTGCACGGCCTGAGCCAGCAGGCGTGGGCCACCACGGCGTACCTGATCACCTCGACGATCGCCACGCCGCTGTACGGCAAGCTGTCCGACCTGCACGGCCGCAAGCCGTACTACCTGATCTCGATCAGCGTGTTCGTGCTCGGTTCGGCGGCGTGCAGTTTCACCACGTCGATGACCGAGCTGGCCTGGTTCCGGGCCTTCCAGGGCATCGGCGCGGGTGGCCTGATGTCGCTGGCCCTGGCGATCATCGGCGACATCGTGCCGCCCCGGGAACGGGCCAAGTACCAGGGCTACTTCCTCGCCATGTTCGGCATGGCCAGCGTGGTCGGCCCCGTCGTCGGCGGGTTCCTGGCCGGTCAGTCACAGCTGCTCTACATCGATGGCTGGCGCTGGGTGTTCCTGGTCAACGTGCCGATCGCGGCGGTCGCCCTGGTCGTCGTGGCCAAGGTGCTCAACCTGCCGCATATCCGCCGTAACCACCGGATCGACTGGTGGGGCGCCGTCACGATCACCGTCGGGCTGGTGCCGCTGCTGATCGTCGCCGAGCAGGGCCAGAGCTGGGGTTGGGGCTCCGCCAAGTCCATCGTGTGTTTCGTGGTCGGCGTGGTCGGCCTGGCGTTGTTCGTGCTCGTCGAGTATCTGATGCGCGAGGAGGCGCTGATCCCGCTGCGGCTGTTCCGTGGCGCCGTGTTCAGCCTGACCTCGATCGTCGGCGTGATCATCGGCATGGGCATGTTCGGCGGAATGATGATCATCCCGCTGTACCTGCAGATCGTGAAGGGTGCCTCGCCGACCAAGGCCGGCCTGCTCATTCTGCCGCTGGTGCTGGGCCTGATGGTCGGATCGGTGGTGTCCGGCCAGCTCATCGCGCACACCGGCCGGTACAAGGTGTGGCCGATCATCGGGTCGCTGACGATGGGCGTCGGCCTGGTGTTGATGGCCACCGTCAACGCGGACACCCCGCTGTGGCAGACCGACATCTGGATGGTCATCCTCGGCTTCGGCGTCGGAAACTGTATGCAGCCGCTGGTCATCGCGGTGCAGAACGCGGTCCCAGCACGGGACATGGGCGTCGCCACGGCGGCCAGCACGTTCTTCCGGCAGATGGGCGGCACCATCGGCACGGCGGTGTTCCTGTCCATCCTGTTCAGCGTGCTGCCGGACCGGATGAGGTCGGCGTTCACCCAGATCGCCCCGACCGCGCCGTTCCAGGCCGCGCTGCACGATCCGAGCGTCCTCGCCAACCCGTCCAACCAGCCCGTGTTGCAGATGGTCCAACACGGGCTGTCCGGCGCGAGCGGTGCCCTGACCGGTGCTCTCCAGGACTCCTCGTTCATCCAGCTGCTCGACCCGCGGCTGGCCCGGCCGTTCCTGGTGGGTTTCTCGGACGCGATGCGGCCGACGTTCATCGTCGGCGCGATCGTGATCGCGGTCGGCTTCGTGTTGTTGTGGTTCCTGAAGGAGATCCCGCTGCGCAACGAGTCCGGGCTGCAGGCCCGGCTCGCCGAGGAAGGGCAGGGAGCGACTACTCCGTCACTACCGGTAGAACAACACGTTGTAAGGAACGGTGTCGATCCCCGCAAGGTGGCTGGCAACGGTCATACCCCGGTGGATTCTTCGCATGTCAACACGGGAGAGTTCTTGATGTCCACTGCCAGCGAGGGTTTTACCACGTCGGAGGCCGAGTACCCGCCCATCCACGGTCGCGTCCGCAGATCGGACGGGACGGGCGTGCACGGTGCGGCGCTGACGCTGATCGATCCGCTGGGACATCAGGTGGCTCGGGCCGTGTCCGACGGCGGTGGTGAGTACCAGATCACCGCGCCCGGTCCGGGCGCGTACGTGTTGATCGCGTCCGCCGGCGGGCACCAGCCGCAGGCGTCCACGGTCAGCATCGGCGCCGGACCTGCGGTGATCGACGTCGTGCTGGCCGGCACCGGCGGCCTGACCGGCACGGTGTCGGTCACCGGCACCGGCGACCCGGTGCCGGCCGCGCTGGTCACCATCGCCGACAACCGCGGCGAGGTGGTCGCGTCCGTGCGGACCGGCTCCGACGGCCGGTACGCGTTCGGTGAGCTGCCGGCCGGCGACTACACCGTGGTGGTCAGCGCGGAGCCGTACCGGCCGACCGCGGTCGCGGTCGCCGTGTCCGGTACGGCCGAACACACCCAGAACGTGGAGCTGTCCGGTGGCGCGCGGCTGCATGGCGTGGCGCGGGCCGGCAACGGCCGGGTGGTGCCCGACGCGCGGATCACGCTGCTGGACCGGGCCGGCAACGTGGTCGGCATCACCACCACCGATGAGGTCGGTGAGTACACCTTCTCCGACCTGCCGGAGGGCGACTACACGGTGATCGCCAGCGGCTACCCGCCGGTCGCCAGCGCGCTGCAGGTGCACGGCGGCGAGCAGGGCGCGCACGACGTCAAGCTGGGTCATCCGGACGTGTGAACCGGGCGGCGGCCAGCCGATCACCGGTGTCGTCGCACCACGTGACAAGCTGACTACCAATCGAAGTTGCCGGCAATCGCGGAACACGCGGACTAGGTGGATGCGGGGCAAGGCCGCGGCGGCCGAGTACGCGGCACCGCGCCGTTGTCATGGAGGAATCGTGAACGAGTCGACCACCGCCGTCACCGCTGGCCAGCGCCCTGGCGTGACCGCACAGGTGCGCACGACCGACGGATGGCCGGTCGGCCACGCCGTCCTCACCGTCACCGACTCGGCCGGTCAGCAGGTCGCCCGGGTCACCGCCGGTGAGGACGGCGAGCTCGGCACCGAACCGCTGCCGGCGGGCACCTACACCGCGCTGCTGACCGCTCCCGGCTTCGGCCCGGCGGCCCGCACCGCCAAGGTGACCGCCAGCGGTTCGGCCGTGCTCGGGGTGGTCGAGCTGGCCCGCTCGGGCGGCAACGAACTGCCCAAGCCGGGCATCTGGACCATCGACCCGGCGCATTCGGCGATCCACGTGACCGCCCGGCACCTGGGCATGGCGAGCATCCGCGGGCACTTCGCCGAGTTCGCCGGCCGGATCGAGATCGGCAATCCGGTGGAGCGCTCCCGGGTCGCCGCGGTGATCCAGGCGGCCAGCATCGACACCGGCAACAAGACCCGTGACGACCACCTGCGCAGCGCGGAGTTCCTCAACGCCGACCGGCATCCGTTGATCGAGTACCTGGGCACCGGGCTCACCCCGGCCGGCGGCGAGAAATGGGCGTTGGCCGGGCAGCTGTCCCTCAACGCGGTCACCAGGCCGGTCGAACTGGCGTTGAGCTATCTCGGCGTCGGCAAGGACCCCTGGGGCGGCACCCGGGCCGCCTTCCACGCGATCACCGACCTGCGCCGGGAGGACTTCGGGATGAACTACAACGTCGTGCTCGCGGCCGGCGTCGCGGCGGTGGGCACGACGCTGCGCGTGGAACTCGACATCGAGGCGGTGCGCGGCGAGGGACCGGTCACGGCGGGCTGAGGCCAACAGCACCGTTTGACCGGTTCCGCCGTCCGGCGTATTTCGATTGGTCCATTTGGCCTCTTCCGGCGCCGTATGGCGATCGGTTACTGATTCGTCACGATATATAGCTGTACTGCACAACCAATTTTTTGTTAGCATAGGTAACGTAAGTCGGGGAGTTGATCCGTTGTTGGGGTAGTGGAGGTTCACCGTGCCGGCATCGCCCGCACAGGACAGGTTGATCGATTCCGTCGCGGACGGCTCGACCAGACCTCACAGACGCGGCGACGGGGGGCGTGAGCGAACACTCGCGGATCTCGGCCCGCACTACAAGTGGATCGCGCTGTCCAACACCACCCTCGGCATGCTGCTCGCCACGATCAACTCGTCCATCGTGCTGATCGCGCTGCCGGACATCTTCAAGGGCATCAACATCAACCCGCTGGAAGCCGGTAACACCAGCTACCTGCTGTGGATGATGATGGGTTTCATGGTCGTCACGGCCGTGCTGGTGGTCAGCTTCGGCCGGCTGGGCGACATGTACGGCCGGGCCCGGATGTACAACCTCGGGTTCGCCGTGTTCACGATCTCGTCCATCCTGCTCGCGGTCACCTGGATGGACGGCAGCATGGCCGCGTGGTGGCTGATCGGCTGGCGCATTATCCAGGGCATCGGCGGCGCGTTCCTGATAGCCAACTCCAGCGCCATCCTCACCGACGCCTTCCCGCCCAACCAGCGTGGCATGGCGATGGGCCTCAACGGTGTCGCCGCGATCTGTGGTTCGTTCATCGGTCTGATCATCGGTGGTGTGCTCGCGCCGTTCGACTGGCACATGGTGTTCCTGGTGTCGGTGCCGTTCGGTGTTCTCGGCACCATCTGGGCGTACCTGCGGCTGCACGACGTCGGCCACCGCCAGAAGGCGCAGATGGACTGGTGGGGCAACATCACCTTCGCGATCGGCCTGATCGCGGTGCTGGTCGCCATCACCTACGGCATCCAGCCCTACAACGGCAACCCGATGGGCTGGACGAACCCGAGCGTGCTCGCCGGGCTCATCGGCGGTGTCGCGGTCCTCGTGGCGTTCGTCTTCATCGAGTTCCGGGTCCCCAACCCGCTGTTCCGCGTCACGCTGTTCCGGATCAGGTCCTTCACCCTCGGCAACGTCGCCAACCTGACATCCTCGCTCGGCCGAGGTGGTCTGCAGTTCATCCTGATCATCTGGTTGCAGGGCATCTGGCTGCCGCAGCACGGCTACAGCTTCGAGCAGACACCGCTGTGGGCGGGCATCTACATGCTGCCGATGACCATCGGCTTCCTGATGGCCGCGCCGGTCGCCGGCACCCTGTCGGACAAGATGGGCACCCGGATGTTCGCCACCGTCGGCATGATCGTCGCGACGATCACCTTCGGGCTGCTGATCATCATCCCGGTGAACTTCAACTACTGGGCGTTCGCGGGCATCCTGCTGGTGAACGGCCTGGGCATGGGCATGTTCGCCTCGCCGAACCGGGCGCAGATCATGAACAGCCTGCCGGGCAACGCCCGTGGCGTCGGCTCCGGCATGACCGCGACGTTCCAGAACGCCGCGATGGTGCTGTCCATCGGCATGTTCTTCAGCCTGATCATCGCGGGCCTGTCGGCCAACCTGCCGGCCGCGATGTTCCAGGGCCTGAGCACGCACGGCGTGCCGGTCGACGCCGCGCATCAGCTGGCCAACCTGCCCGCGGTGGCCGTGCTGTTCGCCGCCTTCCTGGGCTACAACCCGATCCAGCAGTTGCTCGGTTCGACGTTGAACACCCTGCCGGCCAACCAGGCCGACTTCCTGACCGGCCGGGCGTTCTTCCCGAGCCTGATCTCCGGCTCGTTCCACGACGGCCTCGTGGTGGCGTTCTGGTTCGCCATCGCGGTGTCGCTGATCGCCGTTGTCGCGTCGTTCTTCTCCGGCGGGCGGCGCAAGACCACCTGGGTGCTGGCGAGCAGCTCCGCTCCGGCACCGGCGCACGCCCTGGCCAGGCCCGGCGGGCCGGCCGGTGCCGTGGGCGCGGCGGCCAGCACGCGGCGTTCGGTGGCTGGCTCGGCGGCCGAGGAGGGC
>DASVLX010000242.1:0-6372 GCA_036384655.1 Pseudonocardiaceae bacterium
TGGCCGTCCGGCGACGCCGGGTTCGGGTCGGGGCCTCCTCGACGGGCGACTCTCCGACTGGGGCACCGTTCACGGTGCCTGCTGCCTTGTCCTGGATCACCGGCAATTCCTCCTGCCGCCCGTCTGGCGTGGACGCCGGCCGGCCCGCACCGTTCACGGCGCCGCTCCCAGCGCCGTTCGCACCGCCCTGACGCGCCTTGATGGCGTTGATCAGGTCGCCCTTGCGCATTCCGGTGGTACCGGTGATGCCCAACTGCCCGGCGAGCGCGCGCAGATCAGCGAGCACCATGCCGGACAAGCCGGCGGGGCGCCTGCGCGTGGTGCCGTTCGATGAGCTGACCGGAGCAGTGCCGTCCGAACCAGATTGACCAGACGGAGTGATGGCAGTCGCGGCGCCACCCGATTCGGCTGTTTCGTTCGCCGCGCTGCTCAGTAGATCGGTGTTGCTCACACATGTCCTTCCTGACCGGTCCCGCGCCTCCTAACGGGGACCAGCGGACCTGCCGTCCGACGGAACGCGGAACGGCACGTTCATCCCTGCTGAAAGCCTCTGCGCAAGCGCAGCTCGTGTGAACGACCAGGGACTCCCAACATGGACTACATCGGTCACCACGGCCCTCGGGTACCCGTCTACGCCAACCCTGCCCGGTTAGGGCGAGGCCAACAGTTGTGGCGGGATGTGCGACCCGGGAAAACACCCGGGAACTGCACCGGCGTCCGTGCGCGCGGTGACTGATCTGCCACGAGGGTAGACGTCGAGGCGTTCAGGTGCAACAACCACCACCGGAGTGGCGCATTCTTCGTAACGCCGCCGTACCCCAAGAACATTTCCCCACCGGCGATCCGGCAGGTCCCGGCGGCCGTCGTAACGACCGACACGGGGGTAAACAGCTGGATCAGGCGAGGTATTCCAGCCGGACGCCAACTCGGTCGACATCCAGTTCCTGGACCTCGAAGCCGGTCAGATCAACCTTCTCGGGCAGCTCGCCGTCGGTGGTCAACGCCAGCACGGTCGGCCCGGCACCGGACACCGTGGCCGCCACACCGGCCGCGCGCAACGCCTTGACCAGCCGATACGTGGCCGGCCATGCCGACTCCCGGTAGTCCTGGTGCAGGCGGTCGGCGGTGGCCGGCAGCAGCAGGCCGGGGTCCCTGGTGAGGGCCTGCACGACCAGCGCGGCCCGGCCGGCGGCGAACGCCGCGTCCGCGTGCGGCACCCGGTCGGGCAGCAGGTCGCGGGCGGCCTTGGTCAGTGACTCCTGCTCAGGCACCAGCGCCACCGGCCGGATGTCGGCATGCGGTTCCAGGCGGCTGGCGCGGTAGCGCCCGTCGTCGTCGCGCCAGGCGATCACCGCGCCCCCGTAGAGGCTGGCCGCCACATTGTCGGCGTGGCCCTCCATCTCGCCGGCGAGTTGCAGGGCGCAGTCGTCCAGCTTCCGGCCGGCCAGTCCGTATGCCGCGGTGATGCCCGCCACGATCGCGGAGGCGGACGAGCCGAGCCCACGGGCGTGCGGAATCGCGTTGCGGCAGTACAGATCCAGGCCGGGCAGGGTGACGTCGAGAGCCTTCTGGGCGATCCGCAGCGCGCGCAACACGAGGTGACTTTCGTCTCGTGGCACCGAATCCGCGCCGCAACCCTCCGCGATGATCGACACTCCACTGTGTTCGGTGACGCGCACCTCGACCGTGTCGTAGAGGCCGAGAGCCATACCGAGGGCGTCGAAGCCGGAGCCGAGGTTCGCGGTTGACGCGGGGACGGTCACCCGCACCCCGACGATCGTTTCCGTCATCACCTCAGACCCCGCCTCGGTGGCTGCCTCTGTCAGACTGGTTCCCCCGTTGGTTCCAGCAGCGGTTCCCGTCGTTTCCGCGGTGGCTCGCTGAGTGGTTTCGGCCTCCACAATGGCTCCGATGGCTCCGGCATCCATCACACGAAGCACCCTTCCCGAAAAAACCGCACGACAAACGGTATCCGTCGTTCGTCCTTCCGGACACACGAGGCATCTGGAAGAGAAATCACGCCAACGCCAGTGCGCTCGCGACCGCCTGCGGGTCCACCGGCAGCGGCGTGATGTCGCCCAGGCCGCGCAGCGCGGTGTCGGGGTCCTTCAACCCGTGACCCGTCACCGTGCAGACGACCCGCGAGCCCTTGGGCAGCCGGCCGTCGGCGGCGGTCATCAGCAGGCCGGCGACGCTGGCCGCGGACGCCGGCTCCACGAACACACCCTCGCGGGACGCCAACAGCTTGTAGGCATCCAGGATCTGCTCGTCGGTGACGGCGTCGATCAGGCCGCCCGACTCGTCGCGCGCGCCGATCGCGCCATTCCAGGACGCCGGGCTGCCGATGCGGATCGCGGTGGCGATGGTCTCAGGGTTCGGCACCGGCTTGCCGTGCACCAGCGGAGCGGCACCGGCCGCCTGGAAACCGAACATCCGCGGTGTGTTCTCCACCACGCCGTCAGCGGCGTATTCGCGGTAGCCCTTCCAGTACGCGGTGATATTGCCGGCGTTGCCCACCGGCAGCATGTGGATGTCGGGGGCGCCGCCGAGCACGTCGCAGATCTCGAACGCGGCGGTCTTCTGGCCCTCGATCCGGGCCGGGTTCACCGAGTTGACCAGCACGATCGGAAACTGCGAGGCGGTCTTGCGGGCCAGTTCGAGGCAGTCGTCGAAGTTGCCGTCGACCTGCAGGATCTGTGCGCCGTAGGCGACCGCCTGGGCCAGCTTGCCGAGCGCGATCTTGCCGGTGGGTACCAGGACGGCGCTGGTCAGGCCGGCGCGCGCGGCGTAGGCGGCGGCCGAGGCGGAGGTGTTGCCGGTCGACGCGCAGATCACGGCCTTGGCGCCGCGAGCGAGTGCGTCGGTCATCGCGACGGTCATGCCGCGATCCTTGAACGAGCCGGTGGGGTTGGCACCCTCGACCTTGAGGAGCACGTCACAGCCGGTGCGGTCGGCGAGCACGGGCGCCGGGACCAGCGGCGTGCCGCCCTCGTGCAGGGTGACCACGCGCGCGCCCTCGGGCAGCGCGATGCGATCCCGATAGGCGTTGATCACGCCCGGCCAACCGGGACGAACCGCCGACGGCACGCTCGCCACGACACTCACAGCAACTCCTCACCAGCCCCGCCGACGGCTCCGGACGCGGAGGCACCGGCCCGGCGGGGCCCAGAAAGAACAGAAGGCGCAGGCAGTCTAGGCACAGACAGCTCGGGCAACGACACACAACCCGCGAACCGCCCGGGTTGCCCGGACGGTTCGACGGCATGCCTGGCGGGGTGCGGTTCGCGCACCCCGGTACAGGGCCGGGCGGCGGGGGCGGCGGCGGCCTCGCCGGCCACCCGTGCCATACACGACACGGTGGCCACCGGCAAACGATTGTCCACAGGTGGTTCGATTATCCACCGCGCCCAGTTTCCCGCTTCGTGCCGCTGACCTGCGCCGATAGACTGGCCTTGGGGCCGCCCCCAGGGAGGGTGGGGGATCGCTACCGGCGCCGGAGCGGCCCTTCGGGTCCGCCGCGGCGGGCGGTTCCCGGGTGGCGGGGTCATGGCTGCTCGCCCTCCACGCGCATCACGCTGACCACCTCCCGCACCACCGGCAGGCCGGCGATCTTGTCCACTGTGGAGCGCAGCGCGGCGTCGGTCGCGCCGTGCGTGATGATCACCAGGCTGGCGTCGCCCGCCCGGCCCTCCTGCCGCAGTGCGGCGATGCTCACGTCATGTTCGGCGAATACGGCGGCCACCGCCGCCAGCACGCCAGCGCGGTCCTCCACACCGAGGCTGATGTGGTACCGCGTCCGGGTCTGGCCCATCGGCCGGATGGGCAGCGCGGCGTAGGCCGACTCGCGCGGCCCCCGCCCGCCGGCGATCAGGTTGCGGGCCACCGCGACCAGGTCGCCCAGCACCGCGCTCGCGGTCGGCGCTCCCCCGGCGCCCTGGCCGTAGAACATCAACTGCCCGGCCGCCTCGGCCTCGACGAACACCGCGTTGAACGCGCCGCCGACGCTGGCCAGCGGGTGTGACCTGGGGATCATCGCCGGATACACCCGGGCCGACACCGATTCGCGGCCGTCCGCCTCGGTGACCCGCTCACACACCGCCAGCAGCTTCACCGTGCGGCCGAGCACCTTGGCCGCCGCGATGTCCGACGCCGTGACGCCGGCGATGCCCTCCCGGTAGACGTCGGCCGCGGTCACCCGGGTGTGGAAGGCCAGCGACGCGAGGATCGCGGCCTTGGCCGCCGCGTCGAAACCCTCCACGTCGGCGCTCGGGTCGGCCTCGGCGTAGCCGAGCCGGCCGGCCTCGGCGAGCGCCTCACCGAAGCTGGAGCCGGTGGCGTCCATCGCCGAGAGAATGAAGTTGGTGGTGCCGTTCACGATGCCGGTGACCCGCTCGATGCGGTCACCGACCAGCGACTCGCGCAGCGGCCGCAGCAGCGGGATGGCACCGGCCACCGCCGCCTCGAAATAAAGGTCCGCGCCGGACGCGTCGGCGGCCGCGAACAGTTCCGCCGACTGCTCGGCGAGCAGCGCCTTGTTCGCGGTGACCACCGACTTGCCGGCGTTCAGCGCGTCCAGCAGCAGCGTGCGGGCCGGTTCGAGGCCGCCGATGACCTCGATCACGACGTCCACGTCGGAGGCCACCAGTCCGGCGGCATCGCTGGTCAGCAGTTCCTGCGGCACACTCGGATGCCGGTTCGGCCGCCGCACGGCGATGCCGGCGAGTTCGACCGGCGCGCCTGCCCGGGCGGTGAGGTCGGTGGCATGTTCGCGCATCATCCGCGCTACCTCGGTGCCGACGTTGCCGCAGCCGAGCAACGCCACCCGGATGGGCCGGCCGGCCACCGGACTCCGTGCGCCCGCGGTCACGGTGCCACCCCGCCCTCGCTCGCCCAGCACACTGCCCCGTCCATGGCCGTGTACATCGCCCCGCACATCGCCCAGCCAGCAGTCCGGCAGGTCCTCATGCCCGGCCCCATCTGCGCCCTCATGTCTCTTAGTCCTCGACTTCCAGACGGAACAGGTCGTCCTCGGTCTCCCGCCGCAGCATCAGCCGCGACTGGCCGTCAAGCACCGCGGCCACGGCCGGACGCGGCAGCTTGTTGTAGCCGTTGGCCATCGAGTAGCAGTAGGCGCCCGTCGCGGCCACCGCGAGCAGGTCGCCAGGGGCGAGGTCGGACGGCAGCCAACAGTCCCGCACCACGACGTCGCCGGACTCGCAGTGCTTGCCCACGACCCTGCACAGCGTCGGAACGGTGTGCGGCTCCACCCCGCGGGAGGCCAGCCGGCAGTCGTAGACGGCGTCGTAGAGCGCGGTGCGGATGTTGTCGCTCATGCCACCGTCGACGCTCACATAACGCCGGCTGGTGTTGTGGTCGAGGATCACGTCCTTCAGAGTGCCCACCTCGTACAGCGTGACGGTGCCCGGGCCGACGATGGCGCGGCCGGGCTCCACCGCGATCCGCGGCCGGGGCAGTCCGGCCGCGTCCGCCTCGTGGTCCACAATGGAGCGGAGCTGGGTGGCCATCTCGGCCATCGACGGCGGGTCGTCGTCGGCGGTGTAGGCGATTCCCAGGCCACCGCCCAGATCCACGGTCCGAATGTCGTCCACAACGGAGGGACCGTGCTCGTCACGCAGCTCGGCGAGCAGCGCGATCACCCGGTGCGCGGCCACCGCGAAACCGTCCGAATCGAAGATCTGCGAGCCGATGTGGCTGTGCAGGCCGACCAGCTTCAGGCTGGGGGCCTTGAGCACCCGCCGCACCGCCTCGGTGGCCAGGCCGGCGGCGATCGAGAAGCCGAACTTCTGGTCCTCGTGCGCGGTGGCGATGAACTCGTGGGTGTGTGCCTCGACGCCAACCGTGATGCGCACCATCACCGGCTGGACCACGTCCTGTTCCTCGGCGATCGCGTCCAGCCGGGCGATCTCGTAGAACGAGTCCAGCACGATCACGCCGACCCCGGCCCGCACCGCGGCGGCCAGTTCGGCGGCGGACTTGTTGCTGCCGTGGAACGCGATCCGCTCGGGCGGGAACCCGGCGCGCAGCGCGACGGCGAGTTCGCCGCCGCTGCACACGTCCATGCCCAGCCCCTCCTCGGCGACCCAGCGGGCCACCTGGATGGACAGGAATGCCTTGGACGCGTAGTGCACGAGGGCCGGGTCACCGAACGCGGCCGCGTGCTCCCTACAGCGCGCCCGGAAGTCGGCCTCGTCCATCACGAACAGCGGGGTGCCGTACTGCTCGGCGAGATCGCGAACATCGATGCCCGCCAGCCGTAGCACGCCGTCGGCGCCGCGCTCGGCATGACGCGGCCAGACCACGGCGGGCAGGTCATTCAGTTCTTCCACATTGGACGGGTGGGGTCCGGCGGTG
>DASVLX010000243.1:0-29806 GCA_036384655.1 Pseudonocardiaceae bacterium
CTCGGCCTGACCCAGCGCGGCCGGATCGAGTTCGCCAGGCACGGCGGCAAGGTCAACACCGACGCGCTGGACAACTCCGCCGGTGTCGACTGCTCCGACCACGAGGTCAACATCAAGATCCTGCTGGATCACCTGGTGGCCCAGGGCCGGCTGGACGCCGAGCGCCGCAACGAGCTGCTCGCCGAGATGACCGGCGAGGTCGCGTCGCTGGTGCTCGCCGACAACTACGCGCAGAACCTGGTGCTCGGTGTCAGCCGGGCGCACGCGCCGGGGATGTCGCTCGTGCACGCCCGGTTGGTGACCGACCTGGAACAGCGCGCCGGGCTGGACCGGAAACTGGAGGCGCTTCCCACACCGGGACAGTTCAAGACCCTGGCCAAGGAACACCAGGGCCTGACCTCGCCCGAGCTGGCCAGCGTGCTGGCGCATGTCAAACTCGACCTGAAGGACGACGTGCTCGCCAGCGACCTGCCCGACCTGGAGGTCTTCGCGCGGCGGTTGCCGGACTACTTCCCGAGCCGGCTGCGCGCGGAGTTCGGCAACGCGATCGGCGCCCACCCGCTGTGCCGTGAGATCACCTCGACGCTGTTGGTCAACGAGGTCGTCGACGGTGGTGGGCTGTCCTACGCGTTCCGGCTACGGGAGGAACTCAGCGCGTCCGCGACCGACGCGGTGCGAGCCTTCGCGGTGACCACCAACGTGTTCGAGCTGCCGGACCTGTGGCGGGACATCCGGGCCCTGGACAACGCGGTGCCGACGGAGGTCACCGACCGGATGCAACTGGACATCCGGCGACTGCTCGACCGCGCCTCCCGCTGGTTCCTGTCCAACCGGCCGCAGCCGCTGGCGGTGGGCGCCGAGATCAGCCGGTTCGGTCGGATCGTTCACGAACTGGCACCCTCGGTGTTCGACCTGCTTCGTGGTCAGGCCCGCGAGGATGCCAGCGGACAAACGGAGTCCCTGCGTGAGCAGGGCGTGCCGGAGTCGATCGGCCGGCGGATCGCCACGCTGCTCGACGTGTACGCGCTGCTGGACGTGATCGAGATCGCCGAGCTGGCGGAGCGCGAGGCGTACGTGGCGGAGCGGCCGCATGTGGAGACCGCGGAGCTGTACTACGCGCTGTCCGATCACCTGGGCATTGACCGGCTGCTGGACGCGGTCAGCGCGTTGGAACGGGGTAACCGGTGGCACGCCCTGGCCCGGCTGGCACTGCGCGATGACCTGTACTCGTCGGTGCGGGCCATCGAGGTGGACGTGCTGCGGCATGCCGATGCCGGTGACAGTCCGGACACCAAGATCGCCAAGTGGGAGGAGTCCAACGCGTCGCGGTTGGGCCGGGCTCGTGCCACGCTGGGCGAACTCGCCAAGATCGGTCGCCTGGACCTGGCCACACTGTCGGTGGCCGCCCGCCAGGTACGCGCCATGGTCCGGTAGGCGGTGCGGTAGGCCCGGCGTCAGCTCCCTCGGACCGAATCGCATGACGGTCGCCCGCCATGCGATTCGGCCGATCCGGTTGGTGCGGAGTGTTTCGCGGACGCATGTCGGTGTGCCCCGATATCGTTGGGATCTTCGGAGCATCGAGAGGGGCATCGTGGCGCTGACCACTTCTCTGGCGGGCCGGGTTCGGAACACGAGCCTCCCCAAGAGCCACTCCCTGCTGCCCCTGCTGGAAGCGGTTGTCAACGGTCTCCAGGTGATCGATGCACGCTTCGGCGAGGATGCGGAGCAAGGGCGGCTGACGGTCACGATCGAGCGGGGCGTGCAGGAAGAGTTCGACTTCGGCTCTTCCGGTCCTGGCCGCGCGCCGCTGAGGCCGATCGTGGGCTTCAGCATCGCCGACAACGGCGTGGGCTTCACGCCAGAGAACATGATCTCTTTCGAGACACTGGACAGCGACTACAAGGCTGGGATGGGTTGTCGCGGGGTGGGCCGTCTCCTGTGGCTCAAGGCTTTTGACGGCGTTTCGGTCCGCAGTGCGTACAAGAATGGGGCTGGCGGTCTCTGCACACGACAGTTCAAGTTCTCCATAGACCGCGAAGTCGAGCATCTTGAGGCGCCGGAAAGTCCCAGCGACACTGGGACCATCGTGCATCTGGATGGGTTCAAAGACGCTTTTCAGAGAAGCGCACCGAAGACCGTCGATGCGATCGCTCGTGAGGTGTTCGAGCACTGCATTTGGTACTTTCTCCGACCCGGCGGGGCGCCCGACGTGACGGTCGTTGATGACGAGGTCGTCTCCATCAACAAGCTGATGGAGGACTTCGTCTTCTCCGAGTTGCCGACGACTACCGTCGACGTCAAGGGTCAGAAGTTCGACATGGTCAATCTCTGCCTCAAATCCTCGGCACGTAACCCCACACCCCGGCTGTACTGGTGCGCCTCGAGCCGTGTCGTCACCGAGGAAAACCTCACCGGCAAGATCGCGGGATTGTACGGTAGGTTGAAAGACGACAAGTCAGCCGAGTTCACGTACGTCTGCTACCTGTCATCCAACTACCTTGACACCCATGTCCGCGCCGACCGTACTTCTTTCGATATTGATGAACGTATATCCGAGGCGACTCTGGATGATGACATTTCGCTGGACGATATCCGTTCGGGCGTACTGCGAGAGGTGGAACGGCTCCTTGCCAACCCGCTCGCCACGGCGCGCGACGAGGGCCGGGCGCGAGTCAACGAGTTCGTGAGCAACCGCGCGCCTCGGTATCGCCCGGTCCTCTCCCGGCTTGAGTCGCTCGGCGTGACCGTGGAACCGACCATGAAGGACCCCGACCTTGAACTTCTGCTGCATCGCAACCTACAGAAGCTGGAGGCGGACGCCATCGCCGAGGGACAGGCGGTGTTCGCGGAGCTTGGCTCCGCTCCTGTGGAGGACTACCAGGAACGACTGAACCGGTACCTGGCGACCGTCAATGACATCAATCAGTCTGACCTGGCCGCGTACGTTTCCCGCCGCAGGGTGATTCTCGATATCTTGTCCAGGCTTATCAAGGCAAACGGCCAGGGTAAATACGTCCGAGAGGACGCGATTCACTCGTTGCTGATGCCGATGCGCACGGACTCGAATGATATCGGTACTGACGCATCGAATCTATGGATCATCGATGAGCGTCTTGCCTTCCACGACTACCTTGCCTCCGACAAGACGCTCAAGAGTATGCCGATCACCGGTTCCGACTCGACGAAAGAGCCTGACATACTCACGACGCGCCTGGTTGACACCCCCGTGCTGACGGCGGAAGGCGAGAAGTTGCCGTTGGCCTCGATCGTGGTCGTCGAGATCAAGAGGCCGATGCGGAACGATGCCTCAGAGGACAAGGATCCCATTCAGCAGTCGCTTGACTATGTGAAGCGTATACGCCGTGGCGGCGTACGGACGGTATCGGGACGTCCGATCCCGGCGTCACAGGATTCTCCGGCATTCTGCTACATCGTGGCCGATCTGACATCGACACTCATGGACAGGTGTGAGTACGCGAACCTGCGGCGGACCTATGACGGCATGGGGTACTTCGGGTTCAACGAACCAGCGAAGGCATACATAGAAGTCATGTCCTTCGACAGGCTTGTCAACTCCGCGACAGAGCGCAACCGGGCATTCTTCGACAAGCTGGGGCTGCCGTCCAGTTAGATCGTCACAGCCCGAGCGCGGGAAGGCCGACCACCCTGGTCTGGTTACGGCCGTTCTCCTTGGCCTGGTAGAGCGCGACATCGGCGGCCATCAGCAGATCGTCCACACAGGTGACGCCGGGCGCCGGATAGAACGCGCCACCGATCGAGACGGTCAGGGTGCTGGACCCCGACCCGTCGCCGGTGACCCTGCCCGTGATCCCGGCGGTGGCTCCGTCCCCGGCGATGCCGTCCACCCGAGCCCCGTCCACCCGGGCTCCGTCGACGCCGGCCGATCCGTCCGCGCGGGCGCCGTCCACCCGGGTCTCGTCGACGATCGTCGTCCCGACGCCGACACCCTCGATCCGCAGCGCGTGGATGCTGTGCCGGAACCGCTCGGCCAGCCGCGCGAGGTTGTGCGGTCCCTGGATGTCCGGGGTCAGCACGGCGAACTCCTCGCCGCCCCACCGGCAACAGACGTCGGTCTCCCTGGTCTCGGCGAGCAGCGTGTTGCCCACCGCCCGCAGCACCTGATCGCCGATCAGATGGCCATGCGAGTCGTTGATCTTCTTGAAGAAGTCCAGGTCCAGCAGCAGGATGCCGAAGGTGCCGTTGTGCGCCTGAGCCTTCGCCAGTGCCTGCTCGGCCAGCTGATGCCACCAGTCCGCGCTGGCCAGACCGGTCTTGCCGTCCGTGCGCGAGGCGCGTTGGTACTGGCTGACCAGCACGCCCCGGTGCATCGCCACCAGCGCCACCACGATGCCGATCAGCACCACCGGGTCGTCCACCAGCAGCGTGCCGGCGGCCAGGCCCAGACCCAGCGCGCCGGCCTCCAGCAGATGCTCGCTGAAGCCCGCCAGCACCTCACCGGCCGTCGCCTGCGGTGACGAGAGCATGATCGCGGCCGTCACCATGCCGCAGTTGATCAACCAGCGAAGCGCGCCGGCACCCACCACGACGCCGACATCGATCAGGCCGGACACCAGCGTGTTGGCTGGCGGGCCGGGATAGTGGTGCATGCCCAGCGCGAGGATGGCGACGGCGGCCTGCGTCCCGCACAGCACCGTCGCCCCGGAGAAGACCCAGCGGTAGCAGGGCACCGGCCGGTGCCGGGGCCAGACGCGCAGCCAGGCGGCGGCATAGGTCACCACCACCATCGCCGAGGCCAGCGCGGGCGGCAGCACGATCACCGCGGCGAACGACCACACGCTCTTGGTGTCCAGATACGGCGTGGTGTCGGCGCGCCAGTACTCGCGCTGCCGTTCGATTCGCCGGGTCAGCTCGATGTACACCACGGCGCAGCCGGCGAGAATGCCGAAACGCACGAGATCGACGCTGGTCACCGGCACGAGTGGGATCGTGGCGGCCGCCGCCAGGATCGCGATCACGTCCACGACCAGCACGTATCCGCGGACCGGTCCGGCGACACGCCACAACGGCCAGCCCGCCACCCATCGGCACGCCGTACCGATCACGTGGTCTCCAACCGCTCGGCTCCCCGCCGACATCGACCGCGTCCTGGCAGAAGGTCTCACGGTAACAGAACCGGCCTGATCAGCGTGGCCGTTCGGGTAATGAACGAGCGGGCGCGGACGACACCCGGCACAGCGGCCCGCGAAGTGGGCGCCCGGACGGGAGGTATACCCGATGCGTTTCGCGCGGTATTTCGTGATGTGTGACGTCAACTGGCACTGACCGAGGCACCCGTCACCCCGTAATAGGCTCACGGTGGAGCAAGCGACACGGGAGGTTACGGGCGGTGGGTGTGTTCGTCACCGAGGTTCGGCCGCGCTGGTCGGACATGGACGCCTATGGGCATGTCAACAACGCCAACACGGTGACACTGCTGGAAGAGGCAAGGATCGACCTGCTGTTCCGGGACGCCGCCGAATACGGCGAGACCGACCTCGCCAAGGGCGTCCTGGTCGCCCGGCTGTCCGTTGACTATCACGCCCCACTGATCGTCATCGCGGGCCGGACGGTGACGGTCCAGATCGCGGTCACCCAGGTGCGGGCGGCCTCCTTCACGCTCGGCTACACGATCCACGACAGCATCTCCAGCGGCACGAACGGCAGCCGGAACGGCCGCACCAAGATCGCCACGGCGGAGACGGTGCTGGTGCCCTACGACCTGGCCGCGGCCCGGCCGCGCAGGCTCACCGACGCCGAGCGCGCCTTCCTCGACCGGTACCGACCGGAGCCGGTGCCCGCCCATGCCTGAGCTGATCGTGCCCGATCCGTCCGATCGGGATGATCTCGGCGCGTTCGTCGCCCGGGTGGTGCGGCTGGACCACGAGGCCATGCTGCGCCTTCGCGAGCGAGAGGCCGGCCTGGTCGATGTCTGGGCCTCCACCCCGTTCGACGTGCTCGCGACCCGAACCGTGCGGGGCAGTGTCTCCCCGGCCGATGTCACGGTCTCCGGCAACGAACTGCTCGCGGCGCTGGCCATCGTCGGCGGGCCACGGCTGGATCCGGGTCCCGCGCAGGATCTGTTCTGGCACGCGGCACTGCCGCCGGTCACCGGCTGGCAGGTCATCGACGAGCTGCCAGCCGAGGTCGTCGCCGGCCTCGCCGATCGCGGCATCGCGATCGCCCGTGACACGCCCGGGCCGCATGGTGGCCTGCCCACCGCGCTGCTCGACCAGAACGTGCTCACCGTCAGCGGCGCCGGACTCGACGTCAGGGTGCCGATGCGCTGCCTGTTCGCGCTGTCCGGCATGGGATTCCTCGGGCCGGACGGTGAACCCGCCGTCGACGCGGTGCGGGTCACCGCCACCGACGCCTGGCTGCGGCTGGACGCCCGGTTCGGCGCGGTGCTCCGCCGTCGGCATGCCCTGCTGCCCCTGCTGGTCTGACCGGGGGTGTCGGTGCCCAGCGCGCGAGTGGCAGGATCACCGACCGTGAGCACGGTCTATGACTGCGAGGTTCCCGATCGGCGGACGGCGGGGTTGGCCGCCGCGGCCAGTGCGATCCGCACCTCCCGGCTGGTCGTCTTCCCGACCGACACGGTCTACGGGATCGGCTGCGACGCGTTCAGTTCCGAGGGCGTCAACGCGTTGTTCGAGGCCAAGGCCCGGGGCCGGCATCTGCCGCTGTCCGTGCTGGTCGGCTCCTGGGACACCGTGCACGGGCTGGTCCGCTCGGTGCCCCGGATGGCGCAGGACCTGATCGAGGCGTTCTGGCCCGGCGGCCTGTCCATCGTGTTGCCGCAGGCACCCTCGCTGGCCTGGGACCTCGGCGACACCCGCGGCACGGTCAGCGTGCGGATGCCGCTGCACCCGGTCGCGCTCGAACTGCTCCGCGAGGTCGGGCCGATCGCGCAGTCCAGTGCCAACCGCAGTGGCTCGATGCCGGCCACCACGGTCGCCGACGCGCAGATCCAGTTGGGCGAGTCCGTGACCGTGTATCTGGACGGCGGCCCGGCCGGTGCCGCCGTGCCCTCCACCATCGTTGACCTGACCAGCAACACCCCACGCCTGCTCCGTGAGGGCGCCGTGACGCGCTCCGCGGTGGCCGAGGTGCTGGGTGTGACGGTCGGTTAACGCAGCGCCGACTAACCTGATCGAGTGGGTTCGTTGTCCGACGCCACCCCGGCCGGTCTGCCGGTCCGCGAGTATCTGCTGGTCGTCCTCACCGCCGCCGCCGTGACGTTCCTGTTGACCGGTGCTGTCCGGATCATGGCGTTCCGGGTCGGTGCGGTCGCCAAGCCACGCGCACGGGACGTGCACGTGGTGCCGATGCCGCGGATGGGCGGCATCGCCATGTACTTCGGTGTGGTTGGTGGTTTCCTGGTCGCGCACCAGCTTCCGGTGCTGCGCCGATCATTCGAGTACTCGCTCGACCCGATCGCGGTTCTGGTCGGCGGCGCGGTGATCGTGCTGGTCGGCGCGATCGATGACCGGTTCGAACTGGACTCGCTGACCAAGGCGGCCGGCCAGACCACCGCCGCCGGCCTGCTGGTGCTGCTCGGCCTGCAGTGGGTTGACTTCTGGGTGCCGTGGGGCAGCGACATCGGCTCGTTGCTGGTGCTGGACCAGAACGAGGGCGGCGTGCTCACCGTGCTGCTCGTCGTCACGATGGCGAACGCGATGAACTTCATCGACGGTCTGGACGGCCTGGCCGCCGGCGTCGGGCTGATCTCCGCGACCGCCACCTGTGTGTTCTCGCTGGGGCTGCTGCAGAACTCGGGCGGCAACGTGCTCAGCTATCCGCCCGCGCTGATCGCCGCCACGCTCGCCGGTGCCTGCCTGGGCTTCCTGCCGCACAACTTCCAGCCGGCGCGGATCTTCATGGGGGACTCCGGGTCGATGCTCATCGGCCTGATGCTGGCCGCCGCGAGCACCTCCGCGTCCGGCCGTATCCAGCCGGCCAGTAACGGCCCGAGGGCCGAACTCGCCCTGTTGTCTCCGCTGCTGGTGGTCGCCGCGGTGTTGTTCATCCCGCTGCTTGATCTGCTGATGGCGGTGATTCGGCGGACCCGTCGCGGTCAGAGCCCATTCCACGCCGACAAGATGCATCTGCACCACCGACTGCTCAAGATCGGGCATTCGCAGCGCCGCGCGGTGTTGCTGATCTACTTGTGGGCGTCGGTGATCGCGTTCGGCGCAGTGGCGTTGACCATGTTCAATGTGGTCGTGGTCATCTGCAGCATGGTCCTCGGGCTGGTGCTGGCGCTGCTCGTGACGGTGGTGCCGAGACTGCGCGAGCGGGCCACATGAGCGCTTCCGTGAACCTGGGAGGAACCCGTGCCGAACGGGAGCTGAACCGTTCACGGAATCGAGGAGACCTGTGACGTCGCTGGTCAGCAGGGGGGCGCCCGTTACAACGGGATGAGCGTACGGTAATTTGTTGGTCGGAAACCACGTCAGGCGTCTGGTTCGTCCGGTTAGCTCAGCCCGACCGGGTGGATCGGAGCCTGTGGTACCGTACGGCGTCCTCCGGGTAGTTCCGGAGGAAAGTGAACCATGCCCTTGACTGGTGAGGTTTGCGCCGTTGGCCTAGCCGCAGTTGCCCGGACCGACGACGAGGAGTTGCTGCCCTTTGCATGATCGTCTCACGCAGGCCGTCGAGACCCGGTAGGCCGACCGTGGCCGAGAAACAGCCGAACGTCTGGACCCTCGTTCAGGTCGGATCGACGATGGCGGTCATGGTGGCGGGCGGGTTGTTGCTGGGATGGTTCGCCGACCAGCGGTTCCACACCCTGCCCATCTTCGTTTTTGTTGGTCTTGCCGTTGGTATCACAGGTGCGTGTTATTACGTCTACGCAAAGTTCCGAAGATTCTGGTAACCACCGAGGTCGAGGTCAGAAGGTGTCATCCCTGCAAGCGGCGGCGGCGAAAGTCCCCGCGTCAACGGTCATGAGCCTGCGGTTCCCGTTGTTGATCTCGGCCTTTGTCGGGGTCGTCGGCGTGATCGTCGCCACCGTGCTTCACCACCCCATGATGGGCGTTCTCGGGCTCATCGGTCTCGGTCTTGGATTGATCAACAGCAGGATGCTGCAGAAGGACGTCGTCAAGGTGATTGGCCGGGACAACCCGACCAAGGCCGCCGTCGGCATCTACTCGGCGCGTCGGCTGCTGATCATCACCGCCATCGCGGTCGCTCTGGGGATCTTCATCCGGCCTGATGGCCTGGGCGTGTTCTTCGGGTTGGCCATCTACCAGTTGATCAATGTGTCGCATACCGCGCTGCCGGTAGTGAAGGAGCTCCGCAAGCGATGACCCGACCGTTCATGGCCATTGGCACCATCAACGTGGGTGAGCACCCCGAATGGCATGTGTTCGGGGTGGCGCTGAACTCCGACACCATCATCTCCACGATCGTCGCCTCGGTGATCCTGCTGGCGCTCGGCTTCTTCGTGCGGGCCAAGATCACCTCGGGTGTGCCGAACGGCGTGCAGCTCTTCTTCGAGACGGTCAGCAAGTTCTTCAAGGACCAGATCGAGGCGACCATGGGCCTGAAGACCGCGCCCTACCTGGTGCCCTTCACCCTGATCCTCTTCTCGTTCCTGCTGATCTGTAACTGGCTGGGCGCGCTGCCGCTGCACATCGGTGGCACGGACGTGCTGCCCCCGCCGACCGCGGACGTGAACCTGATCTACCCGCTGGCCCTGCTCGTCTTCTTCTGGAAGCACATCGCCGGCGCGGAACGCCACCACGGACTCGGCCGGCAGTTCCTGCACGTGGTCAAGGGCCACCAGCCGTTCCTGGCCCCGATGTGGATCATCGAGGAAATCAGCGGTGTCGTCTCGCACGCGCTGCGACTGTTCGGCAACATCTTCGCCGGCGCGCTGATGGTCGAGGTCATCGCCGCCCTGCTGCCCCCGTACATCGGCTGGGCGCTGAACGGCGGTTGGAAGCTGTTCGACATGTTCATCGGCGCCGTGCAGGCATTCATCTTCGCTCTCCTGGTGGTCATCTACTTCAGCCAGGCCACCGAGATACGCGAGGGACACCACTGACCCGACGCGGTCCCCGACCACAACCGCATCAGCAACCACTCAACGAGCTTTCCGAGTGACATAGGAAAAGGGAGAATCATGGCAGCGGACCAAGCACTCGACAACGCGATCGCCAACGCCGGCGCCTACATCGGCGGTGGCCTGGTGCTCGCGGGCGGCGCGGCTGGCGCCTCCATCGGTGACGGCCTGGCTGGTAGCCAGCTCGTCGCCGGCGTCGCGCGGCAGCCCGAGGCACAGGCCCGGCTGTTCACGCCGTTCATCCTCACGGTGGCGTTCGCCGAAGGCAACTACTTCATCAACGTGGCGTTCGCCGCTCTGCTGCTTTTCGCCTTCGTCAAGTAACGACCGACCATGAAGACGACAGATCTGGCCGCAAGCAACAACATTCTGCTGCCCAACGCGACCATCATCGTCGAGCTGGTCATCTTCCTGATCCTCTTGGCGGTGATGTGGCGGTGGGTCGTACCGCCCATCCTCAAGGCGATGCAGGACCGCGACGACATGGTGCGTCGGCAGGCTGAGGAAACTCAGCAGGCGACCGACAAGTTGGCCGCCGCCGAGATGCGGTTCCAAGACGCGCTGACCGAGGCGCGCGGGCGCTCGTCCAACATTCGGGACGAGGCGCGCGCCGAGGGTCAGCAGTATCTGGACGAACTGCGAACCCAGGCACAGTCCGAGGTCGCCGGCATCTCCGCGCGTGCCGCGGCCGATCTGGCGGCCCAGCGGGCGGCGACACTGGACAATCTTCGGCCGCATGTCGGAGAGTTGGCGGTAAGCCTGGCCAATCGGGTTCTGGGCGAAGAACTGCCGGCCGGCACCGCCCGGTCCGCGACAGTGAACCAGTACCTGGACGAGCAGGCGCGCCGTGAACAGGGAGTGGATGCCTGATGGGATACCTCACCGAGGGCGTCGGCTTCCTGGTCGTCGTCTTCGTGATCTGGCGCTATGTGGTGCCGCCGCTGGGCAAGGCCATGCGCAACCGCCAGGAGCAGATCCGCCAGCAGGTCGAGGCCTCGAAGGTGGCCAGCGAGCGGCTGGCGGAGGCCCAGCGCAAGTATCAGGACGCGATCACCGAGGCCAACACCGAGGCCGCGAAGATCCGCGACGCGGCCCGGGTGGACGCCGAGCGGATCGTGGCCGAGATGCGCGAGCAGGCCGAGCGTGAGGTCGTCCGGATCCGGCAGCGCGGCGAGGAAGACCTGGTCACCCAGCGCGAGAGCGTCGTCCGCGAGCTGAGGGCCCGCATCGGCGAACTGTCCGTGGACCTGGCCGGCAGGCTGGTGACCGAACGGCTGGCCAGCCACGAGCAGCGGTCGGCGGCCGTCGACAGGTTGCTGGACCAGCTTGAGGCGTCCGCGGCGGCCGGCTCCACGGCGGGATCGGCCGCTGGTTCGGCCGCCGGCAGCAAGGGAGAGTCGTGATGCAGGCGGCGAGCAGGGAGTCGTTGGCCACCGCGCGTGAGCGGTTGGACGACGTCATCGAGGGCCTGTCCGGCGCGGAGCTGAACACCTTCGGCGACGAGCTGTTCGGAGTGTTCGGCGTGCTGGCCGGCGAGCGTGTGCTGCGCCGGTACCTGTCCGACCCGGGCACCGAATCGGCGGCGCGCCAGCGCCTGGCCACCTCGGTGTTCTCCGGCAAGATCACCGCGCGGACCCTGGACACGGTGCTGTCGCTGGTCGGCAGCCGGTGGTCGGAGCCCGGCGACCTGGTTGACGCGGTCGAGCTGCTGGCCCGGCAGGTCCTGCTGACCGTGGCCGAGCAGGACGGCAGCCTGGAGGACGTCGAGGATGAACTGTTCCGGTTCGGCCGGATCCTGGACGCTCAGCCGCAACTGCGGGAGCTGCTGAACGACGAGTCCGCCCCGGTGGACCGTCGGCTCACACTCCTCAACGGCCTTGTCGAGAACAAGGTCCGGCCGGTGACTCTCGCCCTGCTGCGGCAGGCGGTGCGAGCGCCGCGCGGCCGTAGCCTGGACCTGGTGGTCGGCCGGCTCGCCGAGCTGGCCGCGGACCGGCGGAACCGATCGGTCGCGCACATCACGGCCGCCACGGCGCTGTCGGACGAACAGGAACAACGCCTGGTGCGAGTGCTGTCGGACATCTTCGGCCGGGCGGTCTCCCTCCAGGTCGAACTCGATCCGGACCTTCTCGGTGGCTTGGTGATCCGGGTTGGGGACGAGGTCATCGACGGCAGCGTCCTGGCCAAGCTGGCCAAGGCGAGGCAGGCGCTTCCGCGCTGACCGGCCTCGACGCCGTGTTGGCCTCAACATGGTGTCGAGACCAACACCGCGACCCATAGACAGAACGAGGAACACGAGAGCAGGGACTTCAAGACCATGGCGGAGCTGACGATCTCGGCGGACGAGATCCGGAGCGCGATCGAGAACTACGTCTCCACCTTCTCGCCCGACACCGCGCGCGAGGAGGTCGGCGTCGTCACCGACACGGGCGATGGCATCGCCCATATCGAGGGCTTGCCCTCGGCGATGGCGCAGGAACTGCTCGAGTTCCCCGGTGGCGTGCTTGGCGTCGCGCAGAACCTGGACACCCGAGAGATCGGCGCGGTGATCCTGGGTGACTACCAGCACATCGAGGAGGGCCAGGAGGTCCGCCGGACCGGCCGAATCCTGTCGGTCCCGGTGGGCGACGGCTTCCTCGGCCGCGTTGTGGACCCGCTGGGCAACCCGATCGACGGCCTGGGCGACATCGTCGCCGACGACAACCGGCCGTTGGAACTGCAGGCGCCGTCGGTGATGAACCGGCAGCCGGTGAAGGAGCCGCTGCAGACCGGCATCAAGGCGATCGACGCGATGACGCCGATCGGCCGGGGCCAGCGTCAGCTCATCATCGGTGACCGCAAGACCGGTAAGACCGCGGTCTGCGTGGACACGATCCTCAACCAGAAGGTCAACTGGGCCAGCGGCGACCCGCAGCAGCAGGTGCGCTGCGTGTATGTCGCGGTCGGCCAGAAGGGCTCCACGATCGCGTCCGTGAAGACGGCGCTGGAGCAGGCCGGCGCGCTGGAGTACACCACGATCGTGGCGGCGCCCGCGTCCGACTCGGCCGGCTTCAAGTGGCTCGCCCCCTACACCGGTTCGGCCATCGGCCAGCACTGGATGTACCAGGGCAAGCACGTTCTGATCGTGTTCGATGACCTCACCAAGCAGGCCGAGGCGTACCGAGCCATCTCCCTTCTGCTGCGTCGCCCGCCGGGCCGCGAGGCCTACCCCGGCGACGTCTTCTACCTGCACTCCCGTTTGCTGGAGCGCTGCGCGAAGCTGTCCGACGAGCTGGGCGCCGGCTCGCTGACCGGCCTGCCGATCATCGAGACCAAGGCCAACGACGTGTCGGCGTACATTCCGACGAACGTCATCTCGATCACCGACGGCCAGTGCTTCCTGGAGTCGGACCTGTTCAACCAGGGTGTCCGGCCGGCCCTCAACGTCGGTATCTCGGTCTCCCGGGTTGGTGGTAGCGCGCAGGTCAAGGCCATGCGTAAGGTCGCCGGTTCGCTGCGGTTGGAACAGTCGCAGTACCGCGAACTGGAGGCGTTCACCGCGTTCGCCTCCGACCTGGACCCGGCCTCCAAGGCTCAGCTGGACCGTGGTGAGCGACTGGTGGAGCTGCTCAAGCAGCCGCAGTACTCGCCGCTGCCGGTTGAGGAGCAGGTCGTTTCGATCTTCATCGGCATCCGCGGTCACGTGGACCCGGTCCCGGTCGGCGACATCCGCCGGTTCGAGTCGGAACTGCTGGAGCACCTGCGTGGCATCGACGGCGGTGCGCTCTCGCAGATCCGCGAGACCAAGCTGCTGACCGATGACATCGAGGACAAGCTGACCCGCGAGATCGAGAACTTCAAGCGGCAGTTCAACACCTCCTCCGGCGCGCCGCTGATCAACGAGCGCGTCGAGGCGATGGAAGCCGAAGAGGTCGAGCACGAGGCCGTCAAGGTCAACCGGCCCGCCCCGGAAGGAAAGTGAGCGGTAAAGCATGGCCGCTGAACTTCGTATCCTTCGCGAGCGGGTCCGCGCGGTCCGGTCGATCCAGAAGACGACCCGGGCGTTCGAGCTGATCGCGACCTCGCGCATCGGCCGGGCCCGCAGTCGGATGGTGTCGGCCCGTCCCTACGCCGAGGAGATCACCACCGCGCTCGCCGCGCTCGGCGCGGCGGCGTCCAACCTGGAACACCCCCTGCTGGTGCCACGCCAGCAGGTGCGGCGCGCCGGGGTGCTCGTGGTGACCAGTGACAAGGGCATGTGCGGTGGCTACAACGCCAACGCGCTGCGTCGCGCCGAGGAACTCATCGCGCTGCTGCACGAGGAGGGTAAGGACGTCGCGCTGTACGTGTCGGGCCGCAAGGGAATCGGTTACTACAGGTTCCGCGGGCGGCCGATGGTGGCGAACTGGTCCGGTTTCTCGGACCAGCCGCACTACGACAACGCGGCGGACATGGCCGACGAGGTGGTCGGGGCGTTCCTGGCCGGCTCCGACAACGAGACCGGCGAAGAGGGCATCGACGAGCTGCACGTCGTCTACACCGAGTTCCGCTCGATGCTGACGCAGTCGGCGGTCGCCCGGCGGATCGCGCCGATGGACATCGAGTACGCGGAGTCGCCCACCGCGATGCCGCTGTACGAGTTCGAGCCCGATGCCGAGACGCTGCTGGGCGCGTTGCTGCCCAAGTACGTGAAGACCAGGCTGTTCGCCGCACTGCTGGACTCGGCCGCCTCCGAGCTGGCCTCCCGGCAGCGGGCGATGAAGGCTGCCACCGACAACGCCCAAGAGCTCATCCGCACCTACACGCTGCAGATGAACCAGGCTCGGCAGGCGCAGATCACCCAGGAGATCAGCGAGATCGTTGGCGGAGCCGACGCGCTCGCCGCCGCAGGAAGTGAAGAGTGATGACGACAACGGTTTCTTCTGAGACGGCGACCGGTCGCGTCGTCCGGGTGATCGGCCCGGTCGTGGACGTGGAGTTTCCCCGGGACGCCGTACCGCAGCTGTTCAACGCGCTGCACGTGCCGGTGACCCTGTCCGGCCTGGAGCGCACGCTGACCCTGGAGGTGGCCCAGCACCTCGGTGACAACGTGGTGCGCACCATCTCCATGCAGCCCACCGACGGCCTGGTCCGGGGTGTCGAGGTCAAGGACACCGGCAACCCGATCTCGGTGCCGGTCGGCGAGGCCGTCAAGGGGCACGTGTTCAACGCCCTGGGCGACTGCCTGGACGAGCCCGGCTACGGCTCGGACTTCGAGAAGTGGGGCATCCACCGCATCCCGCCGGCGTTCGACAAGCTCGAGGGCCGCACCGAGATGCTGGAGACCGGCCTCAAGGTGATCGACCTGCTCACGCCGTACGTGCGTGGTGGAAAGATCGGCCTGTTCGGCGGTGCCGGTGTGGGCAAGACGGTGCTCATCCAGGAGATGATCAACCGTATCGCTCGCAACCACCGTGGTACATCGGTGTTCGCGGGCGTCGGCGAGCGCACCCGTGAGGGCAACGACCTCATCCTGGAACTGGGCGAGGCCAACGTGCTCAAGGACACCGCCCTGGTGTTCGGTCAGATGGACGAGCCGCCGGGCACTCGTATGCGGGTGGCGCTGTCCGCGCTGACCATGGCGGAGTACTTCCGCGATGTGCAGAACCAGGACGTGCTGCTGTTCATCGACAACATCTTCCGGTTCACCCAGGCCGGTTCCGAGGTCTCCACGCTGCTCGGCCGGATGCCGTCCGCCGTGGGTTACCAGCCGACCCTGGCCGACGAGATGGGCGAGCTGCAGGAGCGGATCACCTCGACCAAGGGCAAGTCGATCACCTCGATGCAGGCGATCTACGTGCCGGCGGACGACTACACCGACCCGGCCCCGGCCACCACGTTCGCCCACCTGGACGCCACCACCGAGCTTTCCCGGTCGGTGTTCCAGAAGGGCATCTTCCCCGCGGTGGACCCGCTGTCCTCCACGTCCCGTATCCTCGACCCGGCCATCGTGGGTGAGGACCACTACCGGGTCGCGCAGGAAGTCATCCGGATCCTCCAGCGGTACAAGGACCTGCAGGACATCATCGCCATCCTCGGTATGGACGAACTCGCCGAGGAGGACAAGGTCGTGGTCCAGCGGGCCCGCCGCGTCGAGCGGTTCCTGTCGCAGAACATGATGGCGGCGGAGCAGTTCACCGGTCTGCCCGGCTCGACGGTTCCGCTGAAGGAGACCATCGAGGCGTTCGACAAGATCACCAAGGGCGAGTACGACCACGCGCCTGAGCAGGCCTTCTTCCTGATCGGTGGCCTGGAGGACCTGGAACGCCGTATCGAGGAAATCGCCAAGCGCTGAGTGTGCCGCACGGTCGGGTCCGGTTGTCGGACCCGACCGGGGGCGGGCCCGGCCGCCGCGCCGGGTGAGAAATCGCAACTAGACTGCACGGTACCCAAGAAGGAGACGTGACCGTGGCGGAGATGACCGTGGAGCTGGTGGCCGTCGAGCGTCGGCTGTGGTCCGGCACCGCCACGGCGGTGTTCACGCGGACCACAGAGGGCGAGATCGGCATCCTGCCCCGGCATATCCCGCTGTTGGGCGAGCTGGTCGGCGACTGCGGAGTGCGCATCGACCTGCCTGGTGGCGACAAGGTTCGGGCCGCCGTACAGGGCGGGTTCCTGTCGGTGACGGGCGAGCGGGTGAGCATCCTCGCGGAGACGGCCCAACTCGCCGACGAGATCGACCCAGAAGTGGCGCGGGCGGAGCTCGACGATCCGGACGAGGCGGTCCGGCTGCGGGCACGATCCCAACTCCGCGCCCTGGAGCTGGCGGAATAGCAAGCCAGACGGAGTGAGTCGGGAGGCGCCGTGGAGATGATCAGCGACTACACGGCTGCGGGCGGCCTCCTGCTCCTGCTGGCGTTCGTGGCACTCGGCGTCATCCTGGTCCGTCGGCTGCGGTTGTTGCGCGAGGGCGGTGTGCACGTCGCGCTGCGCCGATCGATGGACTCCACCGGCCGGGGCTGGCAACTCGGCGTCGGCCGGTATCACAGTGACGAGTTCGTCTGGTATCGCGCGCTGAGCGTGCGGTCCGGACCGGACCACGTGATTCCCCGGTTGGGCCTGGAGATCGAGGACCGCCGGCAGCCCAGCACCCCGGAGAGCTACACCATGCCGGTGGGCTCCACCGTGCTGCGCTGCCGGGGCAAGGCCGGTGAACTGGAACTCGCCATGGATTCCGAGGCCCTGACCGGCTTTCTGTCCTGGTTGGAGTCCGCGCCGCCGGGCAGTGCCTGGCAGGCCGTCCAGTAACGACCCGGAGCAGCTAGGCCGTCCGGCCGCCACCTGGCTTCCACAGCACGTCGGTGCCGCCGTTGGCGCGCCGGCAGAGCACGAACAGCAGGTCGGACAGCCGGTTCAGGTACTTGGCCGCCAGCGGGTTGGTGCGCTCACCGTCGGCGTCCAGCAGCGCCCAGGCGCGCCGCTCGGCGCGCCTGGCCACCGTGCGGGCGACATGCAGCAGCGCCGCGCCCGGCGTGCCGCCGGGCAGGATGAACGAGTCCAGAGTGGGCAGCCCGGCGAGGAACTCGTCACACCAGGACTCCAGCCGGTCCACGTACTCCTGAGTGATGCGCAGCGGCTCGAACTTCGGCTCCGGCACGATCGGGTTGGCAAGATCGGCGCCAACATCGAAAAGATCGTTCTGCACCCTGCGCAAAACCGTGGCAATGTTTCCCGGCAGGGTGCCCAACGCCAACGCGACACCGATCGCCGCGTTCGCCTCCTCGGTGTCGGCGTAGGCGACCAGCCTCGGGTCTGTCTTGCTGACCCGGGAGAAATCGGCCAGGCCGGTTGTTCCGTCGTCGCCAGTACGGGTATAGATCTTGGTCAGGTGGACCGCCATGAGGGGCAGCTTAGGACCTCTCTACGATGTCCGGCGGCACACATTCCAACGGATGGCCGTAACAGGCGGCCGGCTCGCGCGACATTCCAAGACGTATACCAAATCGAAGCAACAGACGGCGAAGACACCAACGGCGAGAGAACACCACACAACCACCAACAGAGGTGACAGGTGCCGGAACACTTCCGGGTTCATGGCGGCGCCAGGCTGGCAGGCGAGGTACGCGTCGTCGGCGCCAAGAACAGCGTGTTGAAACTGATGGCGGCGGCGCTGCTCGCGGAGGGCACGACGACCCTGACCAACTGCCCGGAGATCCTGGACGTCCCCCTGATGGCCGAGGTGCTGCGCGGCCTGGGCTGCGAGGTGCGCATCGACGGCGACACCACGGTGATCACCACCCCGGCGGAGATCGAGCACCGCGCGGTGTCCGAGGCGATGGGCAAGCTGCGTGCCTCGGTCTGCGTGCTCGGCCCGCTCGTCGGCCGGTGCCGGCGTGCGGTGGTGGCCCTGCCCGGTGGTGACGCGATCGGCTCCCGGCCCCTGGACATGCACCAGAACGGCTTGCGCCAGTTGGGCGCGCACAGTGAGATCGAGCACGGCTGTGTGGTGGCCGAGGCCCAGGACCTGCGGGGCGCGCAGATCTGGCTGGACTTCCCCAGCGTCGGCGCGACCGAGAACATCCTGATGGCGGCCGTCCTCGCGAACGGCATGACGGTGATCGACAACGCCGCGCGCGAACCCGAGATCGTCGACCTGTGCACGATGTTGCGGCAGATGGGCGCCAAGATCGAGGGCGCCGGTACGTCCACCCTGACCGTCTACGGCGTCGATGGGCTGCGGCCCACCACGCACCGGGTGATCGGCGACCGGATCGTCGGCGCCACCTGGGCCTTCGCCGCCACGATGACCAGGGGCGATATCACGGTGTGCGGGGTCGACCCGCATCACCTGGATCTCGTGCTGGACAAGCTGCGTTCCGCCGGCGCCGAGATCACCACGGGTGAGCAGTGGTTCCGCGTGGTGCAGACCGACCGACCCAGGGCGGTGGACTTCGTCACCCTGCCCTATCCCGGCTTCGCCACCGACCTGCAGCCGTTCGCGGTCGCGCTCGCGTCGATCGCCGAGGGCACCTCGATGATCACCGAGAACCTGTTCGAGTCCCGGTTCCGGTTCATCGAGGAGATGATGCGGATGAGCGCGGACGCCCGCACCGATGGCCATCACGCGGTGGTGCGCGGCATTCCGGAGCTGTCCAGCGCGCCGGTGTGGGCATCCGACATCCGTGCCGGTGTCGGCCTGGTGCTCGCCGGGCTGTGCGCGGACGGTGTCACCGAGGTGTGGGACGTCTTCCATATCGACCGCGGTTATCCGCGGTTCGTGGAGAACATGCGCCGGCTGGGCGCGGACATCGAGCGGGTGACCGATCCACCGGCCCGGGACTGATCGCTAGGCGTCTGGTTCGGTCGAGTCGGCGAGCAGCGCGTCGGCGGCGGTCCGGGCGTCGGCCGGGAACACCAGCACGCCCAGCCTGTCGTCCCGTTCGCTCGGCGCGACCGTCGACCGGATGCCCCGCTGCCGCAGCCGCTCCTGCACGAACGTGGCGGACCGCGGCGACGGCACGGTCGCGATCTCGCGCAGCAGGCCGTAGTCGCGTGCCCTGGCGAGCTTCCGCTCGGCCCGGCTGGTCTGCGTACCGAACACCCGGCGCAGCACTCCGGAAAGCAGGAACAGCACGGCGAGCAGGAGCATCGTCTCGTCGGAGAGCGGCAGCCCCATCGGGACATTGTCAGCCCACGGACCGCCGCCGGGCGAGCACTCGGCGTGCCAGATCGGTCAAGTCACGGTTGTGGCGTAGGACACCCACGGATATTGTTACCGCTCAGTATCCTGAGCTGCAAAGATGTGGCTTGATGGAGGCTCCCAGTGCCGTACCCGACCGACCGCGAACGAGACCGTCCGTGGGTGATGCGGACCTATGCGGGGCACTCCTCGGCCACCGCCTCGAACGCGTTGTATCGCCGTAACCTCGCCAAGGGCCAGACGGGTCTGTCCGTCGCCTTCGACCTGCCCACCCAGACCGGCTACGACCCGGACGACGAACTCGCCATCGGTGAGGTCGGCAAGGTCGGCGTTCCGATCAGTCACATCGGTGACATGCGGAAGCTGTTCGACGGCATCCCGCTGGGCAACGCGAACACCTCGATGACGATCAACGCCACCGCCATGTGGCTGTTGGCGCTGTACGTCTCGGTGGCCCAGGAGCAGGGCGCGGACCTGAGCAGGCTCGCCGGCACGACGCAGAACGACATCATCAAGGAGTATCTGTCCCGGGGCACCTACGTGTTCCCACCCGGGCCCAGCCTCCGGCTGATCACCGACATGATCACCTGGTCGGTCGCGAACATCCCCAAGTGGAACCCGATCAACATCTGCAGCTACCACCTGCAGGAGGCCGGTGCCACTCCGGTGCAGGAGGTGGCCTACGCGATGTGCACGGCCATCGCCGTGCTCGACTCGGTCCGTGACTCCGGCCGGGTCCCGCCGGAGAAGTTCGGCGATGTGGTCGGGCGCATCTCGTTCTTCGTCAACGCGGGCGTGCGGTTCATCGAAGAGATGTGCAAGATGCGCGCCTTCACGCGGATGTGGGATGAATTGGCCCAGGAGCGCTACGGGGTCACCAATCCCAAGCAGCGCCGGTTTCGCTACGGCGTCCAGGTGAACTCGCTCGGCCTGACCGAGGCCCAGCCGGAGAACAACGCGCAGCGCATCGTGCTGGAGATGCTGGCGGTCACGCTGTCCCGCCGCGCCCGCGCCCGCGCCGTGCAGTTGCCCGCGTGGAACGAGGCGCTGGGCCTGCCGCGGCCCTGGGACCAGCAGTGGGCGCTGCGCATGCAGCAGGTGCTCGCCTACGAGACCGACCTGCTGGAGTACGAGGACATCTTCGACGGATCGCCGGTGATCGAGGCCAAGGTCGCGTCGATCATCGAGGGCGCCCGGGCCGAGATCGACCGGGTGCAGGCGATGGGCGGCGCGGTGGCCGCGGTCGAGAGCGGCTACATGAAGTCCCAGCTGGTCGCCTCGCTGGCGGCCCGCCGGCAACGGTTGGAAAGCGGCACGGACACCATCGTCGGCGTCAACAAGTACGACACCACCGAGCCGAGCCCGCTGCAGGCCGAGGGCGCCGCCGCGATCGAGACCATCGACCCGGCGGTCGAGCGGAACGCCGTGGAGGCGATCCAAGCCTGGCGGGCCGGCCGTGACCAGACCGCCGTCGCGGACGCGCTCGCCGCGCTGCGCGACGCCGCCAAGACCGACGCGAACCTGATGGAAGCCACCCTGGCCTGCGCCAGGGTCGGTGTGACCACGGGGGAGTGGTCCGGCGCGCTGCGCGGTGTGTTCGGCGAGTACCGGGCGCCGACCGGGGTGTCCGGCGCGATCACCGGCAGCGAGACGGCCGCCGACATCGCCGCGGTCCGCGAGAAGGTTCGCAAGGCCGGCGAGACGATCGGCGCGAAGCTGCGGTTCCTGGTCGGCAAGCCCGGCTTGGACGGCCACTCCAACGGCGCCGAGCAGCTCGCGGTGCGTGCCCGGGACGTCGGGTTCGAGGTGATCTACCAGGGCATCCGGCTCACCCCGGCGCAGATCGTGGCGGCCGCCGTGCAGGAGAACGTGCACGTTGTCGGACTGTCCATCCTGTCCGGTTCGCATCTTGAGGTGGTGCCGGCGGTGCTGGACGGGCTGAGGGCGGCCGGTGCCGGTGACATCCCGGTGGTGGCGGGCGGCATCATCCCGCCGGACGACGCCGAGGCCCTGATCAAGCTGGGTGTCGCCGAGGTGTTCACGCCCAAGGACTACGCGCTCACCCCGATCATGAGTGAGATCGTGGACCTGATCCTGCGGACCTATCCGCACGTGGCCTGAGCGGCGGCCAGGCTCGGCGGCGGGCTGAGCGGAACGGCGGTCACCGCACGCAGGGCACGGTGCCGCCGTTGACGCTGTCCAGTCCGCTGGTGTCCACTGTGGTCGGTGTCGTCGTGGTGCCGTTCCGGCCGGTGCCGTTCTTCGTCGTGCCGTACCTTTCGGAGCCGGTCGCGCCGGTACTGGTGGTCGAGCCGGTCTGACCGGCCGCGGCGAGCCTGCTGGGCAGGCGGAAGTCCGTGCCGAGATCGATCCGGAGGTGGCCGGCCGGCACGCTCGGGGCGAGTTCGATGGTGGCGATGTCCAGCATGCCGGCGAGCACCGACGCGGCCGGCTGTCCACCGGCCGGGTAGTAGATGACCGAGTGCCGCAGGGTGGAGGCGTCACTCGTGGCGGTGCCGCGCCGATAACCGTTGGCGGCCAACGCGTTCTCGACGGTACTGGCGATGCCACCGATGCCCGCGTCATTGACGACGTCCACAGTGGTCGATCCGGCGCCGAGAGGGGCCGTTGTCGGAGTCGGCGTGACGGTCGGCGTTCCGGACGTGCTCGATCCACCGGGCGAGTCGACCAGCAACTGCCGTGCGACGGTCTGAACCTGTTTCAGGTCAACGATGTTGTACGAACCGTCCGAGCTGAATCCCTTGATCGGCAGCGTGTAGAAGGTGAGCTTGCCGTCGGTCAGGCTGGTCGCCTCCTGCACGAATGTCAGGATGTCCAGGTGGCTGTCGATGGCGATGTTGTCCTTCGCCACCTCCATGATCTGGGACATTTTGGACGGATCGGCGAACGTGCCGGCCTGCTTCAGTTGGTACGCCAACGACACGATGAACGCCTGCTGCCGGCGTTCCCGGTCGAGGTCGGTGAAATCGTTGTAGTTCGGGTCGCCGTACACGTTGTCGCGGCGCTGCCGGACGAAGGCCACCGCCTGGTTGGCGTTGAGCTGCTGCACGCCGGGTTGGAAGTTGGCGCCCGAGTAGGTGTCCTGGGTGCGGTCCAGCAAACAGACCGTGATCGGCTGCACGGCCTGCGCGATCTCCAGGAAAGCCGCCATCGTCACCTCCACGAAGTGGTCGATCGGCACCCCACCGAGGAACTGGCCCACCGTGTCGATCTCGGCCCGCCGGCCCGCGTCCCGGCTGCTCTGCTCCAGCGTGGTGTGGTCGGTCACGCCCTGCGCGGTGAGTTTGTTGTATTCCTGGATATAGGCGTACCCGTAGGCCTCCTTGATTTTTCCGTGCGTGTAGCCGTCCGGCGCGTCGGGAAAGCTCACGTAGTCGTCCCGCGGAATGGAAACCGCGGTGGCTCTGCCGCCGTTGGCCGGAACATGCAGCAGCATCAGCACATTGGCGTTGTGTCCGCCCACGTCGGCGTCCCCGGCGTGCAGGGCGTCATACATGGCCTGTGGAAGCGGGTCGCCATTCTCGTCTAATCGGCTGTCGAGCCCCATGACGAGAATGTTGAAGTCGCCGTTGAGGGACTTGGTAACCGCGCCACCGTCGGCGGCGTTCAGCACATCGGATTTCTTGATACCCAGATTCAGGTTGTGGTACTCCGCCCAGGCGAAACCGGTGCATCCCAAGACAAGCAGCGACACCAGGCCGATCACGCTTCGCGTGGCGAAGGCGGCCCACCAGCCGCCTCGGCCGCGTCTCGGGCCGGCCCCGGGCGGCACTTCGGACACCGGCCCGTCGGGCGGCGGTGCGTCCGGCGGCGGCGAGTCGAACTCGACGGTCTGCTCCGTCAACTCCTGGCCCGCCACGCGTCCTCCATGCCCAACTCTTCCGCCTCTTCCAGCCACGACGTTCGGGTACCAGGGTGGGTTGCCCGGGCCGGGCGTCGAACCGGCGGTGATCCATCCCATTCTGCCCGCGCTCGTGCGCGGGTTCGTGTGAAGTCCTGGCTATACAACCGTTTCGTGACCTCCAGCTTTCCTTTCGTTACCTCCTGCGCCAACGCGAGGTGCCGGTTCCCGGAGGTGGGGTGTGGTTGGCCACACCCGGCGTCAGCGGCATGAGCCAACTTGACATTGGGTGGTTCGCCGGCAACACTGACGACGTTTGAAGTAGTAGCAACGCGAGCACCCTCGGCTTCCGAGGCCGGACCTAAGGAGGTGGGCATCCGTGAGTTCCGATGGCAGTCACAGTCCCGGGCCGTATCACCCAGCCCACTCCTCGCGGGTGCCGCGCTTGTTTCCGGGCTTGCGCTGATTTCTCCGCAGTGTTGACACTCATGCAGTGACACTGTGGCGTTCGCCTGTGGGCTGAACACCTCATTTTTCGTGCTAACCAATCCACGCCCCCAGCGGGATGATTGCCGGCCGGCAATGGTGGCGGCCTTTGTCGTGCGATCAACCATGTTGTGCGATCAACCCGCCGGGCGCGTGGCCGTGACACGAGGGAGCTGTCATGACCACGACAGAAATCACCCAGCAGATCACCAGGCCGATCAGGGTGTCCAGCACGGCGGTGCTGGATGACGCCCATGTCGGCGACATCCGCGGCGCCCTGGGCACCATCCGACAGGGCGACATCGGAGAGCGCCGCGGGCTCGGTGCCAAGTTCAAGACGCTGATCGCGATCGTCGGCCCTGGGCTGATCGTGATGGTCGGCGACAACGACGCGGGCGCGTTCAGCACCTACGCCAGCGCGGGCCAGAACTACGGAACGCATCTACTGTGGACACTGCTGCTGCTCGTCCCGGTGGTGTACGTCAACCAGGAGATGGTGCTCCGGCTCGGCGCGGTCGCCCGAGTCGGCCACGCTCGGCTGATCCTGCAGCGGTTCGGCAGGTTCTGGGGCGCGTTCAGCGTGATCGACCTGTTCCTGCTCAACGCGTTGACCATCGTCACCGAGTTCATCGGCATCACCATCGGACTGGCATACCTTGGCCTGCCTCGGCTGTGGGGCGTACTGCTCGCGGCCGCCTGTGTGATCGGCGCGGCGAGCACCGGCAGCTTCCGCCGGTTCGAGCGGGTCTGTGTGTTCCTCTGCCTGGCCAGCCTGCTGTTGGTGCCGATCCTGCTGATGGTGCACCCATCGGTCGGCCAGATGGCGCATGACTTCGTGGTGCCCGGCATGCCCTCCGGCAACCTGGCCAGCGTCATGCTGCTGATCATCGCCATCGTCGGCACCACCGTGGCGCCGTGGCAACTGTTCTTCCAGCAGAGCTACGTGATCGACAAGAGGATCACGCCCCGGTTCATCCGCTACGAGCGGGTCGACCTGTGGATCGGCATCGTGATCGTGGTCGTCGGCGCGGTGGCCATGATGTCCTTCAGCGCCCAGGCGTTCGCCGGCACCGCCGGCTTCGGCAACTTCACCGACACCGCCGGGGTGGCCGCCGGTCTGGCCCACTACGCCGGGCATGTCGCGGGCGTGCTGTTCGCCATCGCGCTGATCGACGCCAGCATCATCGGCGCGTCGGCGGTGTCCCTGTCCACCGCGTACGCGATCGGCGATCTGTTCGCCATCAACCACTCCCTGCACCGCAAGCCCAGCCAGGCAAAGGGTTTCTACGCGGTGTTCGTCGGGCTGGTCGGACTGTCCGCGGCGCTGGTGCTGATCCCGGACGTGCCGCTGGGTTTGGTCACCAACGCCGTGCAGGCGCTGGCCGGCGTGCTGCTGCCCAGTGCCAGCGTGTTCCTGCTGTTGCTGTGCAACGACAAGGACGTGCTCGGGCCGTGGGTGAACAGCCGCAAGGTGAACGTGTTCACCTCCGCGGTGATCGGCGTGCTGGTCATGCTGTCGATCATCCTGACGGCATCGGTACTGTTCCCGAGCATCACCGACGGACAGATCATCGCGATCATGGTCGGTTTCGCCGTGCTGGGCGTGCTGGCCGGCGGTGGCGCGGCGGTGTGGACCCGTACGCACCGGAGGGCGGTGCCGATCGGAGTACCGGTCGGGGAGCCGGTGGAGTACGGCGACAAGTGGTCCTGGCGGATGCCGCCGCTGGCCGAACTGGGTCGTCCACAACTGTCCGCCGGCCGCCGGTTGTGGCTGGGCGTGCTGCGCGGATACCTGGTGCTGGCCGTGGCGATGGTGGTCATCCGGGTCGTTCAGTTGGCCGTCGGGCACTGATCCCGCCGAACGCGGCGACGCGCCCACCTCACTGGTGGGCGCGTCGCCGTTCGTGCAGCAGGAGCAGGGTGTAGGCGGCGATGGACTGCGCGTCGGTGATGTCGCCGGCGCGGATCATCCGTTCGACCTCGTCGCGGTCGAACCAGGCCGACCGCATGTCCTGTTCCTCGTCCTCGCGTTCGTGCGGGCCGGCGGTCAGGTCGGTGGCCAGGAAAACCCGGCCGCGCTGGCTGGACATGCCGGGCGCCACATCGAGCAGGCCGATCTGGACCATGCTGCCGGTTCGCAGGCCGGTCTCCTCGCGCAGCTCACGGTGGGCGAGCGTGAGCGGTTCGGCGTCGGCCCGGTTCGGCGCGGTGCCCTGCGGGAACTCCCAGCGCCGCAGGCCCAGCGGGTAGCGGAACTGCTCGACGAGATGCAGGCGGTCCCCGTGCACGGGGATGATCAGGGCGTAGTCGGGTTTGTCGATCACGCCGTAGATACCGGGCGAGCCGTCCGCGCGGCGGATCGCGTCCTCCCGGACCGACATCCAGCGGTTGACGTACACCTGGCGAGAACTGACAGCCTCCACGCCCGTAGATCGTGCCAAACACGCATTGCATACGCTGTCTCGGTGCGTCTTGTAATCGCCCGGTGCCAGGTCGACTATGTCGGCCGGCTGACCGCACACCTGCCCATGGCGCGGCGGCTGCTGTTGATCAAGGCCGATGGTTCGGTGTCCGTGCACTCCGACGACCGGGCCTACAAGCCGCTGAACTGGATGAGCCCGCCCTGCTGGTTGATCGAGGACGGCGACATCTGGACCGTGCAGAACAAGGCGGGGGAGAAGCTGGTGATCAGCTTCGCCGAGATGCTGCACGACTCCCAGCATGAGCTGGGCGTCGAGCCCGGTCTGGTCAAGGACGGCGTCGAGGCGCATCTGCAGGAACTGCTGGCCGAGCACATCACCACGCTGGGCGACGGCTGGTCCCTGGTGCGGCGGGAGTACCCGACCGCGATCGGCCCGGTCGACATCCTCTGCCGGGACGCCGAGGGTGTCGCGGTCGCCGTGGAGATCAAGCGCCGAGGCGAGATCGACGGCGTCGAGCAGTTGACCCGCTACCTGGAACTGCTCAACCGCGATCCGCTGCTCGCACCCGTGAAGGGGATCTTCGCCGCCCAGCAGATCAAGCCGCAGGCCCGCACCCTCGCCGAAGATCGCGGCATCCGCTGCCACATCGTCGACTACGACGCCCTTCGCGGCATCGAGTCCGACGACCTCCGCCTGTTCTGATCCGAGGGCGCGACCTGGCCTCACCGTCGCCCGGTTATCGGGCTGTGATAAGACAGCATGTCTCTGGGTCGTGATCGCTTCAGATCCGTTCGCCCACAAGGTCACCGAGGACTCCCACCATCGGGCGTCCACGGTTAACTCTGGGTAACAAGATTATTGGGATATCGTAGTTATTCAGATAGCGTCGGTGGCACAATGATCGCGTGGCCCACCTGACGCGAGCCGAGAGCCAGGCTCGTAACCGAGAGGCGTTGCTGCGTACCGCCCGCGCGCTGTTCCTTCGTGACGGCTTCCAGCCGACCTCCATAGCGAAGATCGCGGATGAGGCTGGTTTCAGCACCGGCGCGGTGTACTCGAACTTCAGTGGCAAGACCGAACTGGCGCTACTGGTGCTGCGGGAGATCGAGCAGGAACAACTGGGCGCGCTGGAACGGTTGATGAGCGGGCCGGAGTCGGCGACACAGAAGCTGGACAGGTTCCGCGACTGGGCGGAGGGCGCGTTGGACTCCGGCTGGCCCCGGCTTGAGCTGGAGTTCGCGCTGGAGGTGGGCGGCGACCGCGCACTGGTCACCGTCCAGACCAGCCGTCAGCATGACGTGGTGAACCGGCTCGCGACCGCGTTCACCGAACAACTGCCCGGGGACGCGCCGGCCGGCGTGCTGCCGATCCGCGAGCTGGCCGACGCGGCCGTCACGCTCGCGATCGGGCTCGCCGTCCGGCGGGTGGTCGACCCCAAGGTCTCCCCGGACTCTGTTGTAGAGCTCCTCCGCGACCTACTTTCCGGTGTCCCAGGTGGCGCGGGCCTGCGTTCTCAGGGCGCTCGCGTGCCTTAGCCGCCTGCGGATTGGCCCGCATCCACCTGAAACGGCGGCGGTAGTCAGCTTTCCTTGGGGGGCCGGGTGCCGAGGCCGTAGTAGGCGAAGCCGGCGCGGGCCAGTGTGGCGGGGTCGAGGAGGTTGCGGGTGTCGATGATGACCGGCGTGCGCATGTAGGTGGCCAGGGTGGGCCAGTCCAGCGTCCGGTAGTGCGGCCACTCGGTGAGGATCACGAGCGCGTTGGTGTCCTTGGCCGTCACAGCGGCATCATCGGTCAGCGCGATGCCGGCCAGCTCCGGCCGCTCTCGCACGCCGACCGCAGGGTCGTGGGCGACGAGTTCGGCGCCGGCCTGGCGCAGCAGGGCGGCGACGGCGAGGGCGGGGGAGTCGCGCAGGTCGTCGGTGCCGGCCTTGAAGGTCAGGCCGAGCAGGCCGATGCGCTTGCCGCGCAGGCTGCCGGTGCGGCTGCCGGTGACGGCCCGCCGGGTCTTGTCGAGGATGCGGTGGAACTGCCGGGTGTTCGTGTCGATGGTGGCCCGCAGGACGCGGAACTCGAAGTCGGCGCCGTCCGCGACCTGCAGGAGGGCGTGGACGTCCTTGGGTAGGCAGGAGCCGCCCCAGCCGGGGCCGGGGGACAGGAAGGCGGTGCCGATGCGCTTGTCGTAGCCCATGCCCTCGGTCACGTCCTTGATGTCGGCGCCGAGGCGTTCGCACAGTTCGGCGATGGCGTTGACGTAGGACAGTTTCATGGCGAGGAAGCAGTTGGCGGCGTATTTGACGAGTTCGGCGCTGGCGGCGTCGGTGAGCACGGTCGGCGCACCCAGCCGGGCGTAGAGGGCGGCGACCTTCTCGGCGGCGTCCTGTTGTTCGGCGCCGACGACCACCCGGTCGGGGTGCAGGAAGTCCCGCACCGCCGAACCCTCACGCAGGAACTCCGGGTTGGAAACCACGGCGACGTCATCCCGACCGAGGATGTCGGCGGTGCGGGCCGCGGTGCCCACTGGCACGGTCGACTTGTTGACCACGACCGCGCCCGGCAGCAGTACGTCCCGGATCTCGGCCAGCACGGATTCGACGATGGACAGGTCGGCGACGCCGCCGACGCCCATTGGCGTCGGCACGCACAGAAAGACGACCTCCGCGCCGGCCGCCGCCTCTCGGGCATCGGTCACGAAGCGTAGCCGGCCGGCGGCCATACCCTCGGTGACCAGCTCGGGCAGGTCCGGCTCCAGAATGGCCACCCCGCCATGCCGCAGAGCCTCGATCTTGGCCTCATTGTTGTCGGCGCACACCACGGTGTGGCCCAGCGAGGCCAGGCAGGCACCCGTGGTCAGGCCGACATAGCCGGTCCCGATCACCGCAACCGCACGCGTGAACAAGGAAAATCCTTCCGGTCGTCACGATCCTGGTTCCGCATGTTATGACCCCGGCCGTGCGCGACCCTGCCATTCTCCTAAGAATTGACTGTGAAGGTGCGCATGGTTCGTTGAACAGGACTAATCGCGGAACGATTCCGCAACGAATGGGCAAACGTGACACGATCAATTCATGTAATTGGTGATTCCTGTCACTTATCACCGGCCGCGCTTCGGCCGCCGGGCTCGTCGTCGCACCCAGGCAGGCCCCCACCCTCCCGGCAGGGTTCCGTCAAAGTCGATCACCCAAATGAAAACGGGCACGACTCCTAGTTGATCATGTGAGTGTCAAAGTCCCATGATCACTGTGAGAGAGCCGTGCCCGCCGTGTCATCCTGCCCGATCCCCCGCATCGTTG
>DASVLX010000244.1:0-27180 GCA_036384655.1 Pseudonocardiaceae bacterium
ACGGGAAATCATCGGTCCAGGTCCGGGTGCCCATGAAGGTGCCCAGGAATGAGCCGCTGAACGGACCCGCGTAGCAGGGCTGGTCGCCGCGCACCAGCAGCGTGATGTCCGGCAGTCCCAGCACGCGCGCCGCGAACTCGTACAGCGCGGCCGGGCGCGTCCAGATCACCGCGCGGTCCAGATAGCGGGCCAGCCGGTGCTCGGCCGCGATCATCTCCGTAATGCCCTGGCCCAGCAACGGATAGTGCTGTGGGAATGCCCGGCACAGGTTCAGGAACAGTCCAATGAAGACGGTTCGTGGATCACCGAGCCGGCGGCCGAGCGGTGCCAGCGCGCCCAGGGCGAGCCGGGGTGCCGCGATCAGGGCGTGCGCGAAGATGACCCGCAGCAGCGCGACGTTCATCATCCATCGCTCCTCGGGCAGTTCCCGCAGCGCCAGATCATGATGATCCAGATAGCCACCGAGGATGCTCGCGTTGTGTGCGCGGAACCAACTCGCCGGGCTAGGAGCACCCAGGAACTCGACCCACAACGAGACACTGCGCGCCGAGCCGACAGCCCCTGATCGGCCGCCCGAAGCGCCATCCGGCCACAGTAGGCCGGCCTCGATCTTGTCACGCAGCAGCCGCTCGTTCAGGGCCCGCCACCACGGGCTGCCCGGCCGATCGGTCCACGGCGGATTCAGCACGCCACGCTTGATCTCCCAGCGCAGGAAACTCAGCTCGGCCCGGCCATAACCGGCGCGTCGGGCGCCGAGTGTCCGGTAGAACCGCTCGGCCAGCGCATAGCGGCCGACCGGGCTGTCTCTGACCAGCTCGACCTGGTAGGCGGCACGGAACCACGCCTCGGTCTGGCCCGAAACGAGGTCCTCCGTCATGTCGCCATCGTAGGTCGCCGGACAGGACGGGCGGTGTAGGCGATCGCACCGCGTGCCGTACTGTGCACAGCGAGTTCCTGAGATATCTACGGATTCTGGGGGTGCCAGCGATGGCCGTTGACCGGAACGATCCGGACCGGAAGCTGTTCGCCGAGGAGTTGCGGGCGATGCGCGAGGACCGGCACTGGTCGCGCGACGAGCTCGGCAAGTTGATCAATTTCAGTGCCTCGACCATCAACAACATCGAGTCGATGTTCCGGGCGCCGACTCACCAACAGGCGTTGTTGCTGGACAAGGCATTCGGCACACCAGGCACCTTCGCCCGGCTGGAAGCACGACTGCGCGGCGTCCCGTTCTCCGCCGGGTTCAGGCCGTTTTATCCCTATGAACGTGAGGCGGGAACCCTCAGGACATTCGAGCACACGCTGGTCCCTGGATTGTTCCAGACCGAGGATTACACGCGAACGCTGGCCGAGGCATATCCCGGCGTGAGCCAGCAGGACGTTCAGGAGCGAGTTGGCGCGCGCATGGCGCGCCAGACGATCCTGGACCGGAAGGAACCGGCCCCACCATGGATGTGGGTTGTGCTCGACGAGCATGTGCTCCACCAGGAGATCGGCGGGCCGGCGGTCATGGTTGCTCAGATGGAGCGTCTTGCGGAGCTGGCACGGAGGCCGAGGATCAACATCCAGGTGATTCCCGCTGGCCGCCCCCATCCCGGATTGCTGGGGGCGGCCGTGATCGCTGAGTTGGATGAGGGCCCGGCTATCGTGTATGTGGAGACCGTCCTGGAGGGGCAGACCGTCGAGAACCCGGACATCGCCAAGGCCGTAACCCTCGTGTTCGATGCGCTCCGAGCGGAAGCACTCACCAGCGGCGCCTCCCTGGCACTCATCGAGGAAGCGGCACTGCGATGGAAGGAAAAGCCCGAAACATGATCACCTGGCGGAAGTCGAGCTACAGCGGCGGCGGCGGCGGCAACTGCGTGGAGGTCGGCGCGTCCAACCAGACGGCGTTCCTGGTTCGTGACTCCAAGAACCGAGCCGGTGGGGTACTGGCGTTCGGCCCCGGCGCCTGGCAGCGGTTCGCCATCCAGGTGAAGACCACCCAGCAGGCATGATGCTCGTTCTGGTCAGCCCCGGTCGCTTCTGGCGTCCGGGGCTGACCGGCGTGTGGGGCGTTTCGTCGTTACGCTCACGAGCCATGACTACGTGGCGTAAGTCCACCTACAGCGGCGGTGGCGGCGGCGAATGCGTCGAGGTCGGTACGTCCGGCCCGGCGGCGGTTCTCGTGCGGGACACCAAGAACCGGGCCGGCGGAATCCTCGCGTTCGCCCCCACCGCCTGGCAACACTTCGCCACCCAGATCAAAACCACCACCAAGGCATGACGCACTGCCTCGTCAGCATGTCGGTCACCGTCCTGCATGCCGACGCGGCCCGTCTGTGGCGGCACGTAGGCGCGCAGGGCAGCTCGCCGCTACTCACTTTGATCGGAGACTTCGGCGGCCAACTCATCGATGACATCGGTAATGATTGCTCGCGCACCGCGACCGTAGCTGGCGGCCTCGGCCAACTGACCGAAGATCTGGCCGTAGAGCTCGATCTCCTGGGGCTGGGCAAGGTTGAGTCCGGCCGAGTAGGTTTCAACGAGAACCTTGTCGTTGTCGTAGAGCCAGAACCCATGCCAGGGCGATACGGTGTATTCGGTCCAGAATCCAATGATGCCGAGCCGAACGTTCGGCAGAGCCGAAAGTGAGACAAGCCGGTCGAGTTGGCCGAGCATGACCGCTGGTGGGCACATGCGGAAGCGCAAAGCCGCCTCGGTCAGCACGAAGTGGAACCGCTTGTCCGGGCGATAGAAGATGTCCTGCCGCTTCATCCGACCCTCGACCGCAGCGTTGATGTCGTTAGCCAGCTTGAAGGTTCGGATGGCTTCCGCGAAGCGGGCTCGAGCGTATTCCGAGGTTTGGAGCAGACCGGGGATCACCGTAGCCTCGAAAACGCGAAACAATCGTGTCTTCTGGTCCAGCTCGGCGAGCTCGTTCTGACGCGGGCGGATCCCGGTGCGCATGATCCGCCGCCACTCAGCGTACTGGACTTCCAGAGTGTGTAGGGAAGCGATGAGGTTGGCGGTCTCGACCTCACTGTGGGTGGCCCGCGTCCAGGCATGGATCTCCGTGTCGGTTGGGGTCTGCTTCCCGTTCTCGATCTTGGAGACCTTCGTGGGATGCCACGCCAACGCCTCCGCCAGCTCCTTGGCCTTCAGATCGGCCTGTTCTCGGAGCTCGCGGAGGCGTTGGCCCAAAGCAGTGCGGGCCTCGTGGACATTAGACGTGCTCGATGTGTTGTGTGGCGGCAAAGTCTTCCCGTCGTGCTGCATGATGCCAGGCGGCATCCCGCCAGTAGTTGTGCCGGACGATCTCGGCTGAGTCCTCGATGAGCTCGCCGCCCAGGTAGATGGACTGATCGTCGAAATGCATCTTGATCACGGTACGGGAGTCAAACATCCAGAAGTCGTAGTCCGGCAGGCCGGCGGCCTGATCGCGGGTCAGATAGCGGATGTCCTCACCGGCGGCCACGGTGAACTGTGACGCCCACACCCCGAAGCGGCTGTAATCGGTCAGCGGAACACTGACCACCCGCACCCGCGCGAAGATCTTGCCGGCCGCGCGGGCGTCGCGGACTCGCTGGAGCCAACTGTTCGACCACGCCAGGTCGTCTGGCTCGCCAGACAGGAACCTGCGGACCGACTCGTTTTCATAGGGCGCGTTGTACCAGTCCCGCACCTCCAGCCGAAACGCCGTGTGCTGGAAACCGTCGAAATAGGCCAGGAAGTCGGGACCCGGCTTGATGAGGGTCGTCAGCGGTCCGCCCCATCCTGCTGGTAGCGACGCGCATAGAACTTGAGCACTTCCTCGGGGATCTCGATCAAGGTCTCATGGTCCGGCACCGGCCCGATGGACGCCAGCGCCTCGCGATCGGTGACCCGCCACCCCTGAGCGATGTAGGTCGTGCGGTCTGTCCTGTCCGTGGCGAACAAGGTGGGCGAGTTGTCCACGTGTGACTCAGGGTCCTTGCCCAGGAACTCTACCTGCATCACGCCTCCAAAGTTGCGAGCATCTTCATGCACTTGCGGCCCATGATGCTCTCGCAGCGCCCCGGCGTCAACCAATTCTTCTACCAAGCGTCACAACGGTCTTGCTGTTCCTTGCGGTCAGTCGCACTTCTGTATCGAGATGCGCGCAACATCACGCAACTTGCTTGCCGGTTCGCATCCTTCGGTCGTACTGTCCCGGAGTGTGGTGATCACGTCAATTATCCTGCCGTGCGGGAGATCCCAATGAGTAGTCGGCACAAGCTTCCGGCTATACACCTGCCGGGCGACCGGTAATGGACGACCTCACGCGCGAAATTTGCCTGAGGCTCAAACAGATGAACCAGACTGCCGGGGCGTTCGTCGCTGGAATGCTGTCCGACGATCTCAGCCGCGAGGACCAGATCGCGTTCGCTCATCGGCTGGTTGATCTGGCGGAGGCCGTACGTGATCGAGCCCTGGAAACTCCGGTAATCGTCGATGCGACCACCCGGCAATGACGATCCGCCAAACACGAGAAAGGATAGGTGCGCAGTCATGGGCCACATGGACGAGGCCGCATCCGCCCTCAACGCCGCAGCCGAGTCGGTGCCGGTGCAGTACTCGGCTGGGATTGAGCAGGAATTGGATCGGGTACTTCAGTTCATCCAACAGGCGGGCGGCCAACTCGGGGAAGAACTGCAACGCGATACAGCCGGTTTGAGCGATCAGGTACGTCAAACGACGGCGCTACTCGCGGCATTGAAGCAGAAGCTGGAGGAAGCGGCGGTACGGGCACAGCAGGGCATGGGTTGAAGGGAACCACCGACCGGCGCCCAGGCGCCGCCTGAGAAGCGCCGGTCGGCCGCGCTCGAATCGCGTGCCCCGGTCCGCAAGCCGGCATCATTCGGCTGGACGGATTCGCTCGACTACAGAAAGACCTTCTTTGATGCCTTTCCGGCACTGCGAGGCATGGTCTGGGTGCACCACGCGGTCGAACAGCAAGTTCTCAAGCACTACCCGAAACTGGTCAAACCGGAAGAACTGAACTCTCTAGAGAATTTACGCGGAATCAAGAAGGGAGGGATCAACAACGAAATACACCTGAGCGCCCTGCGAAAAGAATGGAACCAGTTCTACCGAAGTCATCTGCGGGCCACGAAGCAGGAACTCCTGGACTTCGTTACGATCCTCGATGCCAAGTACGGAAAGTCGTTCACGCCACCTCGGGCATGACGTACGGGAAGCGAGATGGACCAATATGCGGTACTTCATGCTGGAACCGGAAGTCGCCGGTGGGCTGGGTGAGCACGCCGAACTCGACACGAGTATCTATCCGCCCAGGGTCACGCACCTGCACTTTCAGTTCGAGGGCTGGCTCGGTGACGACCTCCTGGAGACCTTCCCGATCTTCCTCGTCAGCGAAAGCTTGGCGACGAAGCTGGCCGAGAGCCGTCTGGGGGCGTTCACCTTTCGGGATGCCGAGGTGACCCTGTCTCCGGAGGCCGAGGAGATGCTGGCAGGTCGATCCCTTCCGGCTTTCCGATGGTGGGACGTCAGCGGCCGGGCCGGCGTCGATGACTTCGGAGTCACGGACAAAGCCGAGCTCGTGGTCTCGGACCGGGCTTTGGCAGTGCTGCGGGAGGGGCGGATAGACCAGTGCGACGTGACGGAGTACCAGGGCTAGGAATCGTCGTCCAGCGGGATCAGCGCCGCGCCCGGGTCGCTAACCGCGCCGGCCGGCGGGTTGGGCGGCGTGGCGGTTCGCAGCAGCCCGGGACGCAGAACGCGCCGTTGGCCGTGCACCCGGCGACGGGGAACGATGACAGCTTGCGCGCCGGTGCACCCGCGGTGTGCTCGCGCACCAGCTCCACGATCAGCTCGGCGAACCGCCGGTCCGTACTCGGCGTGGCGGCCCGGGCGAAGGCCATGCCGAGCTTCTCGGCCTCCAGCCGCGCCTCATGGTCGAGGTCCCAGACGACCTCGAAATGATCGGACATGAACCCGACCGGGCTGACCACCGCCGCCCGCACGCCGTTGCCGTGCAGGGCGTCGATGTGGTCGACGATGTCCGGCGCCAGCCACGGCACCCGCGGCGGACCGGAGCGCGACTGCCACACGAGGTCGTAGTCGGCGATGCCCGCCTCGGCGGCCACCAGCCTGGCGGCCTCGATGACCTGCCGCGAGTAGAGGTTTCCACCGCCGTCGGGTGGGCCCGCCGTGGCGTCGAACGACACCGGTATCGAATGCCCAGTGAACACCATCCGGGCCTGCGCCCGAAGCCGCTCGGGCAGATCGGCGAACGCGGCCCGCACGGCGTCCGCGTGGATGCCGACGAACAGCGGGTGGTCGAAGAACTGCCGCAGCTTCACCAGCGCCGGCGCCGAGTGTCCCACCACCGCCCTGGCCCGCAGGATGTCCTCGTCGTACTGACGACACGCCGAATAACCGGCGTAGGCGCTGGTCGGGAAGACCAGGGCGCGGCGCACCCCGGCCCGCGCCATCTCCGCGACGGTGTCCTCGACTAGCGGATACCAGTTACGGTTACCGAAGTAGACGGGCATGTCGATGTCCTGCCGCGCCAGCTCCGCGCGGGTCGCGTCGATCATGTCCCGGTTGAGTTTGTTGATCGGCGACACGCCACCGAACGTGAGGTAGTGGTGTTCCACCTCGTCCAGTCGTTCCGGTGGCACGTTCCGTCCTTCGGCGACCTTCTCCAGGAACGGGCGAACCTCGTCCGGTCCCTCCGGTCCGCCGAAGGACAGGAACAGCAGCGCGTCGAAACTCGCTGGAACCGTCATCGTGCGATTCTGCACCAACCGATTCAGACGCCGGTCGCGTGCACCCCGCCGTCGACCCACACCATCGATCCGGTGGTGGCGGGCAGCCAGTCGGACAGCAGCGCGCAGATGGACTTGGCCACCGGGGTGGCCGCGTCCTCGGACTTCCAGCCCAGCGGTGCCCGGCCGCCCCAGGAGCTTTCCAGGTCGGTGAATCCGGGGATGGACTTGGCGGCCATCGTCTTCACCGGTCCGGCCGAGACCAGGTTCACCCGGATACCGCGCGGGCCGAGTTCCTTCGCCAGGTAGCGGGTGACGGATTCCAGCGCGGCCTTGGCGACGCCCATCCAGTTGTAGGCGGGCCAGGCGAGCCGGGCGTCGAAATCCAGGCCGACGATGGACGCGCCCGAGCCGAGCAGCGGCAACAGCGCCACCGCCAGCGACTTCAGCGAGTATGCCGAGGTCTGCACGGCGGTGGACACATCCGCGTAGGGCGCCTCCAGGAAGTCACCGCCGAGGCAGGACGGCGGGGCGTAGGCGATGGCGTGCAGCACGCCGTCGAGGCCGTCGACATGTTCGCGCACCCGGTCGGACAGGCCAGCGAGGTGCTCCTCGTTGTTGACGTCCAGTTCGATCACCGGGGCCGGCTTGGGCAGTCGCTTGGCGATCCGCTCGACCAGGCTGAGCCGGCCGTACCCGGTGAGCACGACCTGTGCGCCCTGCTCCTGTGCCTCCCGTGCGGCGTGGAAGGCGATGGAGGCATCGGTGATCACGCCCGTGATGAGCAGCCGCTTACCTTCGAGCAATCCGGGCACTTGTGTCAGTCCTCCACATTGTCGCTGCGTCGTGATTGTTGCCGTGCTTTGCGTACATCGTCGCCGAACTCGGTCAGTGACCCATGCCGAGGCCGCCGTCCACCGGCAGCACCGCGCCGTTGATGTAGCCGGCCTCGTCGGAGGCGAGGAAGGCGACGGCGGCCGCGATGTCGTCGGGTTGCGCGAAACGGCCGGCCGGGATGTTCGCCAACGCCTTCCTCTTCAGGTCATCCTTGAGCACGTCGGTCATGTCGGTGACGACGAAACCCGGGGCGACCACGTTCGCGGTGATGTTGCGGCCGCCCAGCTCGCGGGTGATGGAGCGGGCCAGGCCGATCAGGCCGGCCTTGCTGGCCGCGTAGTTGACCTGGCCGGCCGAGCCGGACAACGCCTGAACCGACGAGATGAAAACCATCCGACCCCAGCGGGCGCGCAGCATGCCGCGGCTGGCCCGCTTGGCGACCCGGTAGGCGCCGGTGAGGTTCGCGTCGATCACCCGGGTGAACTGGTCCTCGCTCATCCGCATCAGCAGCGTGTCCTCGGTGATGCCGGCGTTGGACACCAGCACCTCGACCGGACCATTCGCGTTCTCGACCTCATGGAAGGCGGCCTCGACCTGCTCGGCGTCGGTCACGTCGCAGCGCACCCCGAACAGGCCCTCGGGCGCGCCCGAACCGCGATGGGTCACCGCGACCTTGTCGCCGCGCGCCGCGAACGCCCTGGCGATCGCCAGGCCGATGCCCCGGTTGCCGCCGGTCACCAGAACAGAACGTCCCACTGTTTCCGCCGCTCCTCGTGTCGCTGGCCGTCAGTTTCTTCAACGTGGTTTCTTCACTATGTCCCCAAGTGTCTCCAGGGACCGGAGTGAGGCTAGCGGCAAGTGGTATCACGCCGCATGCCGTACCCGGGTCAACTCGCCGGTTGGGTGCGAAATCGGACGGACAAGACGTCGCCGGTGATCGTCAGTGCGTACCCGCGCGGCTTGCGCGTTGATCATAGTTACGTATAGTCACGGACGTTGACTGCGCGGTAAGATCGATCACTCTGGCGGATCGGGTGTTCGTGGGGGTGACTGTGGGCAGAACTGATCATCGCGCCGAGCGGCTGCGCCAGCAGGCGGAGCGCGTCCTGGCCGATTACCCGGGCTTGTCGGGTTGGCGCCGGCAGGTGTTGGCGAGGTTCCTCACCGAGGTCCGGTCTGGCTGGCACACCCTGATCCACCGCGACGTGCCGAATGTCCCACAGAATCGCGCTGATGCTCTCGTGATTGGCCCCAATGGTGTGTTGGCCGTGCTGCTCCGCGAGGCTGAACCGTCACCGAAGGACCGCACGGCCACGATCCGCTTCGTCGAGGAGTTGGTGCTGGGTGCGACGATCCGTCCGGGCAGCCGCTCGGGCGTGATCAGCACCTCGGTCGTCCGCCCATACCTGGTGCTCCCTCCCAACTCGCCGGTTCGTCCCACGATCAGCGGCTTTCTCGTCGCCACGGCTGGGCAACTCGATCCCATGCTGACTCGAGGGGAACGACGGCTTGATCGTCGGGATACTCGTGCGTTGGCGGATCATGTTCACGCCAGGACCGACGAATACACGAATCGCACGCTGTCCATCGAAAACAGCGAACCTGATCTCGTCGGAGAGCTGCTCGCCGTCACGCAACTCCACCAAGACCGGTTCGACCAGGCTCTGTCCGGTCCCTTCGACAGGTGGCTGACGTTCCTCGACGACTCGCAGATGGCGATGGTGCGGCGGGACTACGCCGGCCCCGCCAGGATCAGCGGTCCGGCCGGAACCGGAAAGTCGGTGGTGGCGCTGCACCGGCTGGCCAGGCTGGGCAGGATCACCGTCGGCCCGCTGTTGTTCACGACGTTCGCCCGGAACTTGCCGTCGATAGCGCAGCGGCAGTTCCACCGCCTGGCGCCCGAACTCGCGGACCGGGCCGAGTTCCGCACCCTGCACGCATGGGCCTTCCAATTTCTCCGGGACCGAGACCAGCCCCTGGCGGTCAGCAGTGGCGAGACCCGGACCTGCTTTTTCCTCGCGTGGTCGAGGGTGGGCAAACAGAGCAGGCTCAGTGAGCTCAATCCGAATCCTCACTATTGGCATGACGAGGTCGACCGGGTCATCAAGGGACGCGGTCTGGGTAGTGAAGATGAGTATCAGAGCCTGTACCGGCGCGGCAGGGGCCTGAACCTGCGCAGGGGGCCGGACCGTGAGCTGGTGTGGCGGCTCTATCTCACCTACGAGCAGATCCGCCGCGAAAGGAAACTGTATGACTTCAACGACCTGATCACAGCGGCATTGACGGAGGTCCAGCGGCATCCGCAGGAGCGCGCTTATGCCGCCGTCGTCGTCGACGAGGTGCAGGACATTCCGCTGATCGGGCTGCGCTTGCTGCACGCCTTGGGCGGTGACGGTCCCAATGGGCTTCTGCTGGTCGGCGACGGACAACAGCAGATCTATCCGGGTGGCTGGCGGCTGTCGGAGGCGGGTATCGACATCCACGGCCGGGGCGAGGTGCTGCGGACGAACTACCGCAATGCCTCCCGTGTCCTGGATGTCGCTAAGCAGTGCGATGCGACCAACGAGGTGGACGACCTGGATGGCGCGATCGGCGTGTCGCTCCGCGATTCGGAGGCCATCCTGCAAGGCGGCAAGGTCCAGCGATGGCGCGGCCATCCCGACGAGCAGAAGGACGCGCTGATCACCGCCCTGCGCGGCGATCTCATGGCCAACCCGTCGAACACGCCGGACGACATAGCCGTTCTGGCGTTCGACACCGTCATGGCGGACCGGTGGCGAACCGCCCTCCGAGACGAAGGCATCGCCGTGAGCAACCTGGATGACTACGACGGTGAGCGGAATGGCACCGTCAAGGTCGGCACCGTGTTCCGTGTCAAAGGCGAGGAGTTCCGAGCGGTGTTCTTGCCCATGTTGCCCAAACGCGGCACGGCGAGCGAAGCCGACCGGGAATGGGTCGAGCGCGCGCAGCGACTGCGGCTGGTGGCCCTGACCCGGGCACGTGACTATCTGTGGTACGGCACCTTCGACGACGACATCTGAGCGACGCTCATGGCAACCGCTGGCCGAAGAAGAGGGCGCCACCGGCGGAGACGATCGCCAGCAGGGTGCCGAGGATCAGCCACGGCCGGCTGGCGTCGGTCTGCTCGGTCGTGTAGCCGATCTCGTCGCGCAGGCTCGCGTAAACCTGTTTCAGTTCGTCCTCAGTGACCGCCTTGAAGAAGTCGCCGTGCGAGAGCTGCGCGACCTCCTTCAGCAGCGGGTCGTCCACCGGCACCGGCTCGGGGGTGCCCTGGATGTCCACCGTGCCGTAGGAGGTGCCGAACGAGATCGTGGACACCGGCACGTGTTCCTTGGCGGCCTCGGAGGCCGCCGTGTACGCGCCCTGCGCGTCGGACGGGTCCATCGTCGGCATGGTCTGTTTACCGTCGCTCATCAGCACGATCCGCGCCGGAGGTGGATCGTCCGAACCGGACAGTGACTTGCCGAACTGCTGGATGGACTGCAGCGCCGCGTAGATGGCCACGCCGGTGGCGGTGGCCGGACCGAGTTTCAGCGAGTTGATCCCGACGTCCACCGCGCCATGGTCGGTGGTCGGCGACACCAGCACGGTCGCCGACCCGGCGAACGAGATCAGGCCGAGGTTGAGGCTGGGTGGCAGCCCGTCGGTGAACTGTTTGGCCGCCGCCTGCGCCGCCTGCAACCGGGACGGCGCCACATCGGTGGCCTCCATGGACAGCGACACGTCGATCACCAGCATCACGGTCGCCCGGTTGCGTGGCACCCGCTCCTGCCCGGTCGGGCCGGCCAGCGCGACCGTGAACACCAGCAACGACACCAGCAGCAGCACGGCCGGCACGTGTATCCACCAGCCCCGTCCCTTGGGCGCCACCCGTTCCAGCAGGGACAGGTTCGCGAACCGCATGGTGCGCCGCCGCCGGGCCCGCTGCGCCAGCGTGTAGCCGGCCGCCAGCGCCGCCACCACGATCAGCAGCAGGAACCACCACGGGTGCGTGAATCCGGACAGGCTGAGGCCGAACATCAGGCGACCCCTCCCGACCAGCGCCGCTTCCGGGACACCACGAACCGCACCGTGTCCGCGATCCAGTCGGAGTCGGTGCGCAGCACCCAGTGCGCGCCGCCGGCCGCGCGGATCGCGGACGCCACCATCGCGCGGTGTTCGCCGGCGGCCGCGGAGAACTCCCGGCGCAGCAGCGGACTGGCCCGGATCTCACGTTGCCGGCCGGTTTCCGGATCGGCCAACACGATCAGGCCGACCTCCGGCAGGTCGATGTCGCGCGGATCGAGGATCTCCACGCACACCAGGTCGTGCCGGGCGGAGAGCGCGCGCAGCGGTCGTTCCCAGTCGAACGGGCCGAGGAAGTCGGAGATCACCACCACCAGCCCGCGTCGCCGGGGTGGCCGGCGCAGTTGTTCCAGCACGGCCGACAGGTCACCACGGGTGCCCTCGGGCGCGGATGGCGTGCGGGCGATGTCGCGGACCAGCGCCCGGGCATGGGCCCGGCCGCCGCGCGCCGGCAGCCTCACCGTCGTCGCGCCGGTGGACAGCACGGCACCGATCCGGTTGCCGCCGCCGCTGGTCAGGTGGGTCACGGCGGCCGCGGCGCAGACCGCCAGATCACGCTTCTCGCAGACCGCCGTGCCGAAGTCGAGGCTGGGTGACAGGTCGACGGCCAGCCAGGTCTCCAGTTCGCGGTCGGCGACCGTCTCCCGGATATGCGGCACGGTGGTGCGGGCGGTCACCGCCCAGTCCATCCGCCGCACATCGTCGCCGGGCTGGTAGGGCCGCGCCTCCCCCGGCTCCGAACCCGGTCCGGGCACCAGCCCCAGATGGTTGCCCTGCAGCAGGCCGTCCAGCCGGCGCCGCACCTCCAGTTCCAGGGTGCGCAGCCCGGCCTCCATGCGATCGCCATGCAGCACCGGGGGCGCCCACGCCGGCCGGTCCTCCCCCGCCATCAACGCCTCGCGGAAACCGACTGCTGCGGCCCGGTCGGCCGGGCGGACACCTGCGGCAACGGCACGGTCTGCAGCACCCGGTTGATGATGTGGTCGACCGGCACGCCGTCGGCGAGCGCGTCGTAGGACAGCACCAGGCGGTGTCGCAGCACGTCCGGCACCACGTCCACGACGTCCTGCGGCAGCACGTAGTCCCGGCCACGGACCAGGCCGAGGGCGCGGGCGGCGGCCACGATGCCGAGGCTGGCGCGCGGCGAGGCACCGTAGGACACCCAGCCGGCCACGTCGGACAGCCCGTGGTCGGCCGGCGAGCGGGTGGCCAGCACCAGCCGGACCACATAGTCGACCAGCGCGTGGTGCACGAACACCCCGGAGGCCACGTCCTGCAGCCGGACCAGTTCGTCCGGGGTCAGCACCTGCTCCGGGACGGGCGCCGTGACGCCCATCCGGTAGACGATCTCGCGTTCCTCCTCGACCGTCGGGTAGTCCACGATGATCTTGAACAGGAACCGGTCACGCTGGGCCTCGGGCAGCGGGTAGACGCCCTCGTTCTCGATCGGGTTCTGGGTGGCGAGCACCAGGAACGGCGAGGGCATCGGGAAGGTCTGGCCGCCGATGGAGAGTTTCCGCTCGGCCATGACCTCCAGCATCGCGGACTGAACCTTGGCCGGCGCGCGGTTGATCTCGTCGGCGAGCACGAAGTTGGCGACCACCGGGCCCAGTTCGACGTCGAAGCTCTCGCTGCCCTGGTGGTAGATGCGGGTGCCGAGGATGTCGGCGGGCACCAGGTCGGGGGTGAACTGGACACGCGAGAACGTGCCGCCGACGACCGACGCGAAGGTCTCCACGGCGAGCGTCTTGGCCACGCCGGGCACGCCCTCCAACAACAGATGGCCCTTGGCCAGCAGGCCGACGAGCATCCGCTCGACGAGCCGGTCCTGCCCCACGATCACCCGTTTGACCTCGAACACCGTGCGTTCCAGCAGTTGCGCGTCATGCGCCGGGGTGGTGGGGGCCGCGCTGTTGTCCACCTGTCCTGGTTCCGTCACGGGCGACATTCTCCTCGCACGACCTACCGTCGACGATCCAGCAAACCCCGCCGCCGGTATGACGGCCGTAAAGGTGCGGGGTCGGCCGCCGTCGGACCCGTGGGCTCACTCCCATTCGGCGACGCCGCCGTGCCCGGCACAGACCGCCTTGCGAATCCGGCTGAAGCTGTAGGTGCCGTCCTCGCAGCGCGCGACCGCCCCGGCGGGCGCGCCGATATCGGTCAGCGGGCCGTGCGCGCAGCCGTTCCAGTTCCCGTTGTCGCCGTTCCCGTTGTCGCCGTTCCCGTTGTCGTCGTCACCGCCGTGCGGAAGCCAGAACACGCCACACCAGATGGCCAGGCCGTCGTCGTCGCTGGTGTTGGTCGTTTTCGCGGTCGAGGCAGTGCGGGGTGCGGCCGAGCGGGTCGCCGGAGCCGCCTGCGTCGACGAGGTGGCCGGCGTCGCGGTCGGTGGCGGGGTGGACGTGGTGGTGCCGCTGCTGGTCGTGGTCGGGGTGGGCGCGAGGGTCACCAACACCGGGCCGGGCGGGTCCGGCGTGGCGACGCCACAACCGGCCAGCACGCCACCGGCCAGTGCCGCCGTGAGTGTCGCGGCCAGCACCGCCAGTGTCCGCGGGACCGAGTTTCCACGCGCCATCCGCCCGCCGCCCTTCGCTCTCGTCGTAGGGGGCAGTCGGAGCGCACGCGCGGCCCGTTACCCGGGTCCGGCGGGGATTAGGGGGTTTGGGTCACTTGGCCCCGCAGGGATAGGGGGATTCGGTTGCGGGTGGGTCGTCGGGGTGCCGCAGGGGCTTGACGTCGAGAACCGGCGTTCCGTCGATCGCCTCCAGGCCGCGCACCACGATGCAGTTGTCCTCGATCGACGCGATGGTGACCTGGTGCAGGCCGATCGGGTTGGGCCGGTCCGGTGACCTGGTCGAGAACACCCCGCGCAGCCGCCGGCTCGGGTCCCGGAGGGGGCGCACCGCGAGCACGTCCCGGTGGGCCTGGTGCAGAAAGGTGAGCAGCAGCACCTGCTCCCCCACTCGCAGGTCGGCGGTGGCCTCGCAGAGCGCCGGGTTGAACACCACGCGGGCCAGCGGCGCCGACTCGTCACCGTCACGCCTCGGACCGACATCCCGGACCATCAGCGGCGAGCGCACCCAGCCGACCGGCCACAGCGGGTAGCTGGGCGCGCCCGGCTCCGGCCACCCCTGGCTCGGACCGTCCGGCCTGGTGATCCACTCGCCGTCCCGCATCACATCGCGGCCGGCCAGTTCACCGGCGTTCCGCCAGGCCCGCGCCACCCGCGGCCGGATCCGGAAGAAGCAGTACCCCTCGGGGTCCTGCCGTGGGTCGAAGCCGGTCTTGGCCACGAACTCGTCGGCCATGTTCTTCGGGATGTCGGCGCAGGCCAGCGCCCGCGCGCTGCCGTCGATCACCACCACGTCCCGGGTCGCGCCGAGGCCGATACGCGCCCGGCCGGTGGCGCGCAGGTTGCGGCCGGTGCGGCTGTCCGGTCTGGTGGCGACCAGCAACGACTCGCCGTCCCAGAGAAACGACAGTGGCACCAGATGCGGTGTTCCGCTCTGCTCGTCGGCGGTCGCGATCCACGCGTCGACATCGCGGTCGAGCCGTTTCAGCGTGTCCCGGACGCGTTGCGCGCGGGATCGGGGCGGCGGGGCCATCGGGGTCGAACCTCCTGTCCCGTGTCGGGTCCGTGAGCGGCCCGACACGCTCGGCACCGATTCGTTAGCCCCTCAGCCTGCCCCGAATATCGCCAATATGCCAGCAGCGGTCGCGCCAGTCACTTTCTCTGGTGACCTGGCGACTGGCCGGCATCCCGGACGGGTGGTTCGCCGCAGACCTGATCGTGTCCGTCGAGGTGGTAGCGGTTGTGGCTGGCGCCGGCCAGCGGACGGCTGCCGTGGTGTAGTTCCTCCGGCAGCGAGGTGCCATTGGCGTGCCCGTCCACCATGGCGGGTTCGCCGGGTTCGGCCGGCGCGGGCGTCTCAGCTCCAGCTGTGGAGCCGGCCTGCTCGGGCTCCCGGTACACGTACTTGCCGCCGCGCAGCAGCGAGGCCACCGCCGCGACCAGGCAGGCCACGATCGAGAAGAGGAACGCCACGTCGAGCCCATCCGCGAACGGCCCGGAGATCAGCGCCGGGAAGAACGCGCGCCCGGTCAGGAAGGCGGCGTGTGCCGGCGACAGGCCGGCGAGGATGGACGGGCCCAGCAGCATCTGGATCGGGTTGTAGCCCAGCAGCGAGGCGAACAGCACCGACACCGGCGGCAGGCTCGCGACATGCGCGGCGGCCGAGGCGGGTACGCCCTGCGCGATCAGGCCCGTACTGAGGGTGCGCGGCAGCGAGCTGGCCAGCCCGGTGATCATCAGGCTGAAGAACACACCGATCGACAGCACCATCGACGCGTTCTGGAAGGTGTTGCTCATGCCGCCGCCGACGCCGCGTTGGTCGGGCGGCAGCGAGTTCATGATCGCGGCACGGTTCGGCGAGGCGAACATGCCCATGCCGAGCCCGTTGACCAGCAGTGCCAGCGCGAACTGCCAGTAGTTGAAGTTCACCGGCAGCAGCATCAGCCACAGGAAGCTGCCGGCCGCGATCACCATGCCGCCGGTGGCGAACGGTGTCGCACCGAAGTGGTCGGACAGTGTTCCGGAGAGCGGGCCGGCGATCAGGAACCCGATCGTCAACGGAACCATGTAGATGCCGGCCCACAGCGGGGTCGACTCGAAGGGATAGCCGTGTTGCGGCAGCCAGATCCCCTGCAACCAGATGATCAGCATGAACATCAGTCCGCCGCGGCCGAGACCGGACAGCAGGGCGGCCAGGTTGCCGGCCGTGAACGCGCGGATGCGGAACAGCCCGATGTGGAACATCGGTTGCGGCACCTTGGTCTCGATGAAGCAGAACAGCACCAGCACGGCGAGGCCGCCGAACAGCGCCAGAAGCACCCACGGATTCGTCCAGCCCATGGTGTTTCCCCGGTAGGGCTGGATGCCATAGGTGATGCCGACCAGCACCGCGATCAGGCCGATCGCGAATGTCAGGTTGCCCCAGACGTCGACACGGGACGGCAGCCGGACGCCGACGTCATGCAGTTTCAGGTAGGCCCAGACCGTGCCGAACAGCCCGACCGGGACCGACAGCAGGAACACGGCGCGCCAGTCCAGCGGGGCCAGCAGGCCGCCGAGGATCAGCCCGACGAATGATCCGGCGATGCCGGCCACCTGGTTGAGGCCCAGCGCCAGGCCGCGCTCGTCGGTCGGGAACGCGTCGGTGATGATCGCGTTGGAGTTGCCCATCAGCATGGCGCCGCCGACACCCTGCAACACGCGCATGATGATGAGCCACAGGCCGCCCAGCGTGCCGTGCATCCAGGTGATCGACAACAGCACGGAGAACACGGTGAAGACGGCGAATCCGGCGTTGTAGAGCCGGACCCTGCCGAACATGTCTCCCAGTCGGCCAAAGGTGACCACCAGCACCGCGGTGACCACCAGATATCCCATGATCAGCCAGAGCAGCAGGCTGGTGTTGCCGGGTGCGAGGGGGTCGATGCCCACGCCCCGGAAGATGTCGGGCAGCGCGATCAGCAGGATCGAACCGTTGATCGAGGCCATCAACACGCCCAGCGTGGTGTTGGACAGCACGATCCACTTGTAGCCCGGGGTTTTCACCGCGGCGGCGCTCGCCTGGCGCCAGCGCGCCGCTCTTGAAGAACCGTTCGACTTGGGTGTCGCGGTCACTTGTGCAACTCCCATCGCCATGCATTGGATAGTTGTACTAACTAACCTAAAGTTAACCCGCGCTGCCCAGTTAGGCCAGTATCGTGACCGGTTACCCAGCACCCGCGACCGCGAGCGGAGCTGTCGGTGCCATTGCGGTAAATGCGTCATAAATACGAAAAGCGCGGTAAGTCGTTTTTGCGCGCAAAATCGCGGATATCGGATTAGTCCGAATGAAGCACCCGGGTGATGACGGCGGCGCCCGGGTGTCAGTCCGGATCGCGAATCTCCGTCGTGATGGCCACGCCCGCCTCGGCGAACAGGCCGAGCAACGGCTGGGCCGCGGCGGCGGACCCCTCCCTGGTCCGCTCGACGTGGTCACCGATGTACAACCACATGGTCAGCGACTCCAGCTTGTTCTCGTACTGCATGACCTCGATGCGGCCGAGCGCCGCGATCGGATAGCTCGCCCCGGTCCGGTTGGCCCGGCACACGGTGAACGTGGGGATGTCCGAGATCGGCTCCACCCACATGGCGAAGATCTCCCGGCGGTTGAACCACGAGAGGATCACCTCGATCGGCGCGCTGGTCACCGTCCAGCAGCCCACGCCCAGCAACGCCCATTTCAGGGCGACACCGAATACCAGGGCGATCACGAAGAACACCACCCCCAACAGGGCGGAGCCCACCAGGCTGTTCAGCAGATCGCGGGGCAGTGAAAACGGCTTGTCGTCATCGGCATGCCATGCGGGCGCTCTGCCCCGATCGTCCGTTGTCATCACGGGAGCCTTCCTCGCGAGGCGGGTCGTGGGGTGTCAGTCCGGGTAGATGACCTTTGTCTTGATCGGGACGCCGGTCTCGGCGAAGACCCCGAGCAACGGTTCGGCGGTCGCGGCGTCACCGCGACGCGTGTGCTCGACATGCGAGCCCACCCACAGCCGCATGCTCAGCTGCTCCGGCAGTTCCCGGATGCGCTCGACCTTGATACGACTGATCGAAGACACCGGAAAACTGGCACGGCTCTCGTCGTCCCGAAGCATCGTGACGGTGGGAACGTCGGCGTGTGGTTCCAGCCAGATGGCCGTCACGGTGTGCGGGTCCGACCACCTGCTCGACAGCGCGCCGAGCGCGGCCAGGACCGGAAGGAAGGCAAGGATCGACCAGGTCAGCCAGTTCCACTCGCCCGTGGCGGCGACGTAGATCAGAATCAGTAGTTCAGGAAACGCCAGCGCCGCCAGGCAACCGATCGTGGACCGTGATCCTGATTCCTCGTACCCGGTGCGCCACTCGGACAATCTGTCCGGATCGTCCCCCAGCTCCACAGACACAGTGTGCAAGGTCCCGGACCATCATGGGAGCGAAGCCCTGCCGCGTAACGGAATCGTGATCGAGCCCGTCTCAGTCCGGGCGGACGACCTGCGTCCTGATCGGGACGCCGGCCTCGGAGAACACCCCCAACAGCCGGTCGGCGACCGCGGCTTCACCGATCTTGGTGCGCTCCACACGCGAGCCCACCCACAGCCGCATGTTCAGCCGCTCCGGCGTGTCCCGGACGCGCATCACCCTGATGCGGCGAACGGCCGACACGGGAAAGCTGGCCCGGCTGTCGTCGGCCCGCAGCACGGTGAACGTGCGCACGCCGGCCCGTGGCTCCAGCCACATGGTCACCACGTGCCGGCGGTTGCGTGACCACGCGAAGAGGCCGAACAGCGCGCCGACGACCGGCAGGCCCACCAGGCACGGCACCAGAAGCCAACTCAGGGCGGACATGACGGCGGCGATGATCAGGATGATCAGGGCCGGCACGGCGAAGATCACCACGAAGAGGATCAGCGTGCGTCCCAGTGACGACGCGCGACCATATCCGGTACGCCATTCGAGCATTCTGTCCGCGTCGTCCGCCTGCGTCACAAGCACATTCTGCGGGTCGTGGCCCGGTCGCGGGGCGAAAACCACGCCGGACAACGGAATCGTGACCTGGATCGCGGTCAGTCTGGGTTGGGGTCAGGGGTGGTGAATCGCGTGACGATGGACGCACCGGCCTGGGCGAAGAAGATCAGGAACGGTCGAGCCGGTTCGACGAGGCCGGTCAGGGTGTGCTCGGTGGCACTGCCCACCCACAGCTTCATGTGCAGCGATGGTGGCTGAACCCGGTAGCGCGTGACCCTGATCCGGGTTACGGCCGCGACGGGAAACCGCGCCCGCGTGCCATCGCGCCGCAACACGGTGCACATCGGAACGTCCGCGCGGGGCTCCAGCCACATCACCGTGACGGACCGGCGCGCGTACCGCACCCCGTAGACGGTGGCCAGCAGGCCGGCGATCACCATGGCGAGCAGCAGAACCACCGCCCACCAGGGCATGTAGCCCAGGATGCCCGCGACCAAGACCATCGCGACCACCGGCGCCATACCCAGGCCGAAACCCGCCGCGCCCCACCATGTCGGCAGACGCCGAGAGACGAAGGTACGCCATTCGACAGCTCCGCCCGCACCGCCTGGCCGCATCACGGTGAAATTGTCGGAGATGCCGGGCCGGCGTGGGGCGAAACCCGTACCACGTAACGGAATCGTGACCCGCGTCGTCTCAGTCCGGATCGGTCACTCGCGTGGTGACGACGGCTCCGGCCTCCTCGAACATCCGGAGCAGCGGTTCGGCCGCGGCAGCCGGTCCCCACCGGGTGTGCTCGACATGCCCACCCATCCACAGATGCATCCGCTGCCTCGACGGGTCCCGGCCGGACCGGTTGATCCTGACGCGGGTGACCGCCGCGACCGGATAACTCGCCGTCGACTCGTTCACCCGCAGCACCGTGAAGGTGGGGACGTCGGACACCGGTTCCAGCCACATCGCCACAACCCGCAGCTGGGGATACCCGTTGACCCACAACATCAGGACGATCGTCAGCACGCCCAGGAAGATCAGGATGAGCGCCAACGTCGTGCTGAAGGTGAACAACCCGACGATGCCGGCGACCAGCAGCGCGAGCCCGACGAGCCCCGGCAGTCTCAGCCGAATCCACAGCTCAGGCGAGCTCGGCGGGCCCGACAACTCCGCGTGCCATTCGAGCCTCCCGCCCCCATCGGCCGGTCGCGTCATCGCTTGGCGACGACCCGTGTGGTGATCTCGACACCCGACGCCGTGAAGGTGCCGAGCAGCAGTTCGGCCGGCTGAGCGAGGCCCAGATCGGTGTGCTCGACCCGGCCACCGATCCGCAGCCGCATGGCCAGCTTCGGTGGTTCCTCCTGGGTGCGGATGACGTCGATGCGCCTGACGTCCGCGATCGGATAGCTGGCCCTGTTGTCGTTGGATCGCAGCACGGTGAACGTGGGGACGGCGGCGTGCGGCTCCAGCCACAGGGACACCACCGCGCGGCGGTCGTACTGCGTCGAGTAGATCCCGCACAGCAGACCGATCGCGGCGATGCCGCCGAGCCACGGCAGGGACCAACCGAAGCTGGGATTGAATTTGGCCACGCACATGGCGATGAAGAGCGGGATACCCAACATCATCAGGCCCGAACGCAGGGCACCGGCGATCGACGGCGGGCGGCCGGAGTCCGCGCGCCATTCGACCGACCTGTCCGCATCGCTGGATTGCGTCACCGGGACATTCTGGAAGATCCCGCGCCGGCCGCGACACGAGACCCCGGCCGGCAACGGAATCGTGACCTTGTCCCCCGGTGACTCGCGGGTCTCTCCGTGACTCTCAGTGACTCTCAGTGCCGTACGGGTCCGGGATACGGCAGCAGCGCCATCTCCCTGGCGTTCTTGATCGCGATCGCGACCTCGCGCTGCTGCCGTGGGGTGAGCCGGGTGACCCGGCGGGACCGGATCTTGCCCCGGTCCGAGATGAACTGCCGCAGCAACTGGATGTCCTTCCAGTCCACGGTCGTCACCCCGGCCACCAGCAGCGGATTGGGCCGCGGTCGCGGCGGCCGTCGGATGCCCTGTGCCATGGCTCGCTCTCCTCTCACCAACTCGACTTGCGCACGCCGGGCAGTTCGCCCCGGTGCGCCATCTCCCGCAGCCGCACCCGGGACAACCCGAACGCGCGCAGGAAGCCACGGGGCCGGCCGTCAACCGCGTCCCGGTTGCGCAGCCGCGTCGGGCTGGCGTCCCGGGGCAGCCTGGCGAGCGCGTGTACCGCCTGCTCCCGCTGCTCGACGGTCGACGCGGGCGAACGCACCGTCTCCTTGAGTGTCGCCCGCAGCTCCGCGTACCGGGCGACGATCTCGCGACGCCGCTTGTCGGCGGCGATCTTCGACTTCTTCGCCATCAGCGCTCCTCGCGGAACTCGACGTGCCGGCCCGCGACCGGGTCGAACTTGCGCAGCACCAGCCGGTCCGGGTCGTTGCGGCGGTTCTTCCTGGTCACGTAGGTGTAACCGGTTCCGGCGGTGGACCGGAGCTTGATGATCGGTCGAATCTCGTTTCGTGCCATCAGACCTTCTCTCCTCGGGCGCGGATCTCGGCGACCACGGACTCGATGCCCCGCCGGTCGATGGTCTTGATGCCCTTGGCCGACACCAGCAGCGTTACGAACCGGCCCGCGCTGGGCAGCCAGTACCTACGGCGCTGCAGGTTGGGTAGCCAGCGCCGGCTCGTCCGGACGTGCGAGTGCGAGACCCGCTTGCCGGTGCCGGGCCGGCGGCCGGTCACCTGGCACACCTTCGACATGCGCCCTCCTTGATTGGAAATGAAAACCATGTTCAAGTAGAGTACAACATACAACAGGACGCAGGCCCGGTCCGACATCGACGCGACCGAGAGGAGAACGCTCATGAAGCCCGGAATCCATCCCGACTACCACCCAGTGGTGTTCCGCGACGCCAGCACCGGGGACTCCTTCCTGACCCGCTCCACCATCACCTCAGACAAGACGGTGGAGTGGCAGGACGGCAACACCTATCCGCTGGTCACGGTCGACATCAGCGCGTACTCGCACCCCTGGTGGACCGGCACTCGGCGGGTGCTCGACACCGCCGGTCAGGTGGAGAAGTTCCGCCGGCGCTACGGCTCCCGCAACCGCGGCGGAAACAACGGCGGAAACAACAAGGACTGATGGATACCTCGGCACGGCAGGGCGCGGACGATGGCGGCCTGACCGATGGATTCGCGGTGGGATTCACCGCGGTCGTCTGCCGTGGCACGGCCTGCGGCACGGAGCACGGCGACACCGCGGTGCGCGTCTTAGGGGAATGCGTACGCCATCATCCGCACGCCATGCTGATCTCGATGGGCTGTCTGCTCGGCCGGATCGGCTGCCGCGCGCTGACGACCAACGGACAGCGCCGCGCCGGCTCACTGCTGGCGGTGCAGCCCTGCCGGGCCGATCGCAGTCCGGTCGGACCCGCCGTCTGGATCGGGCCGTTGGCCAGCGCCGAGGATGTGGCCGAGGTATGCCAGTGGCTGGATGCCGGTGACCTGCGCCCGATCGCGCTGCCCGCCAGGCTGCACTGGCTCGGCCAAGTCGCCGGCAACCGCGGCGCGACGAACTGACCCGGCTGTCCGACGGAGCTGTCAGACGCTACGGAGCACCGAGACGACGATGCCCAGAATCGCGGCCTGGTCGCCGTCGATCACGTGGTACGCCGGGTTGCGCGGTTCCAACAGGACGTGACCGTTGCGGCGGCGATACACCTTGACGGTGGCCTCGCCGTCGATCATCGCGGCCACGATCTGTCCCGAATACGCCTCGGGTTGCTGGCGCACCACGACGATGTCGCCGTCGCAGATGGCCGCGTCGATCATCGACTCGCCGCGCACCCGCAGCGCGAAGACCCTGCCCCGGCCGGCGAACTCACGCGGCAGGCTCAGCACGTCGTCGATATGTTCCTCGGCGGTGATCGGGGTGCCGGCGGCGATGTCACCGACCACCGGCACGGTCACCGAGTCCTCGGTCGGTCGACTGTCCGACCCGGACCGCAGGAAAAGCCGCACGTCGATCGGCCGGGACAGCGCCGGGCCGCGGTGCAGGAACCCCTTCTCCTCCAGGCTCGCCAGGTGCTTCGACACCGTCGACGTCGAACGCAGCCCGACCGCGTCACCGATCTGACGGGTGCTCGGCGAATACCCATGCCGGACCACCCAGTCCCGGATCATGCCCAGGATCTGCCGCTGCCGGGGCGGCAGCACCGAGGTATCCAGGTAGTCGAGCGCGTCGAGATCATCCAGATCGTGATAGCCGTTCATCAGCGCAATCGTAGAGATCAGCTCAGCCACCACCACGCGGTGCCGATATGCACCACCGCGGCCACCGTCGCGCCGGCCGCCATTCCCAGATTCCGGTGCCGCAGGCCGATGGCGGCGTCACCGACCTGCGCCACGCCCGCCACCGTCAGCAGGATCGCCAGCGCCGGCCGGGCACTCATGGCGAGAATCGCGACGATCACCGCGACCGACAGCGGAAACTGCCGGGTCGCGTAGAACCACGCGTAGAACCGGGATGACGTGACGTCAGAATCCCGGTGACCGGCCGGCAACAGCGCCGCCGGTCTGGCCACCGCCGCCACGCAGAACGCCGCCGACACCACCGAAAACACCAGGTTGAGAACCAACAACACGTCCCGCACGACCATCACAAATCCCCTCTCGTCTCGTGTTTATTGATCCACGCGTTGCGCTTCCGCCCGTACCTCGGCCACAAGAAAACAAAGGAAGCTGTCGCGGACCCGCAACCCGCGCTGGCCTTTCCGCATCCCCAGCTCCCCCAGGCGGCGGCAACGATCAATCTCGGCCGCAGGCTACCAGGAAATGGCTCACGGCCGCGCCATGCGCGGCCTGAGGTCTCCGCCTGGGCAGGCCGACCCGACCCACTGTCCCGCATAGTTGGTCGTGTGGGTGTCGAGAACGCGGCGCCGGCTCCGTCCCAAAGGTATGAGCGGCCACGACCGGCCGTACGAGGACGAAGGAGACCATCATGAAATGCCTGCTGCTCAAGCACTACCGAGGTGGACCAACCCCCGTTGAGGGCTGGGTGACGATGGACCACTGGACACCGGAAGAGGTCGACGCGCACGTGCGGTACATGAACGACTTCGCCGACCGGCTGCGGGAGACGGGTGAGTTCGTCGACAGCCAGGCACTGGCGCCGGACGGCACGTTCGTCCGGTACGACGGCGAGGGACGCCCACCGGTGACCGATGGTCCGTTCGCCGAGACCAAGGACCTCATCGCCGGCTGGATGGTCATCGACGTGGAGTCCTGGGATCGCGCGGTGGAGCTGGCCGGGGAGCTCTCCGCGGCACCCGGGGCCGGCGGCAAACCGATCCACGAGTGGCTTGAGGTCCGACGGTTCTTCAGCAATGTGCCGGGGCAACCACATGAACGAGTCCCGGCGTGAACGAGTCGCGGTGTGAATGAGTCGCGGTGTGAATGAGTCGCTGCTGCGGGAGCTCGTGCCCGCGGTGATCGGTGTCCTCGGCCGGCGCGGAGCGGACTTCGCGTCGGCCGAGGATGCCGTGCAGGAGGCCCTGATCCGGGCGCTGGAATCCTGGCCGGACGATCCACCGCGCGATCCGAAGGCGTGGCTCGTCACCGTCGCCTGGCGCAGGTTCCTCGACACCGCCCGAGCCGAGGCGTCCCGGCGTGGGCGGGAACTCGCCGTGGAGCTGGAGCCTCCCGCCGGTCCGGCGCTCGCGACGGACGACACGCTGCGGCTCTACTTCCTGTGCGCGCACCCGACCCTGCCGCGGGGCTCGGCCATCGCCCTGACGCTGCGCGCGGTCGCCGGCCTGACCACGCGGCAGATCGCGACGGCGTATCTCGTTCCCGAGGCGACCATGGCGCAGCGGATCAGCCGGGCAAAGCGGAAGCTCGTGGGGCTGTCGCTGGACCAGCCCGGTGATCTCGGCACGGTGCTGCGCGTGCTCTACCTCGTCTTCAACGAGGGCTACGGCGGAGACGTCGACCTGGCGGCCGAGGCGATCCGGCTGACCCGCCAGCTCAATGCCCTGACCGACGAGCCCGAGGTCGCGGGGCTGCTCGCGCTGATGCTGCTGCACCACGCCCGCCGCGCGTCCCGGACCGGTCCGGGAGGCCGCCTGGTGCCGCTTCGTGACCAGGACCGATCGCGCTGGGACACCCGCCTGATCGCCGAGGGCGTGACAATCCTGCAGGCCGCGCTGGCCCGCGACCGGCTGGGCGAATACCAGGCGCAGGCCGCGATCGCCGCCCTGCACGCGGACGCCCGGACGACCGACGAGACGGACTGGGTGCAGATCGTGGAGTGGTACGACGATCTGCTGCGCCTCACCGAAAGCCCGATCGTGCGGCTCAACCGCGCGGTGGCGGTCGGCGAGGCCGACGGACCGCGGGCCGGCCTGGCGGCGCTGGCCGACGTCAGCCCCGATGTCCCCCGGTACGCCGCCGCGTCGGCATACCTGCTCGAACGCGCCGGTGACCTTGAGCGCGCCGCCGACCTGTATGCCGAGGCCGCCGGCGCCGCCACCAGCATTCCGGAACGCGACCACCTCACCCGCGAGGCCGCCCGTGTTCGGCAACTGCTGCGTCGCTGAAGTGACCTCGGCGTCCGTCCTTACAGGACGCGGGTGGCGTAGGGCATCAGGCCGTCGTAGTAGCGGACCGAGGTGACGCGGACCGTGGTGCCCGACTCGTACGCCTCGACCATCTGGCCGTTGCCGATGTACAGCGCGACGTGGTGAATACCGTCGGCGGCGCCGTCGAATGACCAGAACAGCATGTCGCCGGGCTGGATCGCGGACAGCGGCACATGCGTGCCGGCCTGGTACTGGTATCCGCTGAAATGCGGCAGGGACACGCCAGCACCGGCGAACGCGTAGACCATCAGGCCCGAGCAGTCGAAACCGATGCGGTTGTAGTCACCATACGAATCAGCGACACCACCGTCGTGAATGCCTCTGGTGGGACCGTTGGCGTTGCCGCCACCCCAGGCGTAGGTGATGCCGACCGCCGACAAAGCTCGGTTGACCACCGCGCTGACGTCGCCGGTCGCGACGCTGACTCTGGCGAGGGTCGGCGCACTTGGTCCGGACGACCGGCCTGCCGCAGCACGGGCGGCGGCGGCACGGCTGGCGGCCAGGCTCGCCGCCGCGTCGGCGGCCTGCTTGGCGGCCAACCAGCTCTGGTACTGCTGCCGCTGCGCCTGGAGACCACCGACCTGGGCCTGCGCGGCGGCCAGCTGCTGTTCCAGGGATGCCTGGGTGGCCTGCAACTGACTGGTGGTGGCGGCCGCCGAATGCTGCGCGGTGACCGCGGCCGCGGTGGCGTTGTCGGCGGTTCGTTTGGCGGCGTCGGCCTCGGACTGTTTCTGTTGGGCCGACACCAGGGCGGCGCGGGCCATCGCGTCGGCGTTGGCCTTGGCGGTTCGCGCCACCTGGACCTGGTCGAGCACGTTGAGCTGGGAACCGCTGATGTCGTTGAGCAGCTCCTGGCGTTCCAGCAACTGTTCCGGGCTGTCGGCGGTCAGGTAGGCCGACACCGAGCCGAGTTGGCTGCCCTGCTCGAAGCTGCCGGCGACGAAGTCGTCGCTCTGCTGGCGCAGTGCGTCGATCTGCGAGCCGGCCGCGTTGGCGGCGATCCTGGCCGAGTCGGCCGCCGCCTGCGCGTTGGTGGCGGCGTCCTGCGCGGTCTGCAGATCGACCAGTGCCTTGTTGGCCTGCTCCTCCTTGAGCTCGACCTGGTCCTGTGCCTTCTGCAGGGATGCCTGCGCGGCGGACAGTTGGCTGGTGATCGTGCCGACCGCGGCGGCCTTGGCGCTGGCCGCGCCCTTGGCGGCGTTGATCTGCGAGTCGCTGGGGTTGGGCGGCGGCGCGGGCACGGTGGCGGCGTTGGCCAGCGCCGGGCCGGTCTGCACGACGACCGACAGCGCGGCGGCGGCG
>DASVLX010000245.1:0-74307 GCA_036384655.1 Pseudonocardiaceae bacterium
CTTCCGCATCGCGGTGGGAACCGTGCGGGTGGCCCGCCCGACATCCAACGGCTCGCTCCGGGACCCCAACACCACGGGCACGACCTCGCAATCACAGGCGATCCGGCGGGCTGCGGCCGCCGACAACGCCGTGGCGCCGTGCGTGGTGGCGGTGTGCAGCGTGGCCTTCCCGAGCCCGGTTCGCAGGGTTTCCAGCGCCACGGTCAGGGTGACGTGCGGCTTCTGCCCACCGTCCTCCGGCAACGTCCCACCGTCCGCCGCCCGGTACAGGATCTCGGCCAGCGCATCCCCGGCCCGCTCGGCGGTGCTCCGCGGATCCGGCTGCCCGTCGTGGGGTTTCGGGGTGGTCAGCGACGACACCATCGTGGTCAACAGGGCACCCGGCTCGGGATCCAACTCCGCCACCAAACGAACCCGACCCGACGGCTTCACCATGATCTGCGCCTCGTTGCGCGGCTGCACCATCGGCTCCGGCTCACGTGGTTCGGGCCCGTCCTGATCCAGCCGCTCCAACAGCTCCCGACCCCACCTCCGCAGACTCCGCGCGTCCTGCGTCGGCACCAACTCGGTCAGCGTCTTCTCGATCACGGCGTGGTCCTCAGCCGTGGCCCACGCCGGCATCTTCTCCACCACCGCCGCGATCGCGCTCACCTGCTCCTGAGCAACCTGTCCCTCCGCCGCCACCGACGCCAACACCGGCATCCGCGCCAACGACCGAGCATGGGCGACCATCCGCTGAGCCTCCGGCCGAGTAACGACGAACGCATCACCCAACAGAGACTCGGTATCCCGATAACCCCGAGCCCCAGCCAAACCCCGCGCCACCATCTCAGCAACAAACCCCGCACGCCGAGCCTGCCACCGCCGACTCTCCCGCTCAGCGAAATCCGCCGCCGCCATCAGATCAGCATCACCCAACCGCCACGGCTGCCGGCCACCGATCCCATCCCCCACGTCGCTCATGCACCCAGGCTATCGGAAATACGAACTCCTGTTCGACACGAAAACGTTTGCCCCACCCAAAGTACTATCAAGAACCCGCCGGACGGAGGAGGAAACCGAGCAACAGTTCATTGAAATCGGCGGCCCGTTCGATTTGGGTCCAGTGCCCGCACCGGCCGAACACGTGCAACTCGGCGTGATCCAACAACCGCAGCAACCGCAGCGCGTTGTCCAACGGGATCACCTTGTCGTCCCGACCGTGCACGATCAGCGTTTCGTGCGGCAGCGCCGCCAACTGCTCGTCGCTGGTGACCAGCGACTCGACCCAGCGCTGCCGGGGCGCCGGGAACATCGCGGCGAACGACTCCTGGAAGCCCGGCTCGATGCTCGCGCGATAGCGCACCTCGGCCAGTTCGTCGTTGACGAGCTCCCGCGAGTACGCGAAGTAGTCCATGATCCGGCGCATGTTCTCCGGTGACGGCTGGTAGCCCCAGACCGCGTCCAACCCCTCGGTGATCGGGAAGGACACGCCCGCGGCGCCCATCAGCACGAGCCGGTCGACCCGGTCCGGGTGCCGGGCGGCCAGCCGCAGCGCGATCGCACCACCGAAGCTGTTGCCGACGATGCTGGCGCGCTCCAGGTTCAGCGCGTCCAGCAGGCCGAGGACCTGGTCGGTCCAGGTGGCGAGGTCGTAGCGGACGCCCTCGGGCCGGTCGGTGTAGCCGAAGCCGACCATGTCCGGCGCGAGGCAACGCAGCTTCGTGCTCAACGTCGGCAGGGTCAGCCGCCAGTTCGCGTACGCGGTGACGCCGGGCCCGGAGCCGTGCACGAACACCACGGGCGCGCCGCTGCCAGCCTCAAGATAGTTCGTGTCGATGCCGGCGGCCCTGATTCGCTTGCCGATCTCCGGCCGTGTCGTCGTGGTCATCACGCGGTCCTGATCAGCGGGCTGCGGATACCGCCGGTCGCCTTGTCGGAGGTGTCGAAGAAGTCCTCGCGGTAGATGTCGCGCGGGAACAACCGCCGGCGCATCAACGACTTCAGCGCCGCCTCCACCATCGGCGGCGGACCGCACAGGTAGGCGACATGTCCCCGACAGGTTTCGAAGTCGCCCTCCAGGACCTCGGTGATCAGGCCGTGGCCGAATCCCTCGGCGTCCTCATCGGACAGTGCCGGCCGGTAGCTGAACCGCTCGGGGTACCGGCTTTCCATCTGACGGAAGTAGTCGACGTCATAGATGTCCGCGCGGGTGCGCGCGCCGTGGTACAGCACAAGGCTCTGCTCCGCGCCGGTCTCCAGGATGTGCCGCGCCATCGCCTTGAGTGGAGCGAGGCCGGTGCCGCCGCCGATCAGGATCGCGGGTTCGGGGCGCAGGTCGCGGAAGAAGAAGCGCCCGTACGGGCCGGACAGGTTGACGGTGTCGCCGACGGCCAGGTCCTTGAACACCCAGCCGTCCGTGCCCAGCCCGCCGACCAGCCGGCGGATCTGTAGTTCGATCTGGCGTGGCTGCTCGGGCGGATTGGCCATCGACCAGCTCCGGGTAACTCCGCCTGCGCCGCCGGGGATCGAGACCTGCACGTACTGGCCGGCGTTGAACACGATGTCCTTGTCGAGGTCGATGCGCAGCCGACGGATGTCCGCGGCACACTCGTCGATCTCCACGACGGTGCCGACGAAGTCGCGCACCGCGTGGAACGTGACGCCCTCTTCCTGCTCGATGTCGGCCTCGATGGTGACGTCCGACGAGGGCGTCGCGGTGCAGATCAGCGCCTTGCCCTCGTTGCGTTCGGACTCCAGCAGAGCGAACGTCGACGCGTCGCCGAGTTCGACCTCACCGTCGAGCACCTCGACCTTGCAGGTGCCACAGGTGCCGTGCGTGCAGGCGTGCGGGACGTTGACGCCATGCCGCAGGCACGCGTCCAGGATGGTCTGGTCCGCCCGGCAGGGAACGTCAACGCCGAGCGGCTCCACGGTGATCGTCCGGATGTCAGTCACGTCAACGATCGTGACGTGCGCTACTCCCCCACCGGCGGATCGTTCCGCAGGGCGGACCGGTGGATGGTGCCAGCGCCGAGCATCCAGACTGTTACCCTCGAAGGAGGAGCAGGATACAGCGAGTGAGGGATGACGCCTCGCCGTGCTCCGCCAAATCAACCGGCGGCACCGATCGTCGATATCAAAGGCAATGGAAGGCCTACAAAGGGTGGAAGAACTCGTGGAAGGCGTGAGTCTGTTTGCTCTGGCCTTGGTTCGGACTCTGACCGACACCGGTGAGAGGTATGAACTCGACGATGTTGCCAGGGAGTTCGGCGTGGACTTGAACGAGGAGTAACTATCTGCCCTAAGCCGGCCAGGGGAGGGCTTTGCCGATCTTGCGGGCGGCGGTCTGGACGAGACGGACGATCCGCTCGAACTGTGGATCGATCTCGCTGTTGGGGCCGGTCATCGAGATGGCCGCGCGCGCGATGCCCTCGGTGTCGAAGATCGGCGCGGCGACCGAGGTGAAGCCGAGCATGGCCTCTTCGCGATTGACGGCGTAGCCCAGCCGACGCACCTCGGCCAGTGTTCGGTCGAAATCGGACTCGGTGTTCACCGTGTTGGAGGTCAGCACCGGGAAGTCGGCGCGCCGGCGGGCGTCGGCGACCTCGGCGTTGAACGCCGCGATCGCCTTGCCGCCGGAGGTGGAATGCACCGGGAAGCGCCGCTGCAGGCTCGCCATCACCCGGCCGTCGCGCGCCGACTGCAGGCGCTCCAGGTGGATGGCGTCGGCGCCGTCGGGCACGGACAGGTGGATCGTGTGCCCGGTCAGCTGGCGCAGTTCCTCCATCACCGGCAGCGCCAGTTTGCGCAGCCGGTTGCGGTTGGCGGCCAGCGTGCCGAGCTCGTAGACGTGCATGCCGAGCCGGTAGCGCCCGGTTTCCGGGTTCTTCTCCGCCATGCCGCGCGCGGCGAGTGTGGTCAGGAGCCGGTGCGCGGTGCTCTTGGCCACGCCCAGCTTCAGCGCGATATCGGTGACGCCGAGTTCGTCGCTGGCCATGAAACAGTCGAGCAGATCCAGGGCGGCGGCGACGGACTTCACCCCACTGTCACGGCCGCTCGCCGGGTCGACCGGGGTTGGTTCACCGGACTGCGGGGGCGCGGTTGGCGTCACTGCCACCTCCTCGGATGCGTCAGGCTACCGCGGCCGCGCCCGCCTCCGCGACACTCCGATCCTGCTCGGCGCTGCCGCCGCTGACGCCCACCGCGCCGACCAGCTTCCCGTCGACCCTGACCGGGATGCCGCCGCCGAAGACCGTCAGCCGGTTGGTCTTGACGATGCCGTGCAGCAGCGGTGGCTCATCCTTGATCATGTCGAACCACTCGTGGGTGGGCAGCCCGGCGAAGGCCGCGACCGTGTACGCCTTGTCCTGCGACAGCGACACCGACAGCAGCGGCGCGCCGTCCATCCGGCCGAAGGCCAGCAGGTGACCGGCCTGGTCGGCGACCGAGACGCACACGGCCACGCCGATCCGCTGTGCCTCACGCACGGCGGCTTCCAGGGCGCGCCGGGCGCCTTCCAGGGTCAGCGTCGCGGTCTCGGCGACGATCGGTTCCATCCGTTCCTCCGTCATCTCGGGGCAGTTCATCTGGTGGCAGTCATCTCGGGGCGGTCATCCAGCGGCCATACGGTAGCTGGCTACGCGATCAGCGCGGCCAGCATCGGTGCCAGGCACTTGAGTTTGTCCTCCGGCCGCAGCCGGATCTCGACGTCCGAGACGGGCACCGCCCGGCAGGTCAGGCAGGTGCCGTCGGCGCGCTCGTCCCCGGTCAGCACGGTGTTCGCGACCGTCGTCGGATACTCGACCTCGCCGGCGACGATCTCGACCTTGCACACGCCGCAGCCACCGCGGCGGCAGCCGAACCGGTGCGAGTAGCCGTGCCGGGCGAGCGCGGCGAGGATCGCCTCGCCGCGCTCGACCCGGATGGCCACCCCGGAACCGGTGACGGTCAGGGTTGGCACGACATACCCCCTACGCGGTGGCGAAGGACAGCAGGTGCTTGTGCTGGACGCCGAGGTCGGCCAGGGACTCGTCGTCCTTGGGCCGGATCGGCGCGCCCTCCAACTGCCAGGAACAGGCCGAGCCGGGGACGAACTCCGGATCGGACGCCGCCCACGGCTCGACGACCGTGGACACGAACTGTCCGAACGGGATCGTCCTGGGCACCCGGAAGCAGGCGGCCACGGCGAGCGTGGGGTTGCCGCGCCACAACACGTGCACGAGCTGGTCCTCGCCGTAGAGCTCCTGGCGGGAGCGGGAGGGGAACTTGTACTCCCCGATGGACCGCACTGTCATCGTGAGCCTCCAACCGTCGCCGTTGTTTCGGAACCAGCTTCGGAACCCGTTTCGGAACCTGTCTCGGGGCCGGACCGCGTCACGCCGGTGCCGTTGTGCCAGGCGGTCCAGTTGAGCTGGTCCTTCGAACCCTGGTACTCGCCGCCGTCGCCGTCCTGCATGCCGTACCACTTGAGTACGTCGGGAACGGTCGGCCCGCCGCAGTTGCCCTGATAGATCTGGTGCACCGGAAGCCACGCCTGGACGTATTTCTCCGGTTCCCGGTCGAAGATCCATTTACAGCCGTCCGAGCAGAAGTTGAAATGCTCGCCCTCGTACTCGCTGCTGCGCTGGCTGCTCTTCGCCAGGTCACTGGCCTCCGGGAAGGTCATCGGAATCTGGCACACCTGGCACAACTGCGGCAGTCCCTGGAAGAACAGCCGGCCGCCACCGTCCTCGATGCGCTGGGCCTTGTCCCACAACGGCTTGTAGTGCGCGTCGAACGTGTCCGGGTACTGCTCGGACAACCAGGCCATCTCGTCGGGCGCCGGAATGGTCGTGGTGAATCCCGCCGCGAACGAGAACTGGTAGAGCAGCCAGTAGACCTGGTGGCTGTACCAGTCCTTCTCCTCGATCGCCTGGCCGACATGCCTGGGCGGCTTGATGCCGTAGTAGGCGAGGTCCGGGAAGAGACCGTCGAGCATCTGCTTCTCGAAGTAGAGCTCGAACGACTCCTTCCAGCTCATCACCTTGCGCGGCAACATGTAGTCGAGCATCGCGGCGATCAGCGCGGTGAGCCGGTAACCGCGCCAGAACCACTTGTCGATCCAGTCCTGCACGATCGGCAGGTTGTCCTCGTCCTGTTCGAGCAGGAAGCGAATCGCCTCCAGACCGAGGGTCATGTGCCGGGACTCGTCGCTCTGCGCGGAGAATCCGAACGTCATCGACGGCAGGTCACCGTTGAAGCTGGCGCCCGACATGAACGGCACGAACAGCAGGTTGGTCAGCAGGTACTCGAAGCTGAAGCCGATCGCGATGAAGAACTCGAACGGCCCGGCCGACAGCGCGTCGTCGAAGTACGACTTCGGCACCGACAGGTACCACACGCGGTCATGCTGCTGGCTGAAGTTATGGAATCCCGAGTAGTACCGGTTGTAGTTGCTCAGCGTGTGAATCTCGGTCTGCGCGTGCCGCATCTCGTCGATTGACTGGCACAGCGCCGCGAACCGCGGGCCGGCGCCGTTGAGATGCCGGGCCAGGTAGGCGAAATTGCGGTGCGCCTGGTACTCCAGCGGCGTGACGCCCTGCAGGAAGATCTTCATTCCGTTGAGGTAGCGGGCATCGCTGAGGGTCAGGTGGCCCTGCGACTGCGCGAAACCGTCCAGCACCGCGTAGAGCCGCTTGTCCTTCTCCGCCTGGTACTTGCAGTAGGCGTCCACCGTCAGGCGGAACGGATCCTCCCATTTGGACCAGTCGTGGATCTTGATGCCCTCGAACTTGGTGTAGGGGAAGACCTCGTCCTCACCGACGTAGCTGGGTTCCCAGAACAGGTCCCGGGTCAGCGCCGCGTAGCGCTGCTTCATCGACATCTTCTTGGCCATGGTGACGTGTCTCCCTCAGTGGTCCCAGCTGATGACGATCTCGTCGTCGTCCCATTCCTTGATGTGGCCGAAATAGGACACGATCGCGAGCTGGAACTCGTGCGTCTCCCATTCCCGGCCCAGCAGGGACTCGACGGATTCGCGGCGGATGGTGAGCGTTCCGGGGACCGAGATCCGCACCAGGCCCGGCATGCGCATGACCTCCGCGCCCGGGTTGTCCTGCTCGATCGCCTGGATCAGCCGGTGGCTGTCCTCGTTGCTTTCCTGAAGATCCACGCCCACCAGCCGGGCGCCGGTCGTGGCACTCATGCCGTCACCTCGATTCCGCTCGTCGTCAACTTCTCTTCCGCGGCCTTCGTCAGATCGGCCACGGCGGCCCGGGCACCCACGTCGACCCGGCGGTCGACGGCCGACGCGAACGCGCCCACCGCGTCCCGCACCTTCGGCAGCCAGCGCTGCGCGGCACCGGCCAGGACGGCGGCGTTGCCACTGCCGTGCTCGGGGTCGGCCAGCCAGGCGGCCAGCAACGCGTCGACCCATTTGCGCTGGTCCACGTACCAGGTGCCGAAATGCTGGGCGAGCAGGCTGTAGGAGCCCGCGCCGGCCAGCAGCGCCGCCTCGTCGAGGTTCCCGGTGAGCAGCGGGAAGATCAACTGGTCGGTCAGGTCGAGCACGTACGTGGCGATCGCCCAGTCCTTCTCGACGATCAGTTCCTCGGCGAGCCGCCGCAGGCCCTGCAGGTCCGCGTCCTCCATCCAGGCCGTCTTGGCCGAGATCAGCAGCTCGTCGGAGTTACCGCCGAGCGCGATGCCGATCCGGCTCAGGTTCTGCGCGAGCCCGATCCGGTCGAACGCCGCGTACGACAGGCACTGCTCGATGGTGGTGCCGTAGGCGAACCGCCCGCCGTTGACGCTGACCAGCTCCGCCGCGCATTCGTAGTGCCGCAGCGGCAGGATCACCTCGGCCAGCGCGGCATGCCAGTCCTGCGGCAGCCGGGCGAGCAGGTCACGCTTGTTGATGTAGTCCAGCGTCTTGAGGAACGCGTCGTGCAGCTGCGCGCGGCTGGTCACGTACGGCGCGTAGTAGAGCTGGCGCGGGTCGGTGAAGGAGTATGGGTCGGACAGCCGCAGCACCGAGTAGTTGGGGTCGTACAGCTCGTGCTGTGGGTCCCACAGCGGGCGGTAGTGGAAGTTCTCGGTCGCCTGAATGTCGACCGATCCCTCCTCATAGCGGGTGGCCGAGCGGCCCCCGTACCGATTGATCAGCGGGGTGAAGGTCGGCCGTATCGGCTCGATCACCTGCTGGCGGATTTGGTACTGCACTGGACCTCTCCTTCTCGGATCAGAGCTGCTCCGGCGCGAGCAGCAGCAAGATCAGCGACTCCAGTTCGCCCGGTCCGGCCAGTTCGACCTGGTCGTCCCCGGCGCCGACTCCCAGCAGCTCGGACAGGGCGACATCGCCCTCGAAGCTGGTGCGGACGACCACGTCGCGCGGCCCGTAGCGCATGCAGAACCCGAGCTGACCGGTGGCCATCTGGTCGGCCAGGTCGATGTGCTGGGCTCGGTCCACGAGCACCGCGTTGGCCTCGGACACCAGTTGCTCGGCCAGCAGCCGAAGCGAGATCTGGTCGTCCACGCCCACCGCGACCGGCTTCGTCACGCTGGACCGCACCTCGGGCCGGTCGAGGTCCGGGATGCCGTCCAGCATCTGAGTGACGCGTTCCATGAACGGGGTCATGTTCAGGAAGCGTGGGGTGACCACCGGAACCCGCGAGCAGATGTTCCGTGACGCGGAACACAACCACCGCAACGGCTTGCGGTCGCCGACGCTCAGCGCATCGGTAACGAAGCCGAGGAGGGCTGATGTCGGTTCTGCGGTTGGGATACGTACATGTGCGCGTGACGGATTTGGAGCAAGCCAAACGTCACTACGGCTACACGCTGGGCCTTCAGGAGGCCCACGCGGAGCCCGGTCGCATTTACTACAAGGGATGGGACGAGTGGGAACATCACTCGGTCGTCCTGGAAGAGGGTGGCGTCGGGCTCCTCAAGCTCGGCTTCAAGGTCTCGGACCCGGCCGACCTCGACCTCTACGAGAAGCGCGCCGAGCTGTTCGGCTGCCAGGTCCAGCGGATGAGCGTCGGCGACAACCTCGAGGTCAGTGACGGGCTGCGCGTTCAGCTCCCGAACGATCACACCCTGGAGCTGTACCACGACATGACCGCGGTCGGCACGGAGGTCGGCACCGTCAACCCCGAGCCGTATCCGCGGCACCGCATCGGCGTCGGCGCGCCCCGGCTGGACCACGCGCTGCTCGCCGGCGAGGACCCGAAGACCACCGAGCGGTTCTTCACCGAGGTGCTGGACTTCTTCGTCACGGAGCGGGTCTGCACCTCGCTCGACAAGGACGCGGGCACCATCGCGAGCTGGCTGGCGTCGTCGAACTCGACGCATGACATCGCGCTGATCGCCGGTCCGCAGGGCAAGCTGCATCACTTCGCGTTCCAGCTCGGCGAGTGGAGCGACATCCTGGCCGCCGGGGACCTGTTCTCGATGGACGACGTGCCGATCGACATCGGTCCGACCCGGCACGGCATCACGCGGGGCACGACGATCTACTTCTTCGACCCGTCCGGCAACCGGAACGAGGTCTTCGCCGGCGGTTACAAGGCATACCCGGACCGCCCGGCGATCACCTGGACGCCGGATCAGCTCGGCAAGGCGATCTTCTACCACGCACGTGAGCTCAACGACCGGTTCACGACGGTCTTCAGCTGATGGCGAGCCGCCCAGGCGGAAAACGCGGCGCCGACAGGTCTTTGGGCCCTGTCGGCGCCGCGGCGCGGCACGGAGGATCCCTGGCCGTGGGTGCTCCCGTGCAGCGCGTCACACGCGAGGACCCGGCGGCCGTGCATTCGGTCCTCGCCGCGATCGACCTGCTCGACTGCTTCGCCGAGCAGGAGGAACTGGGCGTCAGCCAGATCGCCCGGCAGCTCGGCGTCGCCAAGAGCACCGCGCACCGGCTGGTGTCCACGTTGTGCGCCCGGGGCGTCGCGGAACGCAATCCGGCCACCGGCCAGTACCGGCTGGGCCTGCACCTGTTCGAGCTCGGGCAGTTGGCGCAGAGCCGCGCGCCACTGCGGCGGGCGGCGCTGCCGCTGTTGGAGGACCTACGGATGGCGACCGGCCAGACCGCTCACCTGTCCGTCACCGACGGTCCCGACGTGGTGTTCCTCGAACGGCTGCACACCCTGCGCGGCATTCCGCTGCTCGGTGATCGGTGCCGTCGCGTGCCGATCCACACGACCAGCGCCGGCAAGGTGATGGCCGCGTTCGACCCGAACGTGGCGCGGGCGCGGGAGACCGCGGGCCTGCCCGCGTTCACCGAGGCCACGGTGACCGATCCGCGTGCCTGGGAGCGGCTGCTCGAGGACGTGCGGCGTAAGGGATACGCCTACAGCAACAACGAGAACTTCAACGGGTTGGCGTCGGTGGCCGCGCCGGTGCGGGACTCCACCGGCCGGGCGCGGGCGGCGGTCTCGGTGGCCGGGCCGTCGAGCGCGTTCGAGGGCTGCGTCGAGCGCGTCGCGCGGGTCGTGATCATCACGGCGAACAAGCTCGCGCACCGGCTCGCGTGGTGAGATAACACCATGACCCGCATCGCCGTCCTGCACCCGGGAGCCATGGGTGCCCGGGTGGGGGCGGCGCTCGTCGAATGTGGGCACGATGTCGTCTGGCTGCCCGAGGGGCGTGGCATGGCGACCGCCGACCGGGCCCACCACGCCGGCCTGCGCGGCGTGACCGACCTGGACGGATGCGATCTCGTGCTGTCGGTCGTGCCCCCGATGGCCGCCGTCGACACCGCCAGGTGGGTGGCCGGGTATCGCGGCCGGTACGTGGACGCGAACGCGATCAGCCCGGCGACCGCCCGGCAGGTCGCCGCGATCGTCACGGCCGGCGGCGCCACCTACACCGACGGCGGCATCATCGGGCTTCCCCCGGACCGTTCCGGATCCACCCGGCTGTATCTCAGCGGACCCGATGCCGGTGGCGTCGCCCCGCTGTTCGACGGCGCGAAAATCGAAGCGAGGGTGTTGGTCGACGGCGGCCCGTACGCCGCGTCCGCGCTGAAAATGACCTACGCCGCGTGGACGAAGATCAGCGCCGCGCTGGTGCTGGCCGCCCGGTCCGCCGCCGAGAGTCTCGGCGTCGAGCAGGCCCTGGCAGCCGAATGGGCACTGTCCCAGCCCGGCCTCGAATGGCGCTGGGAGCTGGCGACCCGCGACGGCGTGAACAAGGGCTGGCGCTGGACCGACGAGATGCGCGAGATCGCGCGCACTCTGTCCGCCGCCGGCCAACCCGGTGGTTTCGGCGAAGCCGCCGCCGAGTTGTTCTCACGCTTCACCCGCCCCGACGACACGCCATCAAGCTAGTGGCCGCGCGGTCCACGTGCTCGCGGAGATCGGCGAGTTGGTCCAGTCCGGCCGTTTCTCGCTCCCGGTCGCGCGGGCCTTCCCGCTCGCCGAGATCGTGAACGCACACCGTTGGTTCGTGGGGCGAAGGTCGCCGACCCGGAGGCCCTGGCCACCATGCGTCTGCCCGCTGGGGAGGATGCTGTCGAACTCGCCGCGGACGTACTGCCTTTCCTGGAGCTGACCGTTGATGCTCGATGAACAGCAGATCGGCCGGTACATCGATGAGCACTTCACTCGGACGTTGTTCCGGTTGGAGACCTTGCCGGAGTACCTGGTGGGCTCGGATGGGGAGGATTACCGGCGCTATGTGGCCGGCCTGCCTGGCCCGACGATGTCGCGTAAGCAGCCGTGGCTGGACACCCTGCGAGCCGAACACGACCGCGGTCTCTACCAGCACCGTGTGCATGTCTGGCGCGGCCCGCTGACGGACTACCTCCGTTACGAGTGCGAGTGGGGATACGCCTACAACGCCAGGGCGGGCGAGGACATCCGCATCCTCGACACAGCCGAACAGCCCAAACCCGCTGCTGTGGTCGATGAGGACTTCTGGCTTGCGGACGACTCCCACGTCGTGAAGATGCACTACGACCCCGACGGTCGGTTCCTGGGTGGCTCGATCGCCGATCCCGGAGAGGTCCAGAGGTACCGGGACGCGCGAGACGCGGCCTGGCCGGCCGCCGCGCCCTTCTTCGACTACTGGAACCGACACCCCGAGTTCTGGAGGCACACTGACGTGGCCTGACCACGCCGCGTGAAAGGACCCGATGAAGCACCCCACGAACCCGCTCTCGGAACAGCTTCGGTACCTGCGGAAGCAGGCGAATCTGTCCGGTGCGGAGGCGGCCGCCCGGTCCGGTCTCTCCCCGGCGAAGATCAGTCGGGTCGAGACCGGAGCGTTCATGCCCACTCCCGAGCAGGTTGACAGGCTCTGCCGGGTCTACCGCGCGCCGGAGGACGTCCGGCACGGACTGATCGTGATGATCAAGGAAATTCGGGAGTCCACCCAGGCCGCGCGTGTCACGCTGCAACGCGGCGGCTGGCAGATGCAGGAGCGGATCGGCAAGATTGAGGCGGCGTCATCGCTGCTGCGGAGCTTCTCATCGGACACCGTCATCGGACTGGCCCAGACAGGGTCATACATCCGGGCAATCATGAGCGAGTTCTTGACCGGCGACGACCTGGAACACACGGTGGCAGCGCGCCTGGAACGCCAGTCGGTACTCGACTCCGGACGCAGCTTCCGACTGATCATGAGTGAGGGCGCACTGCGATGGAACGTCGGCGGCGCGCAGATCATGACCGACCAGCTGGCTCACCTGGTTGAGTTGGCACAGCGGGAAAACGTGCGGCTCGGCATCATCCCCTGGACCACCGTCACGAGGCTTTCAGGCGTACACGCCTTCCACCTCTACGACACCCGCGCCGTGATCGTCGGAACCATGAACGCCACCGCGATCATGACCAACAGCGGTGACATCGCCGAGTACAAAGGCTGGTTCGACCGCCTGGAAGCCATCGCCTCTTACGACGACAAGGCACGCGAAACCATCGAGCGGGTCTCACGCGACTACCAGAGCATCACCTGATCGGCGTAATCGCAGCCCTCCTGACGATGACACTCTTGATTCTTTCAGTCTGACACTGCAAGATTGCAGTCCACGCGCCGTATCTGGACAGGTCGTCAATGCGTGCCTGGCTGTCCCGGCCACCGCCCGCACCACGGTCAACCGCGCCAAACCGCTGTTGTCGGACGCGGTCTCCGATCTGATGCCCGCTGGGCTGCTTTCCCGACGTACCAAGGGCGACTACACGGCATGCGAGTACCACGGTCTGCGGGCCAACGCCCACACACTCCGAGCACTGTTGGCCGTCCCCATGCTTGCGGATCTGGGCATCCTCGATCCCGAATGCCCCCGCCAGGCACTGCGGCTCGGCGAACCGGACCGCCGCGACCGGCCGTACCACGTCCTGCTCCGCGTCTAACCACCACTGCCAACCACATCTGAGAAGGGAAGCTATGCCCCACGGTCGTGCCTCACTCGCTCCGGCTGTCGCCGGAGCCGTTGCGGCAGTGCAGGAGAACGCCTTCGTGCTTCGTCCCGACGGCTCGCTGGTCACGCAGAGTTCGTCACCGGCGATCATCGCCGACCTGATCAACCGCCTGGACCTGCACACTGGCATGCGAGTGCTGGAAATCGGCACCGGCTCGGGATACTCCACCGCGCTGCTCGCCCATCTTGCTGGCACCACCGGGCATGTCCTGAGCATCGACATCACGGCTGAACTCGTCGAGCGGGCGCGTCACCTGCTGCTCTCCAACGGTTATCCAAACACGACGGTGATGCACGGCGACGGCATCGTCGGCGCACCCGAACACGGGCCCTTCGACAGGATCATCGCCTGGGCCACCGCACCCCACCTGCCCGCCGCCTGGATCACGCAACTGGCCACCGACGGCCTGATCGTGGCACCCATCGCCCTCGCACCGATCGCCACCAGCGGCGTCGGCGCCCGCATCCGCCTCACCGACGACGACACACCGATCGTTGACCAACTCTTCCCCGTTGGATTTGTCGCCATGCACAGCCACGAAGTCGACCAATGGCTGGTCCCGACCCACGGCGTGGACGTCCTGCGACACGACAGTGAACAGCACCCGTGGTGGCTGTCGGCCGGCTGGCTACGCACCCCGCGCCATTACCGCACGGGCCAACAACTGCTCGACGACCTGATCGCCAACGGCCGGAAAACCACCGGCCCCCTCCAACCCGACGAATCCGCCGACGACTTCCGAGCCTGGCTTCTGGCCACGCGGCCCGACGGGCTCACCACCGCGGCGCTCGGCGATCCGAACTGGCACATCGGCATCACCACAGCCAAGGGAGCCGCGCTCACCGGCATGCGCATCGCCACCACGACGATCGCTGTGGGCGAGGACGACCACCGGCGTCTGGGCGCACTCGCCGAATCCTGGCGCCAGGCCGGACGACCAGGTCTCACCCGACTCGAGCCAGTCCTCGATGCTTTCTACGACGGCTGGACCCTCCGCGCGCACACCAAGCCAGCTAACTGAAACAACCGCGACCTCTGAACCCACCGTGGCCTCTGAAACAACCGTGACCTCGCCGAGGTTGGGGGGACCACCCCGGCGAGGTCACGGTGGGGTTCGCGTCAGGCGCAGCGTTCGAGGACGATCTCGCGGACGCGCTTGGCGTCCGCCTTGCCCCGGGTCGCCTTCATGACGGCACCGACGATCGCGCCGGCGGCGGCGACCTTGCCGGAACGGATCTTGTCCGCGACATCCGGCTGCTTGGCCAGCGCCTCGTCCACGGCGGCGAACAGCGCGGAGTCATCCGACACCACGGCCAGGCCGCGCTTGGCGACCACGTCGTCCGGCTCGCCCTCGCCGGCGAGCACGCCGTCGATCACCTGGCGTGCCAGGCCGGTGTTCAGCGAACCGCCGGACACCAGGGCCGCCACCCGCGCCACCTGGGCCGGCGTGATCGGCAGTTCGGCGAGTTCGACGCCGCGCGTGTTGGCCTGCTGGGCAAGGTACGACACCCACCAGGACCGGGCGTCCGACGGGCTCGCACCAGCCTCCACAGTGGACGCGATCAGGTCGAGCGCGCCGGCGTTGACCAGGTCACGCAGCTCCAGGTCGGTGAGCTCCCATTCCTTCTGCAGCCGGTGACGCCGCTGCCACGGCAGCTCCGGCAGGGTCTTGCGCAGCTGGTCAACCCATTCCCGGTCGGGCGCGATCGGGACCAGGTCGGGCTCCGGGAAGTACCGGTAGTCCTCGGCGGTCTCCTTGAGCCGGCCGGACGAGGTGGTCATCGACGCCTCGTCGTAGTGCCGGGTCTCCAGCACGACCTTGCCGCCGGCGTTCAGCACCCCGCCCTGCCTGCACATCTCGAACCGCACGGCCCGCTCGATGCTGCGCAGTGAGTTGATGTTCTTCGTCTCGCTGCGGGTGCCGAACTCGGTGGCGCCCTTGGGCATCAGCGACACGTTGGAGTCGCAGCGCAGCGAGCCCTGGTCCATCCGGACGTCGGACACGCCCAGCGCGCGGACCAGATCCCGCAGCGCGGTGACGTACGCGCGGGCGATCTCCGGCGCCCGTTCACCGGCGCCGACGATCGGCTTGGTGACGATCTCGATCAGTGGCACGCCAGCTCGGTTGTAGTCCAGCAGCGAGTACTCGGCGCCGTGAATACGGCCGGTGGCACCACCGATGTGCAGGGACTTGCCGGTGTCCTCCTCCATGTGGGCGCGCTCGATGTCCACGCGGAACAGTTCGCCGTTGTCGAGTTCGACGTCCAGGTAGCCGTCGTGCGAGATCGGCTCGTCGTACTGGGAGGTCTGGAAGTTCTTCGGCATGTCCGGGTAGAAGTAGTTCTTCCGGGCGAACCGGCACCATTCGGCGATCTCGCAGTTCAGTGCGAGCCCGATGCGGATCGCGGACTCCACTCCGACGTGGTTGACCACCGGCAGCGCGCCGGGCAGGCCCAGACAGGTCGGACAGACGTGGGTGTTCGGCTCGGCGCCGAACTCCGTGGAACAGCCACAGAACATCTTGGAGCGGGTGGACAGCTCGACGTGGACCTCGAACCCGAGGACGGGATCAAACCGTTCGATGACGTCGGCGTAGTCCAGCGGCGCCACCGACTCGACCGACAGGGATGTCACTCGTACTCACCCGACTCTCCAGCCTCAAGGGCTTCGGTGTCGACCCGGCGGAACTCGCGGATGGCGAGGGCGGCGCCGGTGATCACCACCAGGATGTTCGCGATCGCGTTGAACAGTGCCAGTTTGTCACCGTTGCCGCGGGCCTTGCGCACATCCGCGAACGCCCGCCCCGCGCCGAACACGGCGGCGATCAGTCCGAAGACACCCTTCAGCTTGCTGTTCCCACCGCTCATGCCGCGGTCGCCTCCAAGTTCTGAATCCGAGCGAGCACCGGCCCGTCGTCGGCGGCGTTCCGGGCCACCTCGAAACTCGCCGCCACCCGGTACATCCGATGATCCTGCAGTGTCGGGGCCATGATCTGCAGCCCCACCGGCAGCCCGTCGTCGGACAGCCCGGACGGCACGCTCATGGCCGGGATGCCGGCCAGGCTGGCCGGCACGGTGCACAGGTCGGCAAGATACATCGACATGGGGTCGTTCACCCGCTCGCCGATGCCGAACGCGGTGGTCGGCGTGGTCGGGGAGACCAGCACATCGACGCCGGCGCCGCCGCTGCCGAACTCACGGTTGCCGAAGGCCGCCTCGAAGTCCCGCTTGATCAGCGTCCGCACCTTCTGCGCCTGCCCGTAGTAGGCATCGTAGTAACCGGACGACAGCGCGTAGGTGCCGATGATGATGCGCCGCTTGACCTCCGCGCCGAATCCGGCCTCGCGGGTCAGCGACATGACCTCCTCGGCGCTGTGCGCACCGTTGCCGTGCGCCTTGCCCAGGCCGGTGTCGCCCACCCGGATGCCGTAGCGCATGGCGTCGAACCGGGCCAGGTTCGAGGAGCATTCGCTCGGCGCGATCAGGTAGTACGCGGACAGCGCGTAACCGAAGTGCGGGCAGGACACCTCGACGACCTCCGCGCCCAGCTTGCGTAGCCGGTCGACGGCGGATCGGAAGGACGCCAGCACGCCCGGCTGGTAGCCCTCCCCGGACAGCTCGGTGACCACGCCGATCCGCATGCCGGACAGGTCGGCGGCGGCACCGGCCCGGGCGGCCTGCACGACCGGCGGCACCGGAGTGTCGATCGAGGTCGAGTCCAACTCGTCGTGACCGGCCATGATCTCGTGCAGCAGTGCGGTGTCCAGCACCGTCCGTGCGCACGGTCCGCCCTGGTCCAGCGAGGAGGAGAAGGCGACCAGTCCGTACCGGGAAACCCCGCCGTAGGTGGGCTTCACGCCGACGGTGCCGGTCACGGCGGCCGGCTGGCGGATCGAGCCGCCGGTGTCGGTGCCGATGGCCAGCGGCGCCTCGAACGCGGCCAGTGCGGCCGCGGAGCCACCGCCGGAGCCGCCCGGCACCCGGTCCAGCGCCCACGGGTTGTGGGTCGGCCCGTACGCCGAGTTCTCCGTCGACGAGCCCATCGCGAACTCGTCCATGTTGGTCTTGCCGAGGATGATGACGCCGGCCTCGCGCAGCTTGCGGGTGACGGTGGCGTCGTAGGGCGGCACCCAGTGCTCCAGCATCTTGGAGCCGCAGGTGGTCGGCGTGCCCTCGGTGACGAACACATCCTTCAGCGCCAGCGGCACACCGGCCAGCGGGGACTTCGGGGCCTTGCCGGCCGCCAGGTCCTCGTCGACGGCGCGCGCGGCGGCCAGCGCCTTGGGGCCGGTGACGTGCAGGAAGGCCCGCACGGAGTCATCCACGGCGGCGATCCGGTCCAGATGCGCCTGGGTCACCTCGACGCTGGACACCTCGCGGGCGTGGATCCTGGCCGCCAGTTCGGCGGCGGTGAGCCTGGTCAGGTCGTCATTCACTCCGGTCGCTCCGGTTTCCGTGATATCCGTGGTCACTGCTCCTCCCCGAGGATCCGCGGGACGCGGAACCGGCCTTCCTCGATCGCGGGCGCACCGGACAGCGCCTGTTCCTGCGTCAGGCCCGGACGAACCTCATCGGCACGAAACACGTTGGTCAGGGGCACGGCGTGCGAGGTCGGCGGGATGTCGTCTGCGGCGACCTCCCCCACCCGGGCCACCGAGTCCAGGATGACGTCGAGCTGCGCGGCGAAGGTGTCCAGTTCGTCCTTCGTCACGGCCAACCGCGCCAGTTTGGCGAGGTGGGCGACCTCATCCCGGGAGATGTTGGACACGAGAAAGCGCTCCTCTAACTCACATCTTGTAACCACGGTGCTGTAACCACGGTGCGACCTGGAAAGTCTATGGTGATTCGGGTTCCTGACACGACCGGGTTACCGTTGTCGTCGTCCCGTCAACCGGGACGCCGGCGCCCGCGCCAGGGTGATCTGCCAGAATCAGCGCCCGGCAAGGCGTCGACCGGTTGGGAGGAAACCGGCCCTCGTCGACAAGTTGAGCGCGGACGGTGAGGCTCCGCGTGCGACACAGGAGGCGTTCCCGTTGTCCTTTCTGATCCGGGTTCAGCTCCCGGATGCCCCGGGCTCGCTCGGCGCGGTCGCTGCCGCACTGGGTGAGATCGGAGCCGACATCCTCAGCGTCGACGTTGTTGAGCGTGGCTCCGGCCTCGCCGTTGACGACCTCGTGGTCGAGTTGCCGTCCGGCCGGCTGCCGGACGTGCTGATCACCGCTATCGAGTCTATCGACGGGGTCGACGTCGACGCGGTCCGGCCGTATGCGGGAATCCTGGACACGCATCGTGAGCTGGAACTGGTCGAGGACGTCGCGGCCAGACCCAAGCAGGGCCTGGCGATCTTCACGGAGGGCGTGCCGCGGATCGTCCGGGCGGGCTGGGCGCTGACCCTGGCCGCGAACGGGCAGGGCGCGAAGGTGCTCGCGGCCAGCACGGCCGCGCCGGAGAGCCCGGTCTTCCCGGTGCCGTGGCTGCCCCTGCAACGGGCGACCATCCTGGACGCCGAGGACGAGTGGGTGCCGCAGACCTGGCGTCAGTTGGGCACCGAACTGGCCGCGACGCCGGTCGGCAAGCCGGACCGCGCGCTGTTGGTCGGCCGCCCGGGTGGCCCGATGTTCCGCGCGGCCGAGGTGGCCCGGCTGGCGCACCTGGCCGGCATCGTGTCCGTCGTCCTGGATGGCTGACCTCCACGCGGACTGCGCGCGATGCTTCGCGCTGTGCTGCGTGGCACCGGGATTCTCGGCATCGGCTGATTTCGCGGCCGACAAGCCGGCCGGGCGGCCGTGTCCGAACCTGCTGCCGGATTTCCGCTGCGGCGTTCACGATCAGCTGCGGCGGCGCGGATTTCCGGGCTGCGTGGTGTACGACTGCTTCGGCGCCGGTCAGCGGGTCGCGCAGGTGACCTTCGGTGGCCGTGACTGGCGGCGGGAACCGGACACGGCCGAGCGGATGTTCGCGGTGTTCGGCGTCATGCGCGCGCTGCACGAGTTGCTCTGGTACCTGCGGGAGGCGGTGGGGCTGCGGCCGAGCGAGGACCTGCACGGCGCCATGGTGGACACCGAGAAGCTGGCCAGCGGGGACGCCGACGACCTGCTGGCGGTGGACGTCGACGCGCACCGCCAGCGGGTCAACGCGCTGCTGTCCCGCACCAGCGAGCTGGTCCGTGCCGATGCTCTCGGTGATTCTCTCGGTGATTCTCTCGGTGATTCTCTCGGTGGCGGACCCGGGCCCGTGCTGCGCGGCGCCGATCTGGTCGGCGCCGACCGGCGCGGTGCCAACCTGAGGGGCGCCAACATGCGCGGCGCGCTGCTGATCGGCGCGAATCTCGGCGGTGCCGACCTGAGCCTCGCCGACCTGACCGGCGCGGATCTGCGGGGCGCCAACCTGGCCGGCGCGAACCTGGCCAGCGCCCTGTTCGTCACCCAGTCCCAACTCGACGCCGCCTCCGGCGACGCGCGCACCGCGATCCCGCCGTCGCTGCACCGCCCGGCGCACTGGTAGCGCGGCTGTCGGTGGCCGGCGCTACCGTCCCGGCGACCAATTCGTCGTCGATCTCAATGGTTGTGCGACTCATGCGGCAATGATGCCCGCACCCAGCTCAGGCGACGGCGTGGCGGAGGGCGTGTTCGGTGTCGGGGTCCAGGTCGCGGTCGAGGACCTTGCGGGCGGCCGCCTGGCACATCGCGGCAAGCTCGAAGCGGTCGGCGGCCTTGCCGGGCGCGATCTCGGGGAGCACGTGCACCTCCATGACCAGGCCACGCAGCCGGGCGACCCGGCGCGCCGCGTCGAGGAAGGTCTCGTCGCCGACGAACGCCGGCCAGGTCGTGATGGTGCCCTCCGCGAGCCGGTAGCGGATCGCGACCGGCCGGACTGGCACACCGCCGTCGATGGCGGACTGGAACAGCGCCGGCCGGAACCGGCCGCCGGCCAGCCCACACCAGGTGGTGCCCTCCGGGCAGAAGTTGATCACAGCGCCCTCACGCAGCTCGTCGGCCATCTCGGCGACGGTGTCGGGCAGGGTGCGCAGGTGTTCACGGTCGATGTACACGGTGCCGGCGACGGTGGCCAGCCGGCCGACGATCGGCCACTGGCCGATCTCCTTCTTCGCCACCGACCGCATCGGCCGGACCGCGCTCATCCCGACGATGTCCAACCACGACACATGGTTGATGGCGATCAGCTGGCCACGACCGGACTCGACCAGTTTCTCGCCGCACACCTCGATCCTGACGCCGAAGGCCGCCAGCATCATCCGGAACAGCACCCGGATCACCGCCAGGCGCGCCCGGCGCCCCAGCGCCATCGTGACCGGCGCGACCAGCATGATGACCAGCACCATCAGGCCGGCGGCCACCAGCCGCCTGACACACACCGACTTGGGCACGGTGGGTGCGGGCGTGTGGAGACAACCCGGACCACAGGGCGAGGTCGGGAACCAGGCATGTGTGCTCATCGGGCGCCCGCCTGTTTGCCGGCAGGCGTCTCGCCCAGGAAGAACCGCAAGTATCGCTGGTCCATCGCGTCCAGTGACAGCAGGATGAAGAAGTCCGCGACCCCGAAGTCGGCGTCCAGCGCGGGCGCCCCACAGATCCAGGCGCCCAGTCGCAGGTAGCCGCGCAGCAGCGGCGGAATGACCGGTCGGGCCGGGTGCGGCGCGGCCTCGTGGTCCCACGGCCGCAGCGGCCGAACCCGGAACTCCTCGGGCGAGAAGTGCTTGCGGGACACCACATCCCACACGCCGGCCGCCAGCTCTCCGCCGTCGTTGAGCGGCACCGACGCGCAGCCGGCCAGGTACTTGTGCCCGGACAGCAGCATGTAGCGGGCGATCCCCGCCCACACCACGCCGACCACGGCACCGCTGCGGTGGTCGGGGTGCACGCAGGACCTGCCGGTCTCCACCAGGGTGTCACGCAGCGGCTGCAGCGCACGCAGGTCGAATTCGGTGTCCGAGTAGAGCATGCCGGCGGCCTTGGCCCGGTCCGGTGGCAGCATTCGGTACGTGCCGACGATTTCGCCGGTCGCGTCATGCCGCACGACCAGGTGGTCACAGAACCGATCGAACTGGTCAATGTCGATACCCGGTTCGGAACTGTGCAACCGGGCGCCCATCTCCTCGGCGAAAACCCGGTAGCGCAGCCGCTGGGCGGCGCGGACGTCGGTGGAATCCTTTGCCACCAACAGGGAGTAACCACCGTTTCCGGTGCTGGCCGCGTCGACTCCCCCGGGCGTGCTGGCCAGAAGCTGCGTAGACACCATAAGCACTGTGTACGACGCGGACGGCGACCGTCACGAGGGTAAACGAGTGTCGGCAGAATGGAGTCTGGGTTAATAAAATCGCCGGGGTGGTTTCCGATGCTGTACGGAAACCACCCCGGCGATTACTGGTAACCCTTTGTTCAGGCGGGTTACTCAGCCCTTACGCTTCTCGACCTCGCTGGTCAGCTGCGGCGCCACCTGGAACAGGTCGCCCACGATGCCGAAGTCGGCGATCTCGAAGATCGGCGCCTCGGGATCCTTGTTCACCGCGACGATGGTCTTCGAGGTCTGCATGCCGGCCCGGTGCTGGATGGCGCCGGAGATGCCCAGTGCGATGTACAGCTGCGGGGACACCGTCTTGCCGGTCTGGCCGACCTGGAACTGGTGTGGGTAGTAGCCGGAGTCGACGGCCGCGCGGGAGGCGCCGACCGCGGCACCCAGCGCGTCCGCGAGCTTCTCGACGACCGCGAAGTTCTCCGCCGAGCCAACGCCCCGGCCGCCGGAGACCACCACGCTGGCCTCGGTCAGCTCCGGGCGGTCGCCACCGACGATCGGCTCACGGCCGGTGACCTTGGTCGCCTTGGCCGCGTCCACCGCCGGCAGTTCCACGGCCACCACGTCGGCGGCACCCTCGGCCGGCACCGGCTCGATCGCGCCGCCGCGCACGGTGATCACCGGCACGCCATGCGACACCTTCGACTTCACCGTGAAGGCGCCACCGAACACCGACTGGGTGCCGACACCCTCGGCGTCGACGTCGATCACGTCGACCAGCAGGCCGGAGCCCAGCCGGACGGCCAGCCGGCCGGCGACCTCCTTGCCCTCGGCGGTACCGGCGATCAGCACGGCTGCCGGGTTGGCCTGGGCGGCGACGCTGGTCAGCGCGTCCACCTTCGGGGTGACGAAGTAACCGGCGGCGTCCTCGGACTCCGCCGCGTAGACCTTGGCCGCGCCATAACCGGCCAGCGCGTCCCGCACCTTGGCGGCGGTGCCGGGAACGGCGACCACCACGGCGACGGGCTCACCGAGCCGCCGCGCGGCGGTCAGCAGCTCGCCGGTGACCTTCTTGACCTCGCCGTCGACCTGCTCAACGAGGACCAGGACCTCAGACATCTCGTTCTCTCCTCGTTGCTTCTCAGATCAGCTTCTGACCAACCAGGTACTCGGCGACCTTCACGCCACCGTCACCCGAGTCCTCGACCTTCTCACCGGCGGAGCGCGGCGGCTTCGGCGCGGCCTCCAACACGGTCGACCACGCGGCGGCCAGGCCCACCTCGCCGGCGTCGACACCGAGGTCGCTCACGCCGAGCTTCTTCACCGGCTTCTTCTTGGCCGCCATGATGCCCTTGAAGGACGGGTACCGGGGCTCGTTGATCTTCTCGGTCACACTCACCAGCGCGGGCAGGTGCGCCTCCAGCTGCACCCGGCCCTCGTCGGCGGTCTCCCGCTCGATCTTCACCACGCCGTCCGAGATCTCGACCTTGCGGGCGTATGTGAGCTCCGGCAGGCCCAACAGCTCGGCGACGATCGCCGGCACCGCGCCGGACACGCCGTCGGTGGACTCGTTACCGGCGAGCACCAGGTCGACGCCGTCGATCGTGCCAATCGCCTTTGTCAGTACCTTCGCGGTCTGCAGGATGTCCGAACCGTGCAGCGCGTCGTCGACGACGTGCACGGCGGCGTCCGCGCCCATGGACAGCGCCTTGCGGATGGCGTCGGTCGCGCGGTCCGGGCCGACGGACACGACGGTGACCTGGCCTCCCTCGCGCTCCTTGATCTGCAGGGCCTCTTCCACGGCGCGCTCGTTGATCTCATCCAGCACGGCATCCGCTGCATCGCGGTCCAACGTGTGGTCGCCGTCGGAGAGCTTGCGCTCGGAATAGGTGTCAGGCACCTGCTTGACCAGAACAACGATGTTCATGGGTCTGGTTCGACCTCCTGAGAACTCGCACCGCCGGGCACCCAGCGGCACCTCATGCGGCGATCCATTTCGCCCGTTCGCCCGACCTTGCCACGTCACGTCCCTCAAGGCGAGGGGCCCGCGCCGCGCTGGTGGTATATACCACGCCATGTTACCGGCCGGTAGGAAACCGGCAAACAGACTCAGAGTGACCATACTCACGTGGGAATACCCACTCTGGGCCCGATGACCGATCTCCGACCCGATGCCGGCTTTTGACACGATCGGGTTACTGTTGCTCATCATGGCGGGTTACGTCGCAGTCGTGACCGACTCCACTGCGTGCATACCCCAGAGCGTTGCATCTCAATGGGGTATCTCGATCGTCCAACTGCAGGTGCGCATCGGCGACTACGTGGACGATGAGTCACGCGTGTCCGCCGAGACCCTGATTTCGGCAATGAACGGCGGGGAGGACGTGGCCACCGAGCCACCCGACCCCGCGGCCTTCTTCTGGACCTACCAGGACGCGATGGCCCGGGGCGCCCGCGCGGTGCTCTCGCTGCACCTGTCAGGCCTGATGTCGAAGACCGTCGACAATGCTCGGGAGGCCGCCGAGGCCGTGTCCATCCCGGTGCACGTGATCGACACCGGAACCATCGCGATGAGCCTGGGCCGTGGCGTGCTCACGGCGGCGCGGGTCGCCGAGGCAGGCGCCGACATCCGGCAGATCCTGGCGGTGGCCACCCCGCGTTTAAGACGCGGCACGGAGTTAATCCACGTGGAGACGCTGGACTATCTCCGTAAGGGCGGCCGGATCGGCGCGGCGAAGTACATGGTCGGACGCGCGCTCGGGGTGAAGCCCCTGCTCACCGTGCATCGCGGCCAGGTCTCCCCGTTGGAGACGTCGATCGGTTCGGAGCGGTCGATCCGCAAGCTGGTGGATCGTGCCGTCGAACAAGCCAGCAAGGGCGCGGTGGACGTGACCGTGCAGCATTTCGGCGAGGACGATCGCGTCGGCCCGGTGGTCGAGCAGTTGAGGGAACGCATTCCGCAGGCGCGCGAGATCAGTACCGTCGACGTGACCGCGGTGATCGGCGTGCACCTCGGGCCCGGCGCGTTCGGGGTCAGCATCTCGCCGCTGGCTTCTTAGCAGCGCCGGAACCTCTCACCGTGTCTGGGCGTCCTGAAGGTATGCCGGCCAGCTTCGTCAACGCGATGACGACCATCGAGGCAGCCCACCCGATCTGGATCATCGCGGGTGCCGGTGTGCTCGCGCTGCTGCTCGTCCTGTACCGGCCAACCTGGCGAATCGCCCGCACCGCCGTGACCATCGTGCACGAGGGCGGTCACGCGCTGGTCGCCGTGCTGGTCGGCCGGCGGCTGGACGGCATTCGCCTGCACTCGGACACGTCCGGTGTGGCGATCTCCCGGGGCCGGCCCACCGGACCGGGCGTGGTGGCCACGGCGGCGGCCGGTTATCCGATGCCCTCGCTGGTCGGCCTCGGTTGCGCCGCGCTGCTGGGCGCGGACATGGTCACCGGCATGCTGTGGGTCGGCGTGGCGCTGCTGGCCGCCACGCTGGTCATGGTCCGCAACTGGTACGGCGCGTTCGCGGTGCTGGTGACCGGGCTGCTGCTGGCCGGCGTCGCCTATCTCGCGCCCACCGTCGTGCAGGCGGCGTTCGCCTATCTGATCGCCTGGTTCCTGCTACTCGGCGGGGTGCGGCCGGTCAGCGAGCTACAGGCCAGGCGAAGCCGGCACCACTCACCGGACTCCGACGCCGACCAGTTGGGCCGGCTGACCGGCCTGCCCGGCGGCCTGTGGGTCGTGGTGTTCGGGCTGGTCAACGTGGCCTGTCTGGTGTTCGGCGGCGGCTGGTTGCTGCACCTGAGCGTCTAGGCAGCCTTCACGCGCCGGTTCGGACGGGTTCCAGCACCACGACCGGGATCTCTCGGTCCGTCTTCTTCTGGTAGTCGTCGTAGGCCGGCCAGATCTCCGCCATCAGCTTCCACAGCCGGGGGCGTTCCTCGGCGCTGGCGGTGCGCGCCCGAGCGGCGAACGTGTCGTCCTTGACCTGCACGGTCACCTCGGGGTTCGCGGTCAGGTTGAGGTACCAGGCCGGGTGGGTCGGGGCGCCGCCGCGCGAGGCCACCACCACGTAGTTGTCGCCGTCCGGCTGGTAGATCAGCGCGGTCCGCCTCGGCACACCGGACTTCCGCCCGACGGTGGTCAGCAGCAGCGTGGTCGCGCCGCGCCAGGTGTAGCCGTCCTCGCCGCCGCTCTCCACGTACCGCTTGATGTGGTCGTGAACCCAACCAACCGGGCTGTCCTCGACCCGAGTGCTCTCCGACACGATCAGCTCCTCCTGCTCTCGGTCCGCGTTGACCGGCAACGATCATTAAGTCTCTCCCGCTTCAACCCGGCCGGCGACCGCGTGATTCCGGTTGCGTTCGGAGCGCGACAACTGTCCGGTATGTCGGGCGGTCCATTAACGTCCGTCCAGGAGGTGACCGACGATCGGAACCGAAACCTGCCCGGTGACCAGCCCCGACGCCGTCCCGGCGCTGCCGCTGACCGGCGAGCGCACGGTGCCCGGCGTACCCGAGGAGAACTACTGGTTCCGGCGGCATGAGGCGGTGTATGAGGCGGTGCTGCGGCGCTGTGTCGACAGTGCGGGAAGTGCCGACAGCGTCGGCGGTGCCCACACTCCCGACAGTGCCCACAGTGCCCACAGTGCCCACAGGGCCGGCGCGACCGTGCTGGAGGCCGGCTGCGGCGAGGGCTATGGCGCGGACCTGCTTGCCGGCGTCGCGAGCACGGTCATCGCGCTCGACTACGACGAGGCGACCGTGGCTCATGTGCGACGCCGGTACTCCGTGGTCGAGGTGCTGCGCGGGAATCTGGCGGCCCTGCCGATCCGCTCGGGCAGCATCGACATGGTGGTGAACCTGCAGGTCATCGAGCATCTCTGGGACCAGCCCAGGTTCCTCGCCGAATGCCTGCGGGTGTTGCGCCCGGCCGGCACGCTGGTCGTCAGCACGCCGAACCGGATCACGTTCTCTCCCGGCCGGGACACCCCGCTCAACCCGTTCCACACCCGGGAGCTGGCCGCCGGAGAGCTGGCGGACCTGTTGCGCGAGGCCGGATTCACCGTCGATCGTCTCGCCGGCCTGCACCACGGGCCGCGGCTGGCGGAACTGGACGCGGCGCATGGCGGCTCGCTGATCGGCGCGCAGGAACGGGTGGTCCTCGGCCACCTGCCCGGGCAGGCGATCTGGCCGGCGGATCTGCTGGCCGATGTCGTCTCGGTGCGCGCCAACGACTTCGTGATCCGCGACGAGAACGTGGACGACAGCCTGGACCTGGTCGCGGTGGCGACCAAGCCCGTGGCCCGGTCGGACGAGCCGGCGGGAGGCGGCCATGTTTGACAGAGCACCGGGCCGGCGGCCGCTCGGCTCCTTCTGCCTGGTACTGCACAGTCATCTGCCCTGGCTGCCGCACCACGGCCGGTGGCCGGTCGGCGAGGAATGGCTGTACCAGGCCTGGGCGCAGTCGTATCTGCCGGTGGTCGAGATGCTGCACCGGCTCGCCGAGAGCGGCCGGCGGGACGTGCTCACCCTGGGCGTCACGCCGATCCTGGCCGCCCAGCTGGACGATCCGTACTGTCTGCGAAGCTGCCATGAGTGGCTGGGCACCTGGCGGTTGCGCGCCCAGTTGGCGGCCACCCGGGCGCATGGCCGCTGGCCGAATCCGGCGAACCAACCATTGGCGGCCGCCGAGTGGCGGGCCGCGAGTCACGCCCTGGACGAGTTCGAGACCCGCTGGCGGCACGGTTTCTCGCCGGTGCTGCGCCCGCTGGTCGACGACTGCGTGATCGAACTGCTCGGCGGTCCCGCCACGCATCCGTTCCAGCCGCTGCTGGATCCACGGGTGCGGCGGTTCACGTTGCGACTGGGGATGGACGACACCAGGCTGCGGATCGGCACGGCGCCCGCCGGAATCTGGGCGCCGGAATGCGGCTACTCGCCGGGCATGGAGCATGACTACGCGGCCGCCGGGGTACGCCGGTTCCTGGTCGACGGCCCGGCGCTGCACGGTGACACGGCCGCCGCCCACCCGGTTGGCGACAGCGGCGTGATCTGCTTCGGCCGCGATCTGGACGTCACCTATCGGGTGTGGTCGCCGAAGGCCGGTTACCCCGGTCACCCGGCCTACCGGGACTTCCACACCTTCGACCATCCCAGCGGCCTGAAACTGGCCCGGGTGACCGGCAAGCAGGTCCCGCCGGAGCAGAAGAAGCCGTACGACCCGGAGCTCGCCGTGCGCGCGCTGCGCCGGCACACCGCCGATTTCGTGGCCAGCGTGGTGAAGAAGCTGACCATGCTCGCCGACCGCGATGGCCGGCCGGGGCTGGTGGTCGCCGCGTATGACACCGAGCTGTTCGGGCACTGGTGGCATGAGGGCCCGGCCTGGCTGGAGGGAGTGCTGCGGGCGCTGCCGGCGGCCGGCGTGCGGGTGACCACGCTGCGCGGCGCGATCGAGGCCGGTCATGTCGGCACACCGGTCGAGCTGCCGCCGTCGTCCTGGGGCTCCGGCAAGGACTGGCGGTCCTGGGACGGCGCGCAGGTGGCCGACCTGGTCGACCTGGGCGCCGCCGACCAGGCGCTTCTACTGTCCGTTGTGGACAAATACGGTGGTCGATACCGGGACCCGGTGCTGGATCAGTTGGTACGCGAGGCATTGCTGACGCTGTCGTCCGACTGGGCCTTCATGGTGACCAAGAACTCGGCGCCCGACTACGCGCGCAGGCGCGCCGGCGAACATCATGACCGGCTCGTCCGGCTGGCCGACGCGCTGCGCACCGGAGACCGGCGGCAGGCCGTGACACTGGCCGAGTCGCTGCGCGCCGACGACGGGCCGTTCGGCCATCTGGACGCCCGATCGCTGGGGTAGCCAACCGGGGTAACCAAATGGAATGCGAGGATGGCTCGCATCATGCGCGTCCTGATGTTGTCGTGGGAGTACCCGCCGGTCGTGGTTGGCGGGCTGGGCCGGCATGTGTACGAGCTCGCCACCCATCTGACCGCCGCCGGACATGATGTCGTGGTGCTGTGCCGGCAGCCGGCCGGCACCGACGCGACGACACACCCGAACTCCGACGAGGTCCAGGAGGGTGTGCGGATCGTGCGGGTCGCCGAGGACCCGCCGCACCTGGTGTTCGAGCGCGACCTGGTGGCCTGGACGCTGGCGATGGGCCATGCCATGATCCGCGCCGCGCACACACTGCTGCGCGACTGGCGGCCGGATGTGGTGCACGCTCATGACTGGCTCGTCGCACATCCCGCGATCGCGCTCGCCGAACTGCTCGACGTGCCGTTGATCGCCACCGTGCACGCCACCGAGGCGGGCAGGTTCAGCGGCTGGCTGTCGCACCCGCTGAACCAGCAGGTGCACTCGGTGGAATGGTGGCTGACCAACCGCGCCGACGCGATCATCGCCTGCTCGGCCGCGATGCGCCGGGAGATCACGCATCTCTTCGAGGTGGATCCCGAGCGGATCTCGGTGATTCGCAACGGAATCGAGCCCAGCGGCTGGAGGGCGCTGCCCGCGGACGTCGCCCAGTTCCGTGACGAACATGCCCCCGGCGGCGACCCGTTGCTGCTCTACTTCGGCCGTCTCGAATGGGAGAAGGGCCCGCAGGACATCATCGCCGCACTGCCCCGCATCCGGGCCCAGCATCCCGGCACCCGGCTAGTGATCGCCGGCCGGGGCACCCAGGGTGACGAACTGCTGGCCGCCGCGCGCAAACACCGGGTGGTTCGCGCCGTCGACTTCCTCGGACACCTGTCCGACCGCGAGCTGCGCGCGGCACTGGCGGCGGCGAACGTCGTCGTGCTGCCCAGCCGCTATGAGCCGTTCGGCATCGCCGCGCTGGAAACGGCGGCGGCCGGTGCGCCGCTGGCCGCGTCCACGGCCGGTGGCCTGGCCGAGGTGGTGGTGGACGGAGAAACCGGGGTGTCGTTCCCGCCGGGCGACATCCTCGCCCTGGCCGTGGCCGTGAACTCCGTGCTCGCCGATCCGGCGGCCGCCAAGCGGCGGGCGAAACTCGCCCGGCAGCGGCTGACCACCGACTTCAGTTGGACCCAGATCGCCGAGGACACCGCCGAGGTCTACGCCAAGACGACCGTCCTGGAGCATCCGCCGCTCGGTCGCCCCAAGATCGCCACCGGCAATGCATTTCAGTGACGGCATTTCAGTGATGGCCTTTCAGCGACGGCATTTCAGTGTGACCACGCTGCGGTGACCGTCCGTATGATGCTTCGGTGCTGACGGCCGTTTCGGTCGCGCTGCTGCTGGCCGCCCTGGCTCGCCCTGCGGATCTAGTTCGCCCTCGCGCCCTCGCTCATCGGTTTGTCCACCTCGCAAATGCATCCGGCTCATACAGTTCCTGAACAGCACCTTTCTCGTAGCCGGGCACATTGCTTGCGATAACCGTTTCGGAGTCAGGTAGATAAAACATGCAATGGTATCGTCCGGTTGTAACCAGGCCAACGTACAAATCGCGTAGCAGGTTGAAGACAAGGCGTTTTGCCTCTCGACCTTGCCCGTCGTCCTTCACGAATTCCCACGGGAACAGGTGATAAGGTATGGGGTCATCGGGATCAGCCTCGTCGTCCCACTCGGCATCAAGGTCGAGCATGAGACCACCGCTTTGGGCCTTGATCCGGTAAGCGGTATCGGTTTTTCCAATTGTCTCGAACCGCTCTCCACAAATCCCATCGGCGTCTGCAACCAAGTCAGCGCCTGTCTGCTGACCGATCGGCCGTACGGCTATCACATACGTCCTCGACATAGTTACAATCCTCCATACCCCGGTGGATATGTGACCGGCGGACCGCCATCTATAGACTCGCGCTCTCGACGTCGTTCGACGCTGTTCACCACCGTTCGAACGCGCCGGGCTCGGACAGCTCCTCCAGACTGCCTTTCTCATAGCCAGGCGTGTTACTCGCGATGACCGTCTTGGAATCGACTTGAACGAACATGCACTGGTACTGTCCCGACCTGACCAGGCCAACATACAAACCACGCATTCGATCGAATGCAAACTGTTTACGGTCGCTGGTTACCCTGCCATCCTCCACAACATCCCACGAAAAGACGAATTTCCACAAAAATCGGTCATATGGAATCGTATTGTCGGACTTGGTCTTCCAGTCCCGATCGGCCCGGAGATGGAGTATCAGCACTCCCTTCACGGGGTCAAAATTCAACCGATAGTCACCGTACCCGGTAGCCACGAACCGTTCGTGGCAGATGTTCTCCGCCTCGGCAAGCAGATCCACAACGGTTTCGCACTGATCGCATCGGCCCGGCTGTGGTCGGTACCCGACTGGGCCAAGCCCCGCGCGATCGCCCCCAACACCGTGCCCAGCGACGCCAACCCCGACATCACCTGCTCACCGGCCGCCCGATACCGATCCGCCAAGTACCGCGCCGACCCATCCGCACCGATACACGGCGAGTGCGGCCCCAACTGTTCCCGTAACGACACCATGATCTCGTTCAGCGCCGACTGACCATCCGCGAACGCGCGTGCTGTCGCCTCGAAATCACCCGGCTCCACCCGCGTCGCCGTCGCCGGACTGTCCAGCTGCGCCGGACGCAACAACACTGCCGCGGTCATCGATTCACCGCCCAAATGCGGGTGTTCGACGCCACCACCGCGGCCTGGTTGTCATGTGCCCGACCGACCATGTCATGCAACTGCGCCAACCGCTCCCGCAGATCCGTCGCCGACGCCTGCCATTCACGCACCGTGTCCCAGAACCCCTCGGCGGCCGCGCCCTCCCAGACCCTGGTCAGCTCCTCCACACGCGTACTCAGTTCCGCCAGTTCCGAGTCGATCTGCCGATAGATATCCCCCAACCGGCCCTGAAACGCCAACACTTCGGCGTAGTCCACCATGATCGCCACGCGCGCGACCTCCCACCAGCAAGCCAAGAACGACCGATCGTCAACTCAGTGTGGCAGGTGATCGCGTTCCGTATGGTGCCTTTCACCGAATTCGGGTACTAGCTCTCTCCCATGGTCTTGCGCAGTGCCTCCGAGGCTTTGCGGCCCATGTCGGAGATGGCGCGTTGGAGGGTCTCGCGGTGTTCGGTGTCGGCGAGGTAGTCGGCCCGGCGGTCGCGGACCACGCGGGCCGGGGCGCCGACCGCGATCGAATAGTCCGGAATGTCACCGCGCACCACGGCATGCGCGCCGAGCACGCAGCCGCGCCCGATCCGGGTGCCGCGCAACACCGTCGATTTCACGCCCAGCCAGCAGTCCGGGCCGATCCGCACCGGGGTCTTCACGATGCCCTGGTCCTTGATGGGCCGGTTGATATCGGTTGTCACATGGTCGAAGTCGCAGATATACACCCAGTCCGCGACCAGGGTGGCGGAGCCGATCTCGACGTCGAGATAGCAGTTGATGGTGTTGTCCTTGCCGAACACCGCCTTGTCGCCGATCCGCAGCGAGCCCTCATGACAGCGGATCGCGTTGCCATCGCCGATGTGCACCCACCGGCCGATCTCCATCCGGCCGTATCCGGGCCGGCAGTGCACGTCCAGATGGCGGCCCAGGAACACCATGCCGCGCAGCACGATATGGGGATTGGCGACCCGGAAACGCCACAGTCGCCAGTAGCGCACGAGATACCACGGCGTGTAGGCGTGGTGCCGCAGCATCCAGCGCAGCGAAGCCACGGTCAGGAACCGTGCTTGGCGCGGATCACGACCGGCACGCCGCGCGGCGCGGACGCGCGCGAGTATCGGAGAACCCCACATCGACGTCATACCTGGGACCGTACCGATTCGGTGGGATCAGCTGCGGGCGCGACCGCCCTGCACAGGATCGCGGTGGGTGTGTGGTCGATGCGGGTGAGCACCACGGTGGCCGACTCGGTGCCGGCGAGCTTGAGCCGGCGTCGCAACATGTCCGGCTCGACGGCCAGCCCGCGCACCAGGATCTCCAACCGGCCCACCCCACGGCGGCGCAGCGTCGCGCGCAGTGCCTTCTCCGTATATTTGCCGTGCTCGATGACCTCGAACGCGCGCACACCCGGCGGTGGCGCGTCGCCGGTCAGGTAGGCGATCCTGGGATCAAGCTGTGCCAGGTCGTGCCGGGCCGCGTAGTGCCGCACGAGCCCGGCGCGCACCACGGCGCCGTCCGGGTCCACGATCCACCGCCCGACCGGCCGCACCGGGCAGTCGTCCGGCTCCGCGTCCGTGATCGTCCACATCGGACGCCCGGTGCGCAGCACGGTGGCCCGCCGGGTCACCCCGGGCGTGCCCAGATTGTCTGTCCACAGCACGGCCTCGCGGACCTGCCCGTCCCAGGACACCAGCTCGATCTCGGCCGCCCAGGGCACGGCGGCGAAGTCCATGCCCGGCGACGCCTTCACCACCAGCGGCCGGCCGGCATACACATCGGCGAGTTCCGTCAACGGCGGCACCAGGTCGTCCGGCCGCCAGCGCCGCCGGCCGCTGTCGTCCCGCCGGGCCGGATCGGCGAACACCACGGTGTCCCGGGTGACCGGCCGCAGCGCGTCGGCCACCACCAGCAGCGGCCCGACACCGGCGACCGCGCAGTTGTGTTCCGCCATGGCCAATCGAACCGGATCGAGATCCGAACCCACGCACCGTCCGGCGGCGGTCGCCGCGACGGCCAGATCGGCACCGATCGAGCAGGTCACGTCGTGCACATCCCGGCCGCGCAGCCGGCTGGCCCGGTGCTCGGCCACCGGGGTCGCGGTGGCCTGTTGCAGTGCCGCGTCGGTGAACAGCCACTCCCCCGCGTCCGCGAGTTTGGCCATCGCGCGGCGGCGCAGCACGGCGGTCTCGACCACGGCGGCGGCGTGCTCGCCCGCGACCGCTCTGGCCCGGGCTACATCGGCCAGTCGGCTGGCCTCGGTCAGCGGCGAGTCCGCCAACGCGGCCAGCGCCGACACGCCGGCCGGACCGCGCAGATAGGCCACCTCGGCCAGCGAGAACCGGTACGCCACGCGGTCTAGCTCGGCTTGGTGCCGGTCAGCAGCACGTTGTAGAAGAGCTTCCGGGGCACGATCCCGGTCAGCACCTTCTCGTCCAACCAGGACAGTGTCTGCCACGCCCGGTACGCGAACATGGCCCAGTTCCAACCGAGTTTGTCCGGCGGAACGGCGGCCTCGAAGGTACGCACCGGCCAGCCGAACAGCGCGGCGGTGAACTCCTCGGTGACCACGCGGACGTGCGCGGCACCCGCCCGCCGGGCCATCCGTTCCAGTTCGGACGGATCGAACGTGTGCAGGTCGACCACGGACTCCAGGGCCGCCGCGCGGGACGACTCGTCCAGTTCCTTCTTCGGCCGACGCCATGCCTCAAGCCCGGGCAGCCGGGTGATCCTGGTGGTCAGCCACCAGGTGGCCTGGCCGAGCTTGCGGGCGTAGAGGTCGCCGATCCTGCTCGGCTCGCCCGCGAACACGAACCGGCCGCCCGGTTTCAGCACCCGCAGCACCTCGCGCAGCGCGGCCGGCACGTCCGGAATGTGGTGCAGCACGGCATGCCCGACGACCAGATCGAAGGTGTCGTCGTCGTAGGGGATCCGCTCGGCGTCGGCCACCCGGCCGTCCACCGGCAGCCCCAGCATCTCGGCGTTGTGCAGGGCCACCCGGACCATGCCCGGCGACAGGTCGGTGACCGAGCCCTTCTCCGCCACCCCGGCCTGCATCAGGTTGAGCAGGAAGAACCCGGTTCCGCTGCCGAGTTCCATCGCCCTCGGATAAGGCCAGCCCCTGCTGCCGGCGACCGCGCGGAACCGGCCGACCGCGTAGTCCACGCACCGCTTGTCGTACGAGATCGACCACTTCTCGTCGTACGTGCCGGCTTCCCAGTCGTGGTACAGGACGTTGGCCAGCTTCGGGTCGTGCCAGGCCGCCTCGATCTGCTCGGCGGTCGCGTGCGGGTTCGGGACCGGGTCCGCGTCCACGGTCGGCCCGGTCGGCTCAATGGTCGGGTCCGACATGATTCACCGTCCGGTGAACTTGGCCTTACCCGGACCGTTCTCGATGAACGACCGCATGCCGATCTTCTGGTCCTCGGTCGCGAACAGCGCCGCGAACAGCGAACTCTCCAGCCTCAGCCCGCTGCGCAGATCGCCGTCCAGGCCGCCGTCGATGGCCGCCTTGGCCGCCGCGATCGCCCGGCCGGCGCCGTTGACGAACTGCTTGGCCCAGGTCAGCGCGGCGTTGTAGACGTCGTCGGTGGGGACCACCTCGTCGACCAGACCGATCCGCAGCGCCTCGTCGGACTTCACGATCCGGCCGCTGAACACCAGATCCTTGGCGCGGCTTGGGCCGACCAGCCGAGCCAGCCGCTGGGTGCCGCCACCGCCGGGGATGATGCCGAGCAGGATCTCGGGCTGGCCGAGCTTGACGTTGTCGGCCACGACACGCCGGTCGGCCGCCAGCGCGATCTCCATGCCGCCACCGAGGGCGTAACCGGTGATCGCCGCGACGGTCGGCTTCGGGATGTCGGCGACCGCGCTCAACGCGTCGGAGATCGCGTTCGCCCGGGAGGCCATCTCGGAGTAGCTCAGCTCGGCCATCTCCTTGATGTCCGCGCCTCCGGCGAAGCTCTTCGGGCCGCCGTACACGATCACCGCGTGGATGTCCTCGCGGCGGGCGGCCTCCTGGGCGGCATCCCACAGCTCGGTCTGGAGCTGCGCGTTCAGTGCGTTGACCGGAGGCCGGTCCAGCCGGATCGTGCCGATCCCACCGTCCACCTCAAGGCGTACGAACTCACCCACCGAGCTGCCTCCTGTCGTCGTTGACGGCGATGTCGACCTAGTCCGACCGCACGTCGCAGGATCGCACGTTATCGCGCGGTGGCCCGCCGTGCGAAGTACCTGTCGCCGATCTTCTCCAGTTCAAGCTGCTGGCCGAACGTCGCGGACAGGTTGTCCGCGGTGAGCACGTCGTCGAGCAGGCCGCCGGCGACCACCTTGCCGGAGCGCAGCAGCAGGACATGCGTGAAGCCCGGCGGGATCTCCTCGACATGGTGGGTGACAAGCACGGTCGCCGGCGCCTCCGGATCGAAGGCCAGCGCGGACAGCCGGGCCACCAGATCCTCGCGGCCGCCCAGGTCCAGGCCGGCGGCCGGCTCGTCGAGCAGCAGCAGCTCGGGATCGGTCATCAGCGCCCGGGCGATCAGAACGCGCTTGCGCTCGCCGGAGGACAACGTGCCGAAGGCACGGTCAGCGAGATGCGCCACACCCAACGTGTTCAACATCTCGGTCGCCCGCTGCTGGTCAACCGTGTCGTATTCCTCACGCCACCGGCCGACCACCGCGTAGCCGGCGCTGATCACGACGTCCCGGACGAGCTCCTCATGCGGCACCCGGCTGATCAGATCGGCGGTGCACAGCCCGATCCGCGGCCGCAGTTCGAACACGTCCGTCCGGCCCAGCTTCTCGCCGAGGATCCACACGCTGCCCCGGGTCGGGTGCAGCTCGCCACCCGCGATCCTCAGCAAAGTGCTCTTACCAGCGCCGTTGGCACCCAGAATGACCCACCGTTCGTCCAGTTCGACCGACCAGTCGATGCCGGACAGCAACTGCGTGTGTCCTCGGCGTACGCCGACGCCGCGCATCCGCAGGACAAGATCTGGATTGAGATCCGTGTCCAGGTCGGCGCCGTCCGTGTCGGCCGAGTCAGTGGTGTGCCCCGTCATAAGGCCCATTGTGACGTTGTGCCGCGGCGTCCGGTCAGCCGACCCTTGACGGTCAACCGGCGATTGCCATGTGTTCAACATTTCCGTCGACGCGGGCCCGGCAGTCTGGACAATGGGAGCGTGTGTCCGTCCTCGAACGTCCCGCGACGTCAGCGCTACCACACCCTGGCCGGCCATCCGTTCCCGCTGGGCGCTCATGTTGAGCCCGGTGGAGTCCGGTTCGCCGTGTCGTCTCCGGCGGCCGAGGCGGTCGAGCTGTGCCTGATCGAGAAGAACGGCCGCGAGCGGCGGATCGAGCTGACCGAGCGCACGTTCGGCGTGTGGCATGCCCTCGTGCCGGGCATCACCGCTGGCCAGCGGTACGGCTACCGGGTGCATGGACCGTATCATCCGCGCCGGGGCCTGCGCTGTAATCCCAACAAGCTGCTGCTCGACCCATACGCGCACCGGGTCACCGGCGAGCTGAGCGATCCGGACGCGGCGCTTGGCTACGTGGACGATCCGTTCGGCGATGAGCGCTCCGAGGTGGACTCTCTGGGCGCCGTGCCGCTGTCGGTGGTGACCTCGCCGGGTGGGCCGGACACCGGGCCACGGCCGAACGTGCCGTTCGAGGAGACGGTGATCTACGAGCTCCATGTGCGCGGGTTCACGCAGCGCCACCCCGATGTGCCACGGAAGCACCGCGGCACCTACCTCGGTCTGGCGCATTCGGCGGTCATCGAGTATCTGCTGGGCCTGGGGGTCACCGCCGTCGAGCTCATGCCGGTGGCGTCGTTCGCCGACGAGCCCTGGCTGACCAGCCTGGGCCGGCACAACTACTGGGGCTACGCCCCGATGTGCTTCCTCGCCCCGCACCCTGGCTACGCCAGCAAACCGGGCCACGAGATCGAGGAGTTCCGCACCATGGTGACCGCGCTGCATGTGGCCGGCATCGAGGTCATCCTCGACGTGGTGTTCAACCACACCTGCGAGGGCGGCGCGGGCGGCCCGACGCTGAGCCTGCGCGGCCTCGACTCGACCGCCTACTACCTACACAGTCCCGACACCGGCGACTACTTCGATCTCACCGGCACCGGCAACACCCTGGACGCCGGCTCGCCGACGGTCGTGCGGCTGGTCACCGACGCGCTGCGGTACTGGGCCGGCGAACTCGGCGTGGACGGCTTCCGGTTCGATCTCGGCAGCGTGCTCGGCCGGCCGCGCGGCGGCCGGTTCGACCCGGACTCGGCGCTGCTCACCGCGATCACGACGGATCCGCTGCTGGCGACCCGCAAGCTGATCGCCGAGCCGTGGGACGCCACCGGTGACGGCTACTGCGTCGGCGCGTTCGGCACCCAGTGGTCGGAGTGGAACGGGCGATTCCGCGACACCGTGCGGGACTTCTGGCGTGGTGAGGCGGCGGTCCGTGACCTGGCCACCCGGATGTCCGGCTCGTCCGACCTGTACGCGGACGACCAGCGGCGGCCCTGGGCGTCGATCAACTTCATCACCGCGCACGACGGCTTCACGCTCCGTGATCTGGTCTCCTACAACGACAAACACAACGCGGACAACGGCGAGGACAACCGGGACGGCAGCAACGACAACCGGTCCTGGAACTGCGGCGCGGAGGGCGACACGACCAATCCGGACGTGCTCGCGCTGCGCGACCGGCAGGCCCGCAACCTGATGACCACTCTGGTATTGGCCACCGGCACGCCGATGATCCTGGCCGGTGACGAACGCTGGCGCACCCAGCTGGGCAACAACAACGCCTACTGCCAGGACAACAAGATCTCCTGGGTCGACTGGTCGCCGACCGACCGGGCGGACGACATGACCCGCTTCGTCGTCCAGTTGATTCAGCTGCGGCAGAGCAGCCCGGCGCTGCGCCAGCCGGAGTTCTTCGAGGGCCGGGCCACCCCGACCGGCGAACCCGACCTGCTGTGGTTCCGGTCCGACGGCTCCGAGCTCAACGACCAGGACTGGTTCGACGACGACCTGCGCACGCTGGGGATGTGGATCGACGGTTCCAACTGCCGCTCGCTGACCCGCGGCGGCGAGCCGTTGTCCGACGACTCATGGTTGCTGGTGCTGCACGCCGGACCGGACTCGATCAAATGGAAACTTCCGTCGGAGACCTACGGAGATCATTTCGAGCTGGTGCTCGACACGTCGTATCCCGACGGAATTCCCGCCGAGCCGACTCATCTCGACGCCGGCGCGCCGGTACCACTGCCCGCGCACACCGCGTTGCTGTTCCGGGCGAGTCGGCTGCACGTCGAGAAAAGCCCAACACGTGGGACGGCGCGCTTCTGGGGTGTCCGAAAAAGCCGATCACTGTCATGATCTGCGTCATGTTCGCATCGCTTTCCGCCTGGCGCGACCGGACGACAGACCTGGTCAGGGTCGCGTCCGGACGGTGTATCGGCGCGCGGTGCGGACAGTTCGGGCGGTAGTTCACCGCCGAGGCTGATATCGCGTCGCGGCCGACACCGTCCTTTCACACCATCGATGCTACGAGTGCCGCCATCGATTCCCTTGTCGATGCCACTACCGCTGCTCACGGAAAGCCGAATCGACATGACCGCCATTCCAGAATTGGCCACGCCCACCATTCCGGCACTCGACGTGAATCCGGATATCGACGAGCAACTACGCCTCGGCTGATCGGGGCGGCCCGCCGCGCTGCACTGAGCAGAGCGCTCTCGCGGAGAAACCACCCCGCCGTGCGACTGCCGGCGAAGGCCGCCGCCGGCTACCGTTTGATCATGCCTCGGGACTCCGGCCGACCGGCCTGTGACCGGCGCACAGCGCCGCGACAAGCTCACCCATCGGCGCATTCGCGCTGTGTGCGATTGCATGCAGTATTCGCACTGTCGGATTCCCGCGACCCTGCTCGATATCGATCAACGTTCGACGGCTCACGCCGGACCGCTCGGCGAGTGCCTCCAGAGTGAGTCCGGCGGCGAGCCTGGCCCGGGCAACCTCGACCCCCAGTGCGGCGAAATTCGCCGGCGGTGGGGGTTCGGTCACGAGAACTGAGCCTCATGCCTACCCAGGCATTTGTCAGTGCAGTATATTGCCCTAAGTGCAGACGTATGCACCGTAGCTGATCACCTCGGTGCATGCTCGCGACCGACTGGCGAATCGACTCTGGGGCGGACGATGGCCGACGGATTTCGCGCGGACAACGATCAACGCGGCTATACACACCTTCCGTCCGATTTCGCGCATTTGCTCGATCTGCAGGCCGACCATGAAGCACCCAGGGCAGCCGCACGGGCCGTTGACGACTGGTTCGCCGGACGGCTCGATCCCACGACGCGACCGCTCTGGGAGGTCGACGGGCGCCTGTACCTCGGACCGAGCCAACCACGGATCACCGTGCTCGTGGCCTCCACCGGCACGATCGCGGTCCGCGCCATGCTGCGCCGCGACATGCTGGTACTGATCAGCGTCGATCCGGCCGACGCCACACATCTCGTTCAGGCGGTCGTCTCCGTGCTGCCAGCCTGTCAGCCAGGTGGGGGCATGCCGATCAGCCTGCCCGCCGAGCAGTTGGACCGGGCGGTCGAGCACGCCGGCTCGAATCCCTATGTTCTCCGGGACCGTCTCGTGGCCCGCGGGGTCAACCGCGATGACGCACGCCGACTCGCCCTCGTGCTGAGTACCCGGCGACGGGTCGGGACATTCGGCATGACCCATATGCCCGCGCGAGGAAAACGGTTACGTGCCAAGCACGCCGTCACGTTCTTCGATGCCCAGGACGGCCAGCATGTCGGCCGCTATCTGTTCACTCGCAAACCCGAGGCGAACGGCTGGCGGATCGTTCTGGCCGGCACCGACACCGCCAGACTGGTCAGCGAGATCAGCCAGCTTCGGCACCAACTCCCGGACGGGTGAGACGGCGGCGGACGCACCGGTAGTTCTCAGGGCCGCCGAACGGCGACCCTGAGAACCCCGAACATCACGACGAACCTCTCAGGCCAGGACGACCTTGCCGAGTTCGGCGGGGGTGGCGAGCAGGTCGTGCCGGGGCAGCACGCGGACGGTGTAGCCAAGCGCGCCGATATGCGGCAGCCGGACATCACCGACGTACTCACCCTTGCCGGCCGGCTTCAGCGAGACGGCGACCGGTTCGTGCAGCTCGTCCCGGTCGTCCACCTGACCGACGATCGCCTGGACGTCCACATCGGAGGGACGCAACCCGTCCAGCTCGACGGTCGCCCGCACGCCGACGGTGGATCCGATCACCGGTGGGTTGGTGCCGTCCAGTTCCAGATCGGCGCCGGTGACGCGGACCCGAGGCCAGGCGGCGGCGACCCGCTCGCGGTACTCGGCCAGTTGCCGGGCACCCGAGAAGCCGTCCTCGCGCACGGCGATGGCCGACGCGGTGGCCGGCAGGTAGTAGTTCTCCGCGTACTCCTTGACCATTCGAGACGCCTGCAGCTTCGGCCCGAGCGTGCCCAGGGTGTGCCGGACCATGGCCATCCAGCGGCCGGGCACGTCGTCCTCGCCGCGGTCGTAGAACAGCGGCGCGACCTGCCCACCGAGCAGCTCGTACAGCGCGGCGGCCTCCAGGTCGTCCCGCCGGTCCGGGTCGGCGACGCCGTCCGCGGTGGGGATCGCCCAGCCGTTGGAGCCGTCGTAGCACTCGTCCCACCAACCGTCCCGAATGGACAGGTTGAGCCCGCCGTTGAGCGCGGCCTTCATGCCGGAGGTGCCACACGCCTCCAGCGGCCGGGTCGGGTTGTTCAGCCAGACATCGCAGCCCCAGTACAGGTACCGGGCCATCGACATGTCGTAGTCGGGCAGGAACACGATGCGGTGCCGGACAGTCGGGTCGTCGGCGAACCGCACGATCTGCTGGATCAGTGCCTTGCCGGCGTCGTCGGCCGGGTGCGACTTGCCGGCGACCACGATCTGCACCGGCCGCTCGGAGTGCAGCAGCAGACCGCGCAGCCGCTCCGGGTCGCGCAGCATCAGCGTCAACCGCTTGTAGGTGGGCACCCGGCGGGCGAACCCGACGGTGAGCACATCCGGGTCGAACACCGAGTCCACCCAGCCCAGTTCCAGCGCGGAGGCGCCACGCTGCAACCAGGTGGCGCGCAGCCGCCGGCGGATGTCGTCGACGAGCTTGGCGCGCAGCGTGCAGCGCAGCTCCCACAGCATCGCGTCGCTGACGGACTGCAGGGCGTCCAGGCCGCCCGCCACGACCTCGGTGTCGCCGCCGACCAGCCGGGTCAGCTCGCGGGCCGCCCAGGTCGGGCCATGCACGCCGTTGGTGACCGAGCCGATCGGCACCTCGGAGCTGTCGAAGCCCGGCCACAGGCCACCGAACATCGCCCGGCTCACCCGGCCGTGCAGCTGGGACACGCCGTTGGCGCGCTGCGCCAGCCGCAGGCCCATGTGCGCCATGTTGAACATGCCGGGGTTCTCCTCGGAACCCAGCGCCAGCACGCGCTGCAGCGACACACCGGGCAGCAGGTCCTCAGAGCCGAAGTAGTGCTGCACCAGATCCACCGGGAACCGGTCGATGCCGGCCGGCACCGGGGTGTGGGTGGTGAACACCGTGCCGGCGCGCACCGCGGACAGCGCCTGGTCGAAGTCCAGTCCGGAGCCGGTGACCAGCTCGCGGATGCGTTCCAGGCCAAGGAAACCCGCGTGGCCCTCGTTGGTGTGGAACACCTCAGGCTGCGGATGCCCGGTCAGCTCACAGAACGTCCGGACCGCGCGGACCCCGCCGACGCCGGCCAGGATCTCCTGCCGGATGCGGTGGTCCTGGTCGCCGCCGTACAGCCGGTCGGTGACGCCACGCAGGTCCTCGTCGTTCTCCTCGATGTCCGAGTCGAGCAGCAGCAACGGGACCCGGCCGACCTGCGCCTTCCAGATCCTGGCACGCAGCACCCGGCCGCCGGGCATCGCCACGTGCACCAGGATCCGGCTGCCGATGTCGTCGGACAGCAGTTCCAGGGGCAGCGCGCGCGGGTCGATCACCGGGTAGTGCTCGACCTGCCAGCCGTCCAGCGACAGCGACTGCCGGAAGTAGCCGGACCGGTAGAGCAGGCCCACGCCGATCAGCGGCAGGCCTAGGTCGGACGCGGCCTTGAGATGGTCCCCGGCCAGCACCCCCAGACCACCGGAGTAGTTGGGCAGCGCCTCGTTGACGCCGAACTCCATGGAGAAGTAGGCGATCGAGCCCGGGAACGCGACGCCGTCGGACGAACCGATCTCCTCCCGCCGGTGCTGGAACCAGCGGGGCTCGGTCAGGTAACGCGTGAGGTCGTCGGCGATTGACCTGGTGCGGGCGAGAAACGCCTGGTCCGACGCGAGACGGTCAAGGGTGCTGGCCGGCACGTTGGCCAGCAACCGGAGCGGATCATGCCCCGATTTGTCCCATTCCGCCGCGTCGATCGAGGCGAACAAGTCCTGTGTTGGCGGGTGCCAGGTCCACCGCAGGTTCGTCGCCAGGGAGCGAAGTTCGGCCAGCGGCGCGGGCAGTCCGGCCCGGACGGTGAAGCGGCGTAGTGCTCTCACAGCAGCGACCTTAACGCGAACGATTAAGAGACTCACAGGGGTTCATCCCCCCGTAACCTCGGGTCACCACCCGATCGGGTCACGGAACGTCAACGACCTGCCCCCCGCACTGCACGATGTCGGACGGAACCGGCACACTGTCTACGGCGGCTGTGAAAAGGAGCGTCATGGCGTGAGCGGGCGGCTGGCGATCGAGGACGTGACGCCGACCGTAGGTAACGGTCGGTATCCAAGCAAGGCGGTTGTCGGGGAGCAGTTCCCCGTTTCGGCGACAGTGTGGCGTGAGGGCCACGACGCGGTGGCAGCGACGGTGGCGTGGCGTGGTCCGCACGACCGGGCCGCCCGTCAGATCCGGATGGTCGAGATCGGCATCGGCCTCGACCGGTACGGCGCCGTCGTGACCGCGGACGACGAGGGCTGGTGGACGTTCCGGGTGGATGCCTGGAGCGATCCGTGGACGACCTGGAAACACGCCGTCGAGGCCAAGGTCGGCGCCGGGCAGAACGCCGAGGACCTCGCCAACGACCTCGAGAACGGTGCCCGTCTGCTGGAACGGGTGGCCCGCCGGCCGGATCGCCGAGCCGAACGCGAACTGCTCACCGCGGCCGCCGACGTGCTGCGGGACGGCGGCCGTCCGCTGGCCGAGCGGATCGCGCCCGCGCTGGACGAGCCGGTGCTGAAGATCATGTACGACCACCCGGTGCGTGACCTGCTCACCCGCGGCCGCCCGTACAAGGTGTGGGTGGACCGGACTCGCGCGCTGTACGGCTCCTGGTACGAGCTGTTCCCCCGGTCGACCGGTGGCTGGGACGAGCGGGGCAACCCGGTGCACGGCACGCTGGTCAGCACCACCCAGGCGCTGCCCCGGATCGCCGAGATGGGCTTCGACGTGGTGTACCTGACGCCGATCCACCCGGTCGGCAAGGTCAACCGCAAGGGTCGTGGCAACACCCTGCACGCCGGCCCCGACGATGTTGGTTCGGTGTGGGCGATCGGTTCCGAGGATGGCGGGCATGACGCCATCGAGCCGAAGCTGGGCACCCTGGCCGACTTCAAGGACCTGATCGACCGCGCCCACGAACTGGGCATGGAGGTCGCTCTCGACTTCGCGCTGCAGTGCGCGCCGGACCACCCGTGGATCACCGAGCATCCGGAGTGGTTCACCACCCGGCCGGACGGCACGATCGCGTACGCCGAGAACCCGCCCAAGCGGTACCAGGACATCTACCCGCTGAACTTCGACAACGACCCTGCCGGGCTGTATGCCGAGATCCTGCGGGTGGCGCTGCACTGGATCGACTACGGGGTGCGGATCTTCCGCGTGGACAACCCGCACACCAAGCCACCGGACTTCTGGCACTGGCTGATCTGGAAGGTGAAGCAGGCCCACCCGGACGTGATCTTCCTGGCCGAGGCGTTCACCCGCCCGGCCCGGCTGTACGGCCTCGCGCGGCTCGGCTTCACCCAGTCCTACACGTACTTCACGTGGCGGACGTACAAGCAGGAGCTGATCGACTTCGCCGCGGAACTGCTCGACCACGCCCACGAGGCCCGGCCGAACCTGTTCGTGAACACCCCGGACATCCTGCACGAGAGCCTGCAGCACGGCGGCCCCGCCGCGTTCGCGATGCGTGCCGCGCTGGCCGCGACGCTGTCGCCGACGTGGGGCATGTACTCGGGGTACGAGCTGTTCGAGGACGAGCCGATCCATCCCGGCAGCGAGGAGTACCTGCATTCGGAGAAGTACGAGCTGCGGCCGCGCGATTTCGTCGGTGCCCGGCTGGAGGGCCGCTCACTGGAGCCCTTCATCAGCCGGCTGAACCACATCCGGCGGGCGCACCCGGCCCTCCAGCAGTTCCGTACTCTGCGATTCCAGTTCGTGGACAACGATGCGCTGATCGCCTACAGCAAGACTGATCCGGCGACCGGTGACACGGTGATTACCGTAGTTAACCTGGACCCCTACAACGCCCAGCAGGGAACGCTGTGGCTGACCATGCCGGAGCTCGGCATGGACTGGGCGGACCGGTTCACCGCGCACGACGAGGTGACCGGCGAAACCTGGGACTGGGGCCAGGCGAACTATGTTCGGCTCGAACCGTGGCGCGACGTGGCGCATATCGTCCACGTCTGGCGCTGACGGGGAGAGCCCGACTCGCACCGCGACCCGCGCCGAACGGTGCTACGAGCCGCCGAGCTCAACCAAACGTAATATTCGGTGGAACGTCGCCTCGGGCGCATCATGGGGGTTGGCGCGTTCCTGAATCGAGCCAATGAGGTGCGGTAATGGCGATCGATCCGCTAGTGGACGTCCGGCCGGAGGGCAGACCGGACACCGCCGAGGGGTTGGCCGGTGTCCCGCACACCGGCGCTGAGGTGACTCCCGAGGGGCTGTTGACCGAACCCCAGGCCAAGGAGTTCGCTCATGCCCAGTCGGCACCGCGAGAGCCCGAGTGGTACAAGACCGCGGTCTTCTACGAGGTGCTGGTGCGGGCGTTCAACGACGCCGACAACAACGGCCTCGGCGATCTCCGCGGCCTGGCGGACAAACTGGATTATCTGAAGTGGCTGGGCATCGACTGCCTGTGGCTTCCGCCGTTCTACAACTCGCCGCTGCGTGACGGCGGCTACGACATCAGTGACTACCGCGCCGTGCTTCCCGAGTACGGCACCGTCGACGATTTCGTGTATCTGCTCGACGAGGCACACAGCAGGGGCATCCGGGTCATCACCGACCTGGTGCTGAACCACACCTCCGACGCGCATCCGTGGTTCCAGCAGTCCCGGATGGATCCGGACGGCCCCTACGGGGATTTCTACGTCTGGCGTGACGATGACACCGGGTATCCCGACGCCCGGGTGATCTTCGTGGACACGGAGACCTCGAACTGGAAGTTCGACCCGGTGCGCGGCCAGTACTACTGGCACCGGTTCTTCTCGCACCAGCCGGATCTCAACTACGAGAACCCCGCGGTGCAGGAGGCGATGCTGGACGTCATCCGGTTCTGGCTGGACCTCGGGATCGACGGGTTCCGGCTCGACGCCGTGCCCTATCTGTTCGCGGCCGAGGGCACCAACTGCGAGAACCTGCCGGAGACGCACGCGTTCCTGAAGCGCTGCCGCAAGATCGTGGACGACGAGTACCCCGGCCGTGTCCTGCTCGCCGAGGCGAACCAGTGGCCCGCGGATGTCGTCGAGTACTTCGGTAATGCGGACACCGGCGGCGACGAATGTCACATGGCGTTTCACTTTCCCCTGATGCCACGGATCTTCATGGCCGTCCGTCGCGAGAGTCGCTTCCCGATCTCGGAGATCCTGGCCCAGACACCGGCCATCCCGGCCGGCTGCCAGTGGGGCATCTTCCTGCGTAACCACGACGAGCTGACCCTCGAAATGGTCACCGACGAGGAACGCGACTACATGTACGCCGAGTACGCGACCGACCCGCGGATGAAGGCGAACATCGGCATCCGCAGGCGGCTGGCCCCGCTGCTCGACAACGACCGCAACCAGCAGGAGCTGTTCACGGCGCTGCTGCTGTCGCTGCCGGGCTCACCGGTGCTGTACTACGGTGATGAGATCGGCATGGGAGACAACATCTGGCTGGGCGACCGGGACGCCGTGCGCACGCCGATGCAGTGGACCCCCGACCGGAACGCCGGTTTCTCCCGCTGCGACCCGGCCCGGCTCTACCTGCCGACGATCATGGACCCGCTCTACGGGTACCAGGCCGTGAACGTCGAGGCGCAGATCAACAACACGTCGTCGTTGCTGCACTGGACCCGGCGGATGCTGAAGGTCCGCACCGAGCATCGCGCGTTCGGCGTCGGCGAGTTCACCGAGCTGGGCTCGTCCAACCCCAGCGTGCTGGCCTTCCTGCGGCGCTGGGCGCCGGGTGAGGCGGACGGCGAGGACGCCGCCGAGGACATGGTCATGTGCGTCAACAACCTGTCCCGCTTCCCGCAGCCGGTGGAACTCGACCTGTCCGAATACCGCGGTCGGGCGCTGATCGAACTCACCGGCGGTGTGCCGTTCCCCACCGTCGGCGAACTTCCCTATCTTCTTACCCTTCCGGGTCACGGTTTCTTTTGGTTTCGTTTCACGAAACAGACACAGACCGCGCCGGCAGGGCCGGCGGACGGAGGCGAGTCGGTATGACCTTGGCCGCATCGGCGCACGTTCTGGACGCGGTGACGGACTCACTCGTCGACTGGCTACCCACGCAGAGGTGGTTCGCCGGCAAGGGGCGTCCAGTCCGGAGCGTGCGGCCGATGCGGGCCGTCACGCTCGTCGACGGAGAACCCGGTCTGGTGCACGCGGTCGTCTCCGTCGAACAGGACGACCAACAGCATCTGTACCAACTGTTGCTCGGGCTGCGCCGGGAAACGCCGGAATACCTGAAACCGGCGGTGCTCGGTGAGGTGGACGGGCTGGTCTGTTACGAGGCCGCCGGTGACCCGGAGCTGACCAGCCAACTGCTGGAGGCGTTCACCGCGTTCGAGGGCAAGGAACTCGACTTCGAGCTTGAGCCCGATGTGGAACTGCGCGGCGGGCTACGGGCCCGGCTGGCCACAGTGGAACAGACGCACAGCTCGCTGATCTTCGGGCAGGACTACATCCTGAAACTGTTCCGCCAGTTGACTCCTGGCCCGAACCGGGAACTCGACATCACCCGTGGCCTCTACCGGGTCGGCTGCCAGCATGTCGCCCGGCTACTGGCCTCTTTGCACGGTGAGGTCGACACGGCACCCGTCGTTTTCGGTCTGCTGCAACGATATCTGCCGGACGCCGTGGAGGGCTGGGCGATGGCGACGGCCAGCGTCCGGGACCTGATGGCCGAGGGTGACCTGTACGCCGGCGAGGTGGGTGGCGATTTCGCCGGCGAGGCATACCGACTCGGCCAGGCCGTGGCGACCGTCCACTCGCAACTGCGTGTCGCGTTTGGATCTCGGATGGCGGAGGCCGACGAGATCGCCGACACGGTGCGTGCCATGCGCGAGCGGCTGGACGGCATCGTGGCGGCCGTTCCGGCACTGGCGACCCATGTCCCCGATCTGCTGGCCGCCTACGACGAGGCGTTGCGTGAGACGCCGCGGACCCAGGTGCAGAACATCCACGGTGATCTTCATCTCGGGCAGACGCTGCGGACCACGGCCAACTGGGTATTGATCGACTTTGAGGGTGAGCCCGCCGCGCTGCCCGCCGAACGCCTCGCGCTCGCCTCACCGCTCCGCGATGTCGCGGGAATGTTGCGATCTTTCGACTATGCGGCACACGCTCTGGCGCTGACCGTCGGTGAAGATCATCAAAGCGGCGTGCGGGCCCGCGAATGGGCTGATCGCAACCGTGCGGCATTCTGCGCCGGCTATACGGAGACCGGCTCCGACACGAGCCAACAGACCGCCTGGCTGCACGCCCTGGAACTGGACAAGGCCGTCTACGAGGTCGGTTACGAACACCACAACCGACCCGACTGGCTGCCCATCCCGCTGGCCGCGATCGCCCGTCTAACCTCCAACGAGGCCTGAAAGGCCCCCAACAGGGGATTCGGAACACAGCGAAGATGGTTGCGCGCGAAGCCGAACTGTGACCTAATAGGTAGGGCAAACCCCCTATGGGGCGCTACCAACCTGCGGCAACACCTGTTATCCAATTCCACGTCACGCGATCGTAACGATCTGCTGTGGAAGCTGTGGGTTTGGAACTAGGGGGATTCCCCGTTACGGACTAGGGGATTTTTGGGGTGTGACCCTGGTCATAAATCACCCGGACGCGCAGCTCGACTAATGTTCCGGTCACCCGTTCAGGATCATCAACTACGGCTCGTACGCGTGAGCATCACTCGAGGAGCCGGACTGATAGTCCGAACGCGTGTGTCCCACCCCATTCGTGAAATGAGAGAACTGTCGTGCGATTGAATCGCGTTCTGTCCGCCGTGGGCGGGGTCGTTGGCGCCGCGGCCCTCATGGTGCTGTCCGCCGGCCCCGGTGCTGCCGCCACCAACGCCTCTGGCAATGCGACCGCCCTGAAGGCGGACGTCGACGTTGCCGGCATCGTCAAGGTTGGCCCGATCGCCCTGTCCCACGCTGCTTACCCGGGTGGCCAGCCCACCGCCAGCCTGCTGTCGATCGGTCTGCCGGCTCCGCTGACCGGCCTTGTTTCGGCGGATGTGCTGAAGGCCGCCACCACCGCCAAGGTCGAGAACGGCTCGGTGCACTCGAGCGCCGACCTGACCAACGTCACGGTGAACCTCGGCCTGTTGAACCCCAGCCTGCCCAAGCTGCACGTGGATGTCCTCAAGGCTGACGCGTTCGCGAACGCCAAGGACCTGCACGGCGACGCCAACATCGTGGCTGTGAGCATCAACGGCAACAAGCTGGTCAACGTCAAGCAGGGCCAGCCCATCGACCTGAACGCGCTCACGGGCGAGGCCGGCCTGGTCGGCAACCTGACCGCCGGTGCGGTCACCGTCACCTTCAACAAGCAGACCACGAGTGCTGACGGCAACACCCTGACCGTCGACGCCCTGGACATTCACGTCGGTGGCGGCCTGCTCGACAAGCTCGGCGTGCCGGCTCTGAACGGCACGAACACCCACGTTGACGTGGTCCTCAGCGAGGCTGTGGCCACCAAGGGTGCGTGCGAGAACGGTGGCGGCGGCACCAACCCGACCACGGGTAGCTCGACCTCCGCTACGACCTCGGGTTCCGCGACCACCACTGCGGGTAACGGCGGCGGCGCGACCACCGGCAACAACGGCAACGGCACCACGACCGGCAGCGGCACCAACAACCTCGCCTACACCGGTGTTTCCAGCGTCGTCCCGCTGACCATCGGCGGCATCGTCCTGGTGGTCGTCGGCGGTGGCGCCCTCTACTGGACCGCCCGTCGTCGCAAGGCTGCCAACAGCAGCAACAACTGACAACACACCGAATCTCGGTAGGTAGTCAGCGAAACACAGACCGGTGCCCCAGTCCGAAACGGACTGGGGCACCGGTCGCTTTCGTGCACTAGGCTTGATCCGATCACGTGCCGGCATGGGGAGCACAACACCACATGGGTTCTTCCGCTTTTTCGGTTCAGCAGACCTGGCCGAGTCACGCGCCCGCCCCGGAGGATGTGGCGCGGCTGCTGAACGGCGGCCACCACGACCCGCATTCCGTGCTGGGTATGCACCCACACGCCGACGGCTCGATCGTCCGCACGCTGCGGCCCGGCGCCACGGCGGTGACGGTGCTGGCCGGCGAGTCACGGCAGGACCGCTACCCGCTGACCGAGCTCACCGACGGGCTGTTCTCCGGCGTGCTGCCCGTCCCGCCGGGCGACTATCTGCTGGAGATCGGCTACCCGGATCGCACGGTGACCGTGGACGACCCGTACCGCTGGCTGCCCACGGTCGGTGAACTGGACCTGCATCTGATCCGGGAGGGCCGGCACGAGCGGCTGTGGGAGGTGCTGGGCGCGCACCGGCGCCGCTATGACAGCCCGCATGGCCCGGTCACCGGAACCTCGTTCGCGGTGTGGGCTCCCAACGCCCGTGGCGTGCGCGTGTGCGGCGATTTCGACGGCTGGGATGGTCGGGCCAACCCGCTGCGTTCGATGGGCTCCTCGGGCATCTGGGAGGTGTTCATCCCGGACCTGGCGGCCGGCACCAAGTACAAGTTCCGGCTGCTGACCCCCGACGGCCACTGGCGGGAGAAGGCCGACCCGGTGGCGTTCGCCGCCGAGGTGCCGCCGGCCACCGCGTCGATCGTGTACGAATCCGACTTCGACTGGTCCGACTCCGACTGGATGACCCGCCGGCAGTCCACCGACTGGTCGACATCCCCGTTGAGTGTCTACGAGGTGCACCTGGGCTCCTGGAAGCGCGGCCTCGGCTACCGCGAGCTCGCCGAGCAACTGGTCGACCACCTGAAGAAGACCGGATTCACGCATGTCGAGCTGCTGCCGGTGGCCGGCCACCCCTTCGAGGGCTCCTGGGGCTACCAGGTCACCTCCTACTACGCGCCCACCGCGCGGTTCGGCAGCCCGGACGAGTTCCGTTACTTCGTGGACCATCTGCACGCCAACGGCATCGGCGTGCTGATGGACTGGGTGCCGGCGCATTTCCCCCGGGACGACTGGGCACTGGCCCGCTTCGACGGCACCCCGTGCTACGAGCACGCCGACCCGCGGCGCGGCGAACAGCCCGACTGGGGCACGCTGGTCTTCGACTTCGGCCGCAACGAGGTGCGTAACTTCCTCGTCGCCAACGCGCTGTTCTGGTTCGACCAGTACCACATCGACGGCCTTCGGGTCGATGCCGTCGCCTCGATGCTGTACCTGGACTACTCCCGCGGCCCCGGCCAGTGGGTACCCAATGTCCATGGCGGGCGGGAGAACCTGGAGGCGGTGGCCTTCCTCAAGGAGCTCAACGCCACCGTCTACAAGCGACACCCCGGCATCATGATGATCGCCGAGGAGTCGACCGCCTGGCCGGGCGTCACGCAGCCCACCCATCTCGGCGGGCTCGGCTTCGGCTTCAAATGGAACATGGGCTGGATGCATGACACGCTCGGCTATGTCGGTCATGATCCGGTGCACCGCTCGTACCACCACAACGAGATGACCTTCTCGCTGGTCTACGCGTGGAGCGAGAACTTCGTGCTGCCGTTGTCGCATGACGAGGTCGTGCACGGCAAGGGATCGCTGTGGTCCCGGATCCCCGGCGACGACTGGAACCACGCCGCCGGGCTGCGCGCGCTGTTCGCGTACATGTGGGCCCATCCCGGAAAGCAACTGGTGTTCATGGGTGGCGAGTTCGGCCAGATCCACGAGTGGTCGGAATCCCAGTCGCTGGACTGGGGCCTGCTCAAACAACCACTGCACCGCGGCATTTTCGAGCTGGTCCACGACCTCAACTCGGCCTATCGCGCGAACCCCGCCCTGTACACGCTGGACCATTCGCCGGAAGGCTTCTCCTGGATCGACGGTAACGACGCGGCCAACAACGTGTTGAGTTTCCTGCGTTTCGCCCCCGATCCCGCCCAGCCGGGTGGAACGCTGGCCTGCGTGGCGAACTTCGCCGGGGTCCCGCATCTCGGTTACCGGGTCGGGCTGCCGCACACCGGGGTCTGGCGGGAACTGATCAACACGGATTCGCAACGCTACGGCGGGTCCGGGGTCGGCAACCTCGGCAGCGTGATCGCGGACAAGACACCGTGGCATGGTCGCCCGGCGTCGGCGGTACTGTCCGTTCCCCCCAATGGCGTGCTCTGGCTCGTCCCGGACCAGTCGGGCGAGACCTCCTGACGAATGACCCACGTGATCATCTCGTTGCCGTGATCGAACCCAGAGAACGGAAGGACCACCGTGGAGCCGACCACCGCGCCGATTCCCGCCGCCGGGCAACCGGAATTCGTGCCGGAGCTTGATATCCGTGCGCCACTGACCCAACGCCGCTGGACCATCCTGATCCGTCTGATCCTGCTCATCCCGCATTTCATCTGGCTCGGCCTGCTGAGCATCGCGATGGTGGTCGTGCTGGTGATCAGCTGGTTCGCCGCGCTGATCCTCGGCCAGCTGCCCGCCTGGTCGTTCCAGTTCCTCGGCGGATATCTCGTGTACCGCACCAGGATCTACGCCTACTTCATGCTGTTGCTGGACGCCTACCCGCCGTTCGCCTGGGCTGCCCCGGAGTATCCGGTGCAGATCTGGCTGCGGCCGGACAAGCTGAACCGGCTGGCGGTGCTGTTCCGGATCATCCTGGTGATCCCGGCGGCCATCGTCGCGGACGTGACCATGGCCGGTTGGGCCGTGCTGTCGTTCTTCATCTGGCTGATCATGCTGTTCATGGGCCGTGTCCCGGAGCCGGTGTTCGGCGCCACGGCCGCGGCCCTGCGGTACGGCTTCCGGACGCAGGCGTACTTCTCGATGCTGTCCCCGGCCTACCCCAAGCGCCTGTTCGGTGATCTCGGATACCTCGGCCAGCCGCAGAGCAGCACCCGCCCGCTGCTGCTGACCTCCGGCGCCAGGACGCTGCTGATCGTGTACATCGTGCTCGGCGCGCTCGCCGAGCTCGGTAACAGCGCTTCCGCCCAGCAACAGCAGCACAACCAGCCCGTCTACCACGCCAGTGCCGTGTCCAGCAGCTACCCGGGCAACCTGGGTAACACGGTCGCCGGACGCTGAATCCCTCGGTTCGCGCGACAATCGTCGGGTGCGGGTTGGTTCGGCGGCGCGGAGTGCCAGGCGGAGCTCTGCCGTCCTGGCCACCGCGGTGCTGGTAACCGTGGTGTTGGTGCCGGCGCTGCTGTGCGCTGGCTGCGGCACCGTCGTCGCCGGCCAACCCAGCCCCGCCGACGACCTGACCGCGTCGACCATCAGTCCCGCGTTCGTGCACGGCACCGACGACGGCGACACGGACCGGCTGGCCGCCACCATCGTCACGGATGTCCAGGACTACTGGCGGCAGACCTTCCCCACCATGTTCGGCGGGCCGTGGACGAACCTTGCCGGCGGCTTCTACTCGATCGATCCCGACGACCCCGCGACGCCCGCTCCGCCCTGCGCGGACCGGGCGTCGCAGATCGCCGGCAACTCGTACTACTGTCCCGGCGCCGACGCGATCGTCTGGGACCGCACCGCGCTGCTGCCGGTGCTGCGTGAGCAGTTCGGGGACGGCGCGCTGGTGTTGGTGCTGGCGCATGAGATGGGGCACGCGGTGCAGCACCGTGGCGGCCTCACGCCAGCGGTCGAGACCGCCGACCCGGCCGAATATCCGACGATCCTGTTGGAGTCCATGGCCGACTGCTACGCCGGCGCGTTCTTCCGCTGGGGCGTCGACGGGCATGCCCCACACCTACGGCTGGACGCCGCCGACCGGGACGCCGCCCTCAACACCCTGGTCACCTTCCGTGATCCGATCGGCACCACGGCCAGCGCCGGCGACGCGCATGGCGACGCCTTCGACCGGGTGGCGGCGTTCGTCGACGGCTACCAGCGGGGAGCCGGGTTGTGTGCCGGGATGACCGTGCACAACCGGCAGTTCACACTGCGGGAGCTGGCCGGCGCGACCGGCCAGGCGGACCACCCGGCCAACGAGACCCTGCCGGCGTCCATCGACGCGGTGCGCTCCAGCGCCGGCGGGTACTTCGGCGGCGTCCTGGGCGGCGCCGGCCGCCCATGGCGGACCCCCACCGTCCGGCAGTCCGGCGCACTACCGAACTGCCCCGACCCGGGGTCGGCCGGTCAGGGGCCGGTGCTGTTCTGCGCCAGTACCAACGAACTGGACGTGGACACGGCCGGCCCGCTGGCCACCATCCACCGTGATCTCGGCGGCCAGGCCACGGACACGCTGGTTGCCAGCAGATACGCGCTGGCCGCTCTGGTCGCGGACGACCGCCCGACATCCGGCGGTTCGGTGCTCTGTCTGGTCGGCGCTTACACGGATCAACAGGTGCGCGGGGCTACGCTGTCGGTCGCTGATCTCGACGCCGTGGTCCAGGTGTTGCTCGACTACGACTACGCGTCGAGGGACGGCAGGGGCGCGGCCATCGGCACCGGATACGACCGGATCATGGCCTTTCGGACGGGTTTCGACGGCGGTTCGAGCGCATGTGGCCTCGCCGGACCCGCCCACTAGGGTGGCGTGCGCAGCGGATTCGGGACGGGGCTTGGGATGGCACGACGAGCACGACGCGGCGGCGGGCGGACGGTTGCCTCGCTGATGCTGGCAACCGTGCTCACCGTGCTGACGACGGGGTTGACGGCGGCCTGCTCCGGCCCGGAGATCAGCGGCAGTGCCCAGCCCAGTGGTGAGAACGACCCGAACAGCGTGGCCGGCCTGCCGGTCACCAACGGTCCCAGCGGGCTCAGGGCGGACGTCGCGCCCGCCAAGCTCACCGTGAAGGGCACCGACAAAGGCGAGACCGACCAGCTCGCCGAGGACGCCCTGTCGGACATCTACGCCTACTGGTCCCAGGAGATGCCGAAGGACTTCGGCAAGGACTTCACTCCGCCGAAGAAGCTGATCTCGTACGACTCCACCAAGAGCAGCTTCACGGACTGCGGCCAGAACATCAATTCGGTGCAGAACGCGTTCTACTGCCCCACCGAGGACACCGTGTCCTGGGACCGGGCCGTGCTGCTGCCGGAACTGCAGCGGCAGTTCGGGCAGATGGCGGTGGTACTGGTTTTCGCCCATGAGATGGGCCATCTCGTGCAGTTCCACATCGGCGCCGTGAACACGTCCACCGACACGATCATCAAGGAACAGCAGGCGGACTGCTACGCCGGTTCGTTCATGCGCTGGACCGCCGAGGGCAACGCACCACACTTCCAACTGTCCACAGGGGACGGACTGGATCAGGTGATGGCCGCGATGCTGCTGTTCCGTGATCCGACCGGGTCGACGGACACCGGGCCGGACGCGCACGGCACCGCGTTCGACCGGATCACCGCGTTCCAGTACGGCTTCGAGGACGGGCCGCAGCGGTGCAACCAGATCAACGCGCAGGAGATCCGGCAGCGGGTCACCGAACTCGGCTTCACCAACGCCAGCGAGGCACAGACCAACGACAACCTGCCGGTGAACGACCAGACCCTGGCCTATCTGCAGACCAGCCTGGACGACAGCTTCACCGCGACGAAGTCGTTCGAGCCGCCGCGCATCACCGCCAGCGGCAACGGCTCCTGCGGTGACGGGTCCCCCAACACGCCACCGGCCAGCTACTGCGCCACCGCCAACGAGGTGAGCATCGACGAGACCCGGCTTCAGGCGATCGCGACGCCACCGGGGGACGGCACGCTGAGCACCGACGCCTCCGGAATCGGGGACTTCGCCGCGTTCGCGGAGATCGCCTCGCGCTATGTGCTGGCCGTGCAGAGCAACGACAAGTTGTCCATCAGCGACACCACTGGCACGGACACGGCAGGCACCGACACGGCAGGCACCGACGCGGACAGGGGCACCAGCAGCACCGGTGGCGCCGGCGTGGGCGCCGATGCCGGGCTACGCACCGCCTGTCTCACCGGTGCCTGGGCCGGCATCGCCCGGCATGGCACCAGCGATCCGAACAACAAGCTCCGGCTCGGCTCCGACGACCTGGACAAGGCGGTGGCGGAGCTGCTGTCCAGCAACAGCCTGATCGCCTCCGACAACAGCGGACATGTGGTGCCCGCCGGCTTCACGCGCATCACGGCATTCCGGACCGGATTTCTGCAAGGTGCCAAGACCTGCACGAACCAATACCCCTAGAACAGCGCGCTGGCCAGCTGGCGGCGGGCTTTCGCCACCTGCGGGTCGTCCGGGGGGAAAAGCTCGAACAGCTCCACCAACTGCTTGCGGACCCGCTCGCGGTCGTCACCGGAGCTGCGACGGACCGCGGCGATCAGCCGTGTGAAGGCGGCCTCGACCTGCTGGCCGGCCAGTTCGGTGTCGGCGGCGGCGATCTGCGCCTCGACATCGTCCGGTGCGGCGTCCGCGCGGGCCACCGCGGCCGGGTCGGCCTTCGAGATCCTGGCCAGGAAGTGCACCTGGGCGAGTGCGATCTTGGCGTCCTCGTTGGCCGGTTCCTCGTCGAGAACGTGCTGGTAGATGCCCTCGGCGGCAGCGAAGTCGCCCCGGTCGATGGCGGCCTCGGCCTCGGCGAACCTCGGATCCTGCGACTCCTCGACGGGCTCGGCCGGCTCGGCCCCGCCGGCGTTCTGCTCGGCCGCGCGGATGCCCGGCATCCGGTCCCGCAGCGCGTCGAGCAGCGCCTTGATCCAGTCCCGGATCTGTGGCTCGGGCAGCGCGCCCGCGAAGGCGTCAACCGGCTGTCCGGCCGCGATCGCCACCACCATCGGAATGGACTGGACGCCGAAGAGCTGCGCGATGCGCGGGTTGGCGTCCACGTCGATCTTGGCCAGGCTCCACGTGCCACCGGAGGCGGCGGCCAGCTTCTCCAGCACCGGTGACAGCTGCTTGCAGGGGCCACACCAGCTCGCCCACAGGTCGACGAGCACCGGGACCTGCATCGACCGCTCGATCACATCGGTCTGGAAGGTCGCCTCGGTCACGTCGATGACGGCGCCACTGGTGGAGCCGTTGGTCGAACCGCCGGTTGAGCCGGCTCCGGCGGACCCACCGTTCGGGGACGCGCCGGCGGATGCCGCGGGGCGCTGCTGCGCCGCGCGAGCCGCCTCCGCCCGCGCCTTGACCGCGGACAGATCAACCGCACCGGACAGGGCGGCGGAAAGAGCGGCTGCGTTCTGGCGTGGATTGGGCCTTGTCACATGTCCATCCTGACACGTCCGTCACACCGCTCGTCCGCACCCGGTCCCCACCACCCGGGTGAACCCCACCTCGACCCGCGAGCGCCGTGGGCGCACCGGCGCGCGGCGGCACGACGAAGCCGACCGCGGCGGCCTGATCGACGGGCGACCCGTTCCCCCGAAAGGGCCGTGCATAACCCGAAAGTGCTGGTCATCGGGCCGCCAGCGCACGCGAAACACACGGGGGCCGGGTGATGATGGGTGGGTGGACCGGTTATCGGTCGGGGATCGGGGAGCACACGGGTGGACCGGGACAGCGGCCGCGGGGAGCGGCGCCGCCATGGACGACACGCCAGGGTCGACGAAACCGCCGGCCGGCGATGGCGGCTGCTCACCGGCCACATCGTGGTCGGGCTGGTATCGCTGCTCGTGCTGGGCATGACCGGGTACGGCTGGGCGACCTACCAGAACCTCGCCGAGAGCGTGCACCGGTCGCCGGGCCAGCTCGCCGGGATCGCGGCATCGCTGGACGGCGACACCAACATCCTGATCATGGGGCTGGACAGCCGGCTGGACGAGAACGGCAATCCGCTGCCGCAGGGCATCTACGACGCGCTGCACGCGGGTGGCGCCGCCGACGGCGGGCAGAACGCGAACGTGCTGATGCTGCTGCACGTGCCGGCGAACGGTGGCGCCGCCACCGCGATCTCCATCCCGCGCGACGACTATGTCGCGCTGCCCGGCTGCCCGGACGGCCAGTGCAAGGGCAAGATCAAACAGGCCTACGGTCTGGCCTTCGACCAAGAGGGCAAGCTGCTGGCCAGCCAGGGTGTGCCGGACTCGCCGGCCCGCGAGCAGCAGAAACGCGACGCCGGGCGGGCGGCCGAGATCGCCACCGTCGAGCAGTTCCTCGGCGGCGTGCCGATCGACCACTTCGTGGAGATCACGCTGGTCGCGTTCTTCGAGATCGCGCAGGTCGTGCAGCCGATCACGGTGTGCCTGCTGGCAGCCACCCACGACAGTTACTCCGGAGCCAGCTTCGCCGCCGGCAGGCAGGCGATCGACGCCTCGCAGGCGCTGGCCTTCGTGCGGCAACGGCGCGACGACCAGCGGAGCGACACCTACTACAACAACTTCACCGACCTGGACCGGGAACGCCGGCAGCAGGCATTCATCGCGTCGCTGGCCTACCAGCTCAAGCAGGCCGGCACGTTCACCAACCCGAGCAAGATGTCCGACATCCTGCGGGTGGCCTCCCAGAACATCGCCGTCGACAGCGGCCTCGACCTGCTCACCTTCGCCTCCCAGGCGGCCAGTCTGACCAGCGGGAACATCACCTTCTACACGCTTCCGGTGGACCATTTCGGCACCAACTCGGGCGGCGAGTCGGTCAACTTCGTCGATCTCCCGCTGATCCAGCGCACCGTGCACACCCTGCTCTACGGCGACTCGTCCGCCCCCAGCACAGCCACCAGCACCGGTCCGGAGGGCGGCACGACACCGGCCGGTCCGACGCCCGAGACGGCCAACGCCCCCAGCACGATCACCCCCAGCACCACCACCCCCAGCACCACCATGCCGACCGCGACGACCTCAGGTGAGACGACCTCAGGCGAGACGACTTCCATCACCCCGGTGCCCGGTGCGAACGGCCCGGCCGGATCGCCCGGACCCGCGCCAACCGACCTCAGTGAACTGCCCGGCGGCGGAATTCCGTGCGTCAAGTAGCGAGCCCACTCCCGCGACCGCCATACCCGCTGATAGCTTCGGTTGTCATGACCCGACCGCTGCCGTTCGACCCTATCGACCGTGCGGCCACGCTGTGGGAGGAGCGGATCGGCCCCGCGCACACGATGGCCGCGGTAACGAACGTCATGCGCGTGCAGCAGATCCTGCTGTCCGCCGCCGACAACGCGCTGCGTCCGCACGGGCTGACCTTCGCCCGCTATGAGGCCCTGGTCCTGCTCTATTTCTCCCGCGCCGGAAGCCTGCCCATGCGCGTGATGGGACAACGGCTCCAGGTGCACCCGACCAGCGTGACCAACATCGTGGACCGGCTGGAGGCCGACGGCCTGGTGAAGCGCACCCCGCATCCCACCGACCGCCGCACCACGCTGGTCGAGATCACCGAGACCGGCAGAGACCGGCGGGTGGCCGCGACCGAGGCGCTCACCAGCATCCGATTCGGCCTGTGTGGCCTCACCGACCGGCAGACCCAGCAACTCACCGAACTGCTCACCAAGGTGCGCCGGGCGACCGGTGACTTCGAGGACTGAACTCACCGGGACTGAAACTCCAGGGACCGAGACTTCGAAGAACATTCCGAGGACAGCAGCTTCGGAGGCAGGAACTTCCGAAGACAGGAACTTCGTCGACGGGGAGGCCTCATCATGGTGATCGGCCCGGTCAAGCTTCCGGCCAATCAGCCACGCCAGTTCTATGCCGGTGGTCAGGCGATCGCCGAACTACGCGGGGTCCCGCGCGTCGACGAGTTCCGGCCCGAGGACTGGGTCGCGTCCACCACGACCCGGTTCGGCCAGCAGCTTGACGGGCTGTCCACCCTGCCGGACGGTCTGCTGCTGCGCGACGCCATCAAGGCCGCGCCACGCGCGTGGCTGGGCGCCGACCATGTGACCGCCTTCGGGGCCGACCCCGCGCTGCTGGTGAAGCTGCTGGACGCTGGCCAGCGGCTGCCGGTGCACTGCCATCCGTCCGACGAGTTCGCCCACCAGCATTTCGGCTGCCGGTTCGGCAAGACCGAGGCATGGGCGGTGATCGGGGTCGGCGACAACCCGGATCCCACCGTCCACATTGGCTTCTCGAAGGCGGTCACCGCGGAGCAGCTGGCCGGCTGGGTCGCCAACCAGGACCGGGCCGCGATGATCGGCGCGCTGAACAGCGTGCCGGTCGCGCCAGGCGACGCGGTGTTCATCCCGGCCGGGCTGCCGCACGCGATCGGGCGCGATGTGTTCGTGGTCGAACTGCAACAGCCGACCGACCTGTCGATCACGCTGGAATGGCGGGACTTCCTGGCCGACGAACGGGCCGGCCACCTCGGCATCGGTTTCGACGCGGCGCTGGGCTGCGTGGACCGCGCCGACTGGGGCGCCGGCGAGCGGTTCCGGTCGCTGGTCCGGCATGCCGGGGACGGCGAACCGCTGATGGACCTGTTCGGCGCGCGGGCCGACGCCTTCTTCCGGGCCCAGCGGCTACGCGTCGACGGCGCGATCGAACTGGAACCGTCGTTCGCGGTGTTGATCACGCTGGACGGTGCCGGCCTGCTGCACACCGAGCGTGGTGGCAGTGTCGACGTGACGGCGGGCGACACCCTCGTCGTTCCGTACGAGGCCGGGGCATCGACGCTGACCGGTGAGCTGACCGCGATCCGCGCCCGGCCACCGAAGACGCACTGAAGGATCACCCGTGGGGTGGCGACCATGACCGAGAGCCTCGCGTTCGACCGGCTTGAGTCGTACCGGCGCGAACTGACCCGGTACTGCTATCGCATGCTCGCCTCTCCGCACGACGCCGAGGACGCCGTGCAGGACACGCTGATGCGGGCGTGGCGTGGGCTCGATCGGTTCGACGAGGGCCTCGGTGGCGTGCGGCCGTGGCTGTACCGGATAGCGACGAATGTCTGCCTGGACATGCTGAAGGGCCGTCAGCGGCGGGCACTGCCGGTCGAACTCGGTCCGCCCGGCGATGGCGGATCCGCGATGGGCGACGCGCGGCCCGAGGCGACCTGGGTGCGGCCGATTCCCGACGCACTGCTCGCCGACGACGACGCCGACCCGGCGGCGGTGGCGATCGGGCATGAGACCGTGCGGCTCGCGTTCATCGCGGCGCTTCAGCACCTCGCTCCGCGCCAGCGTGCCGTGCTGATCCTCCGTGACGTGCTGAGCTGGCACGCCCGAGAGGTGGCGCGGCTGCTCGACGCCAGTGAGGACGCCGTCAACGGAGCGCTGAAACGGGCCCGCGCGACGCTCGCCAGTGCCCATCCGTCGGCCGGCCCACCGCCCACCACGCCGGCCCACCCCGGGGTTGACCGTGCGCTGCTCGACCGGTACGTCGACGCGTTCGAGCGCTACGACGTGGACGCGCTGGTCGCGCTGCTGCGCGAGGACGCGATCATCGCGATGCCGCCGTTCGAGCTCTGGCTGCGGGGCCGGGCGGACATCAGGATGTTCCTCGCCGCGATGCGGGACGAGGGCGGCCACGACCGGGTGCTGCCGATCCACGCGAACGACTGCCCGGCCGTCGCGGTGTATCGCCCCAGCTCGGCCGGCGTGCCGGAACCGTACGCGATCATGGTCCTGGAGATCGCGGACGGCGCGATCGCGGCGATCTACGCGTTCCTGGACACGTCCCTGTTCTCCGCGTTCGGTCTTCCCGCCGACCGTCTTCCCGCCGACGGTCTTCCCGCCGGCGACCAGTTTCCGCCGCCCACCCGGTTGTAGGAGGTGGACGGTGCGCGTCGCGCCGTCCACACCGACGACAGGAGCGTGACGACAATGCGGGACTTCAGCACGGAATTCACCGTCGAGCAGACCCCGGAGCAGGTGTTCGCGGCGATCACCAACGTCCGCGGCTGGTGGTCCGGCGACATCGAGGGCGTGACCGACCAACTCGGTGCCGAGTTTGGCTACCGCTACCGGGACATCCACTATTCCAGGCAGCGGATCACCGAGCTGACGCCCTGCCGCCTGGTCAGGTGGAAGGTGCTGGACGCCTACCTGGACTTCACCGACGATCCTCGCGAATGGGTCGGCAGCGAGATCGTCTTCGAGATCGCGCCCGAGGGCGACCGGACCGTCCTGCGATTCAGCCATGTCGGGCTGACACCCGACAGTGAATGCTACGAGAAGTGCTCGTCCGCGTGGGCCTTCTACATCAACGACAGTCTCCGGGAGCTGATCACAACCGGCAAGGGGGCGCCCAACCCTGTCGAGAACGACGATCCCGAACCAGCGCGGTAATGGACCCGCCGCCGCTCCGGCGGCGGGCTCAACGCCGTTCCAGGCCGGCGATCAGTGCGTCGGCGGCCGCGTAGGGGTCCAACTCCCCCGCCATCACCTGCTTGCTGAACTGGGCGAGCGCGTCACCGCCGCGCAGGTCGCCGATCCGCGCGCGCAGCGCGGCCAGCGCGATCGCCTCGACCTCGGCGCTGGCCCGGGCCAGTCGCCGGCGTTCCAGTTCACCATGCGATGCGAGCCATGCCTGATGTTCCTCGATGGCGGCGAGGACATCGGCGACGCCCTCGCCCGCCGACGCCACCGTGCGCACCACCGGCGGCCGCCAGGACGGGCCGGTGATCTCCCGGCGGCCGAGGGCGATCATGTGCCGGAGATCGCGGACAACCTGGTCGGCGCCGTCCCGGTCGGCCTTGTTGACCACGAACACGTCGGCCACCTCGAGGATGCCGGCCTTGGCCGCCTGGATGCCGTCACCCATTCCCGGGGCCAGCAACACGACCGTGCTGTCGGCCAGGGACACGACGTCGATCTCGGACTGCCCGACACCCACCGTCTCGATCAACACGACATCGAAGCCGGCCGCGTCGAGTACCCGCAGCGCCTGCGGGGTCGCCCAGGCCAGCCCGCCGAGATGGCCTCGGGCGGCCATGGACCGGATGAACACGCCCCGGTCGGCGGCGTGCTCCCCCATCCGCACCCGGTCGCCCAGCAGCGCGCCACCCGAGAACGGCGATGACGGGTCGACCGCCAACACGCCGACCCGCCTGCCCTGCCGCCGGAACGCCGACACCAGCGCCGATGTGGTCGTGGACTTGCCGACGCCGGGCGAGCCGGTCAACCCGATCACCCGGGCATGCCCGGTCCAGGGCGCCAGCGCCCTCGCCACCTCGCGGAGCAGTGGGCTGGCGTCCTCGACCATCGAGATCAGCCGGGCGATCGCGCGCGGTTGCCCGTCCCGCGCGCGATCGACCAGCTCACCGACATCGACAGTGGTTGGCATCGACAGTGCCTGGCATCCAGTGCGGTTGACCGGACCTAGTTCTTGGGCACCCGGACGATCAGCGCGTCGCCCTGGCCACCGCCGCCGCACAGGCCCGCCGCGCCGATCCCGCCGCCGCGCCGCCTCAGTTCCAGCGCCAGGCTGAGCACCAGCCGGGCACCGGACATGCCGAGCGGGTGGCCCAGCGCGATGGCGCCGCCGTTGACGTTCACGATCTCCGGGTCCAGTCCCAGCTTCTCGGTCGACACCACGCCGACCGCCGCGAACGCCTCGTTGATCTCGACCACGTCCAGGTCGCTGACCTCGATGCCCTCCTTGGCGCTCGCGGCCTTGATGGCGTTCGCCGGTTGCTCGTGCAGGCTGGCGTCCGGCCCGGCGACAACGCCGTGCGCGCCGATCTCCGCGATCCAGCTCAGGCCCAGTTCCTCCGCCTTCTCCTTGCTCATCACCACGACGGCCGCCGCGCCGTCCGAGATGGGCGAGGACGAACCGGCGGTGATGGTGCCGTCGGAGGAGAACGCCGGACGCAGCTTGCCGAGAATCTCCGGGGTGGTGTCGCCACGCACGCCCTCATCGGTCCGCAGCACCACCGGGTCGCCCTTGCGCTGCGGAACGGTGAGCTCGACGATCTCCTCGGCGAAGACGCCGTTCGTCTCGGCCTTCGCGGCCCGCTGGTGTGACCGGGCCGAGAACACGTCCTGCGCCTCCCGGGTGACGCCGTACCGGGAGTTGTACTTCTCGGTGGAGGCGCCCATCGCCATCTGGTCGAACGTGCAGTACAGGCCGTCGTAGGCCATGTGGTCGACCAGCGCGGTGTCGCCGTACTTGAAGCCGGACCGCGACTTGGGCAGCAGGTGCGGGGCCTGGGTCATGGACTCCTGCCCGCCGGCGACGATGATCTCGAACTCGCCGGCCCGGATGAGCTGGTCGGCGAGGGCGATGGCGTCCAGTCCGGACAGGCACACCTTGTTGATGGTCAGCGCCGGTACGTCCATGGGGATGCCGGCGTTGACGGCCGCCTGCCGGGCCGGGATCTGCCCGGCTCCGGCGGTGAGCACCTGGCCCATGATCACGTACTGCACCTGCTCGGGGCGCACGCCGGCGCGCTCCAGCGCCGCCTTGATCGCGAAACCACCCAGTTGGGTACCGGAAAAGTTCTTGAGGTTACCGAGCAGGCGTCCCATCGGGGTACGCGCCCCGGCGACGATCACCGAAGACATCAGGGCCTCCTTGCGGGGAAGTCACGGTTGAAACGGACGATACTAAGCGGTAACCGTAGGACGTTGTGAGTCCTCACACAGCCAGTGCCAGCACAACTGGCCTACGCTGCGGAAACATGAACGACGTGTTGTCGCCCTACATCACCGCCATCGACCACGTTGGCATCGCCGTGCCCGACCTGGACGAGGCCATCGCGTTCTACGCGGACAAGTATGGCCTGGTCACCACGCATGTGGAGGTCAACGAGGAGCAGGGCGTCCACGAGGCGATGGTGCACGCCCAGGGGGACAAGGGTGACGGCACCGCGATCCAGTTGCTCGCGCCGCTGCGTCCCGACTCGACCATCGGGAAGTTCATCGACAAGAAGGGCCCGGGCATCCAGCAGCTCGCCCTCCGGGTCAGCGACATCGAGGCCGCGTCGGCCGCGCTGCGTGCGAAGGGCCTTCGGCTTTTGTACGAGACGGCCAAGCGCGGCACGGCGAACAGCAAGGTGAACTTCATCCACCCGAAGGACGCCGGCGGAGTCCTGGTCGAACTGGTGGAACCGGCGCCCGAGCACTGAACCGCGCCACCGCGCTCGACACCCGGCCGGGCTCCAGCGGGACGCCCCGCCCGGCTTCGAGCGCCCGCGCCACGAAGTCAACCTCACGGTCCAACGTTCGCGCGGCACGCTCGCGGTCGTCCCGGTTGTCATGCCGGGCGACCGAATGGCGGTAGCTGACCGCCGACGCGAGAAGCTCGGCGGCGGTGTCGATCTGTCTGTCGATCTGCCTGTCGGTCAGCCTGTCGGTCGCCGCCTGGCTGCCGCGCGCCGCGACGATCACCGAACGGATCTGCCACACCAGCCCGCGGTACCGGTCCCGAAGCGCGTCCCGCACCACGTGGTGGGTGTCCGCCTCCCGCCACAGCACGCGGGACAGCAGTGACGAGGCGTTGAACCGGGCGTCGAGCTGGCCGACCAGCCGCCGCAGGCTCTCCGCGACATCGCCGGGCACGACCACCCGGTCTCGTTCCACCGACTCGTCCGGCAACCGCTCGATCAGCGCCACGAGCAGGTCGGTCTTGCGCCGGAAGTAGTAGTGCACCAGTCCCTTGGGCACGCCGGCCCGCTCCGCGATCCGGGAGGTGGGCGTGGCGTCGAACCCGGACTCGGCGAACAGCTCCTGGGCGGCGAGCAGGATGCGCTCCCGCGCCGTGCCGTCCACCTTCGAGCCCGCCACGCGATCTCACCTCCACCGTCCCAGCGTTGCCAACCGTCACAACCGTAGCCAGTCGGGAGCCCCTCCCGATGCGGGCCGGAGATGCCACGAAACGTCTGTATGATGCAGTTTGATTGGCCAGCCGGTCAAGAAAAGCGCACACACGTGCGCCATTTTGCGCACAAGTGTGCGGAATTGTGTGCCCTACCTCACTACAGTGAAGCCGAGCACTGGTGCTGGATCGTTACCCACCGGTAACGTCGCTGGTCACAGCATGACCCGAGGACAACACTCAGTGACACCGCCCGTCGCAGGCAGCCGTTGGAGGCCGACCGTGCAAAAGATCCTGGACGCGATTCTCAACGACGAACTGGACGCGATCGCCTCACTCCCCGTACCCACCAGCTACCGGGCGGTCACCGTCCACGCGGACGAGGCCGAGATGTTCGCCGGGATGCCGAGCCGGGACAAGGACCCACGCCGTTCCCTGCACGTGGACGAGGTGCCCACCCCGGAGCTCGCACCGGGCGAGGCTCTCGTGGCGGTGATGGCCAGCGCCATCAACTACAACACGGTGTGGAGCTCGATCTTCGAGCCGATGTCCACCTTCAACTTCCTCCAGCGTTACGGCCAGACCTCGCCGATGGCCAAGCGGCACGATCTGCCGTACCACATCGTCGGCTCGGACCTGGCGGGCGTGGTGCTTCGCACCGGCCCCGGCGTGCACGCCTGGAAGCCCGGTGACGAGGTCGTCGCGCACTGCCTGTCCGTCGAGCTGGAGTCCCCGGAGGGACACAACGACACGATGCTCGATCCGGAGCAGCGCATCTGGGGCTTCGAGACGAACTTCGGTGGCCTGGCGGAGGTCGCGCTGGTCAAGTCGAACCAGCTGATGCCCAAGCCGGCGCACCTGACCTGGGAGGAGGCCGCGTCCCCTGGCCTGGTGAACTCGACCGCCTACCGCCAGCTGGTGTCCCGCAACGGCGCGGACATGAAGCAGGGCGACGTGGTGCTGATCTGGGGCGCGTCCGGCGGTCTCGGCTCCTACGCCACCCAGTTCGCCATCAACGGCGGTGCGATTCCGGTGTGCGTGGTGTCCAGCCCGGAGAAGGCCGAGCTGTGCCGCAAGCTGGGCGCCGAACTGATCATCGACCGGCGTGCCGAGGGCTACAAGTTCTGGAAGGACGAGAACACCCAGAACCCCAAGGAATGGAAGCGGTTCGGCGCGAAAATCCGCGAACTCACCGGCGGTGACGATCCCGACATCGTGTTCGAGCATCCCGGCCGGGAGACCTTCGGTGCCAGCGTCTACGTGGCACGTAAGGGCGGGACGATCGTAACCTGCGCGTCGACCAGCGGTTACATTCACTCGTACGACAACCGCTATCTGTGGATGAACCTCAAGAGGATCATCGGTTCGCACTTCGCCAACTACCGGGAGGCGTGGGAGGCGAACCGCCTCATCGCCAAGGGCCGCGTGCACCCCACGCTGTCCAAGGTGTACCCGCTGGAGCAGACCGGGCAGGCCGCGTACGAAGTGCACCTGAACAGGCACCAAGGTAAGGTCGGCGTACTGTGCTTGGCTCCCGAGGAGGGCTTGGGCGTACGTAACCACGAACTGCGTGCCAAGCATCTGTCTGACATCAATCGTTTCCGGGATGCCTGATCGCAGTTCATTACCCTCCGCGATGGCCAGTTGATCACCGTTTGATCGGCTGGTCATCGCCACGATCGAGAACGGTGTACTGCCGCTCGACCGGGTGAGGAAAGGCGGTACCGTACGGCCATGGTGCTTGGCAGCGAGCGTGAAGTTGTGCCATTGGGCGCGGGCTTCGACATCGTGAAGCGCGGCGGATACAACCGCGCCCAGGTCGAGGAGCACCTGCAACGGCTGGACAGCGAGCTGCGGCTGATGGCCGCCGATCGCGACGGAGCCGTGTCGCAGGCCGCTGACCTGGCACGGCAATTGGAGCGTGGCCGCGCCGAAATCGAAGACCTGCGTGGTCAGGTGGACCGGCTGTCGAAGCCGCCGGCCACACTGGAAGGTCTCTCCGAGCGGCTGCAGCGCATGCTGCGGCTGACCCAGGACGAGGCGAACGAGATCCGCGCCCGTGCCGAGGCCGACGCCAGCCACATCCGTGGCCGCGCCGAGGCCGAGGGGGCGGCCATCCGCAACCGGTACGAGAAACTGATCACCGAACTCGACGGCCGGCGCACCGAGATGGAGGCCGAGCACCGCGCCTACATGGAAAAGGCGCGTGCCGACATCGAGGCCGAGAGCCAGACGGCGGACGCCGAGCGTAAGGACCTCGACAAGCAGGCCGAGGCGCGTCGTCAGCAGATCGAGGACGACTTCGAGATCGCGATGTCGGCCAAGCGTGCCGAGGCGCTGCGGGTGGTGGCCGAGCACGAGGCGACCAGCAAGGCCGAGGCGGAGAAGCGGTTGAAGGAGGCCACCGAGGAGGCCAGCCGGATCCGCACGCAGATCACCGACGAGCGGCAGACCAGCAAGGCCGAGGCCGAGCGCCGGCTGCGGGAGGCCACCGAGGAGGCCGCCCGGGTCCGCGGGATCGTCGCCGAGGAACGCAAGACCAGCAAGGCCGAGGCGGAAACCCGGCTGCGGGAGGCCACCGAGGAAGCCAACCGTCGGCGCCACGAGGCGATCACCGAGGCCCAGGCCCGGTTGCAGGACGCCATCGAGGAGTCGACCCGGCGAGTTCGGGAGGCCACCGAGGACGCCGAGCGTCGCACCACCCACGCCACCAGCCGGGTGGAGGCGCTGCGTTCGCTGCGAACCCAGATCGCGGACCAGTTGCGCGAGGCCCACGAGCTGATCGTGAAGGCGGCCCCGGCACTCGACCCGCTGCCCGAGGAGAAGCTGTCCGGCGGCGAGTCCGACAACGGCAACAGTGGCGAGCCCGGGTCCGGCAAGCAGGACACCGACCCCACGGCCAAGGTCGAGCCGGTCAGCAACGGCAGTGGCACCGGCAACGGTGACAAGCCGGCCACCCGCGACTGGCCCACCGAGAGCATGCGCACCTCGGCGGCCCGGACGATCGGCCGATAACTCAACACTCATCTTCCAGCGACACCGCCGCGGCCAGTTCCGCGGCGGTGTCGTGCTTCCCAGCAGGCACTGTGCCAGTGCCGGCGGTCGGCGACCGAACCCTGCTCGTCGGCCGGCCAGACCACCACATGCGGGGTGCCCGGCCGGATCTCGTGGTCGCATCCGGGACAGCGGTACATCTTCGTGGCCGACGCGCCCGGCACCTGTCTGACCAACCAGTCACCGATGTGATCGGACTCGATGCGCGTCACTCCCCCACCGAGTGGTCGATCGATCCCGGAGTGATCTTGAGCCCTGTCCTGGGCTGGGCCGCGCGGCTGGCGCGGTCGGTTGCGACGCGGCACACGCCGAGGTTATCCGTGGTAATCCGTGGTGCGACAATCACCGTCATGCCGACTTACGCCTATCGCTGCCGGGTGTGCTCCGACACCTTCGAGATGAACCGTCCGATGTGCGAGTCCGACGCGCCGACCCCCTGCCCGGAGGGCCACGACGACACCTTCAAGCTGATGACAGCGGCCGCCGTGACGGGCGTCGCCGGTGCGTCCAGCCAGTCGGCCGGCGGCGGTTGCTGCGGTGGTGGCGGTGGTTGCGGCTGCGGCTGCGGCGGCCACTGACCGACAACGGCATCCCGCCCACCGGGCCTGGAACCCAATAGGCGGGAAACCTGTGGCGCAACGCAAGGATCAGTGGGGCGCGTACGACTTGCGGTAGTTGCCGTAATACCCGTCATCGATGATCACGTAGTGCCCTCAGGCAGGACGTTGTTCTTGGTGTTGTAGTAGACGCGGTAGTAGTTGTTCACAGCGTGCTGAACACACCACACACCATGCCCACTGTCACCCTTCTGAATCTGGCTCGGTGGGGTGGCCGCGCTGGCGGCGGGCGCGAGCAGGGTGCCCTCGCCCAGCGCGACCATCCGCAGAAAGATGGCGCGGGCGAGGCTTCGTTGTTGCTCGTCCAAGCCCGCGTACACGGTCTCGGCGGTGCCGGCGAGGGCATGTTGGATGCCGCCGACGGCCTGGTAGCCGGCCAGAGTCAAGGTGTTGCCCCGGCGATGCCGCCAGGTTTCCCGCAGGGCGTGCGCCAATTCCCGATATGACGGGGTTCCCGCCTTCTGTCGTAGCTTTCGCAGATCCGCCGCGAAATGAAACAAAGCATCGTGTTCGGCCTCGATCGGCCGTTCCGGACGTGGCATTGTCTGTCACACCCCCAGGAGGTCCTCTGGAATTATCCGGAGATTGTCGTCCGATGTCCACACGAGACATCGGACGACGCCCTCGCCGTCAAGAATCCGAAAGGCTCACGGAATCCTGAGGGCGTCCGGGTTGAGGCGTTCGAGCATGAGCGTCATGATCTCGCGGGCGGTGGCCCGCTGCGCCGGGTCGAGGCCGGCGAGCATGTCGTCGGTGACGCGGCCGATGATCTCGTCGGCGTGGGCCGCCTCCCGCTCGCCGTCCGGGGTCAGCCGCAGCCGCTTGACGCGCCGGTCCGTTGTCGACGGCGCCGCGCTGACCAGGCCGTTGCCGATCAGGCTGTTGACGGCCGTACCCATCGACTGCGGCGTCATCTTGGTGCGGCGGGCGATGTCGGCCACGGTGAGGTCCGGGCTGAGACGAAGGATGATCAGCGCCAGGCCCTGCGCGCTGGACAGGCCGAGCCGGCGCACGCCGCGCTCCACATGCGCCGCGACCGCCTGCGCGAGCTGCCAGGCGAGGTAGGCGACCCGCTCGGTTGGGCTCTGTGTCACGTGCCACTCCAAAGCTAACTTGCAAGTTTTCTTCTAATCATCCTACGGTGGACCCATCGGGTCAGCCGACCCGACCAACGATCTCACGGAGGTCCGCCATGACACTCCCAGCCACAACACCGGCCGCGACGCCGGCCGAGACGCCGCCGACCCAGTACAAGATCGCTCTCGAAGAGCACTACGAGATGCATATCGATGAGGCTGTGACACACCTCCTGGCGGAGAGTGAGGGCTTCGACCCGGACTACCTCGCGGGTGTGACACGCCGGCTGCAGGACATCGACCTGCGCGTGGAGGAGATGGACCGCAACGGGATCAGCCTCATGATCATCTCGCCGTCGCCGCCCGGACCCGAGATGGCCACCGACGCCAACCAGGCGATGGATCTGGCCCGCAGGACGAACGACCATGCCGCGGGTCTGGTCGCCAGGCACCCGGACCGGCTGCGGGCGTTCGCCGCCGTTCCGCTGCAGGATCCGGACAAGGGCGCCGACGAACTCGAACGGGCCGTCGAGGATCTGGGCTTCGTCGGTGCCCTGATCAACGGCTTCACCAACATCGGGGACGAGGACACCGCGCAGTACCTCGACGAACCGCGGGTGGAACCGTTCTGGGCGCGCGTCGAGGAACTTGGTGTCCCGGTCTACCTGCACCCCCGGCCGCCGCTGCCCAGCATGCGGACCGCCTACCGGGGCTACCGGGGTCTGAACGGCTCGGCCTGGGGCTTCAATGTCGAGACCGGTACCCACGCGCTGCGGCTGATGCTGTCCGGTCTGTTCGACCGCCATCCCGGCATCAACGTCATCATCGGGCACATGGGCGAGATGCTCCCGTTCCAGCTGCCCCGGGTGGACCGCCGGCTGCGGGAACTGCGCCCGGGCACCCACGGCAACCACCAGAAGCTGCCGACGGAATACCTGCGGGACAACTTCTACATCACCACCGCGGGCGTGTTCCAGACATCGACGCTGGTAAACGCGCTGATGGAGGTCGGCGTCGACCGCGTGTTGTTCTCGGTGGACACCCCGTGGGAGTCGGCGGACGAGTGCTGCGAGTGGTTCGACAACTGCCCGATCAACCCGAACGACCGCCGCAAGATCGCCCACGGCAACGCGGAGGGCCTGTTCAACCTCCCCGCGCCGAAGTAGCTACCGGAACGGATACGAAGTAACCGCGGACGGCGGCGGGCCACTCTGACCCACCGCCGTCCAGTCAGACCGTCCGGTCACACATAGTCGCGGAAGCCCTTGCCGGTCTTGCGACCGAGCCGGCCCGCCGTCACCAGGTGCTCCAGCAGCGGTATGGGCGCGAAGCCGGGCTCGCGGAACTCCACGTACAGGGTCTGCTCGATGGCCAGCGAGACGTCCAGGCCGACCACGTCGAGCAGCTCGAACGGGCCCATCGGCAGGCTGCAGCCGACCTTCATCGCGGTGTCGATGTCGTCCGCGCTGGCGTAGTGCGCCTCCAGCATCGCGATCGCGTCGTTCAGGTACGGGAACAGCAGCGCGTTGACGATGAACCCGGCCCGGTCGCCGCAGTGCACCGGATGCTTGCCGACCCGCTGGCAGACGGCGTGCGCGGTGGCGACCACGTCCGGCGCGGTCGCGATGGTGCTGACCACCTCGACCAGCTTCATCACCGGGGCCGGGTTGAAGAAGTGCAGTCCGACCACGTCGCCGGGCCGGCTGGTCGCGGCGGCGCAGTCGATCACCGGCAGCGAGGACGTGGTGGTCGCGAGCACGGCGCCGGGCTTACACACCTTGTCCAGCGCCTGGAACACCTCGGTCTTGATCGCGATGTCCTCGGCGACCGCCTCGATCACCAGGTCGCAGCCGGCCAGTTCGGCGTAGTCCAGCACGGGGCTGATCCGCGCCAGTGTGGCATCACGGTTCTCTTCGGACAGTCGACCGCGCTTGACCGAGCGGTCCAACGACTTCCGCACCTTGCCGACCGCGGCCTCGGCCTTCTCGGTGCCGCGGGCCCGCAGCACGACGTCGACGCCCTTCTTCGCGAAGACCTCCGCGATGCCGGTCGCCATGGTGCCGGTGCCGATCACACCGACCCGCGAGATCGGCCGCGCGCCGTCGACAACGCCGGACCCGGTCGGGGTGAACACGTCGGCGACGACATTCGGCGAGTCGGGGGCGTCGTAGGTGTAGAAGCCGCGCCCGGTCTTCCGGCCGAGCAACCCGGCGGTGATCATCTGCTTGAGCAGCGGTGCCGGGGCGTGCAGCCGGTTGCGCGTCTGGTGGTACATCGTGTCCAGGATGTGGTAGGCCGTGTCGAGCCCGATCAGGTCCAGCAACGCCAGCGGGCCCATCGGGTAGCCGCAGCCGTAGCGCATGGCGGCGTCCAGGTCCTCGCGGGTGGCGTACTTCTGCTCGTACATCCGCACGGCGTGGTTGAGGTAGCCGAACAGCAGGGCGTTCGCGATGAAGCCGGCCCGGTCGCCGGTCACCACCGGTTCCTTGCCGAGAGCCTTCGAGAACGCCACCACGTCGTCCACGACGTCCGGTTCGGTCACCACGGTCACGACGACCTCGACGAGGGTGAGCACCGGAGCCGGGTTGAAGAAGTGCAGCCCGACGACCTTGCCCGGCCGGCCGGTGTGCACGCCGATCTCGGTGATGGACAACGACGAGGTGTTGGAGGCGAAGATGACCTCGGGCCGGCAGACGCTGTCCAGCTCGGCGAGCACGGCCTCCTTGTCCTCCAGGTTCTCCGGGATCGCCTCCAGCACGACGTCGGCATCCGCGAGATCACTGAGTTTGGTGGTGAGGGTGATCCGTCCCAGCAGCTCCGTCCGGCCGGCCGCGTCGAGCTTGCCGCCGGCGACCGCCCGCTCCGTGGAGTGATCGAGATAGGCCCTGGCCCGTTCGACGCCGGCCGCGTCGATTTCCACGCCGATCACGCGGCGTCCACTACGCGCGACCACCTCCGCGATGCCGGCTCCCATCGTGCCCACGCCAACGATTCCGACCGTGGAGAACTCGCGCGCCATTGCCTACCTCCGAAGTTGACGGAAACAACCGGTCACCCTCCGTGCACCATAGGGCTACGGATCGGTAACGTGGTCGCATATTCCCATGTGAAAGGCCAGATCGCCGACGTGTAACGACTATCTCACTGGTGAGTTTAGCCACGGGATCGAGCAAGTGATCGAACAAGATTCCTTACTCGAAGCCGCGCTGGGCGAGATCCTCGATCCGCCGCAGTGCCTCGGCCGCCTGGGCGCCACGCGCCGAAACCCGGATCCGGTCGCCGGCCCGCGCGCCCAACGCCATCAATCCCAGCACGCTGTCCGAGGCCACACTCTGGTCACCGAACGTCACCGTCACATCGGCGTCCAGTCCGGCCACGCTGCGCGCCAGCAGCGCCGCCGGACGGGCGTGCAGGCCGATCTCGTTGGTCAGCACGATCTCGGTTTCCCGCTCCTCGCCCACAACGGGCGTGGTCTGCGCGGACGCCTCCGGCCGACCGGCCGCCATCGCCGCGGCCCGGACTGCCTCGCGGTCCGCGCCGCCCTGGGCCGCGACACCCGCCGCGACCGCGCCCTCCACCAGGGGTGCGTCCACCACGGACGCCGTGTCCGGCCGGGCCATCGACTCGACCGCCAACTCGGCGGTCATCTCGGCACTGCCGAGGTCGTAGAGCACCACCACGCCGGAACCGCGGTCGGCCTGCCGGAGCGCGGCGGACACCGCATCGTAGTCGGTGCCCAGCCCACCGTCGGCCGCTCCGCCGGCGGCGGCCATCGGCACGTCCGGAGCCATCTGGGCGACCAGTTCCAGCACACCCTCGGCGAGTCTGGCGCTGTGCGAGACGATCACCAGGCCGACCGTCACCGATTCGCCGCCGAATCGGCGAACGCCCGCAGCAGCAGGGACGTCGACCGAGCACCGGGATCGAGATGACCCGCGCTGCGTTCACCCAGGTAGGACGCGCGTCCCTTGCGGGCGACCAGCGGGATGGTGGACTGCGCGCCGGCCGCCGCAGCCACCGCCGCGGCCTCCAACACGCCGGCCACGTCCGCGCCACCCTTGGC
>DASVLX010000246.1:0-37485 GCA_036384655.1 Pseudonocardiaceae bacterium
GTCCCCAGGCCGACTCCGGCCTCGGCGGCCACGGCCTTGATGCTGGAGCGTTTGCCGCCTGGTGCGCTGTGTGGGAGTTCCCCCTCCGATTTCACGAACGCACTCCTCTGCTGTGTCGGCCAGGCCATCGATTATACCGGCGGGCCGACACAGCAGATCAGAGTGCTTTCTTGCACAGCCCCATTTCACGACGGGTTATGAGATTCCGCTGGGGCTCGTTCCTTGTGCGGGGACTAGAGGACGGTATGTCCGGATGGCGCCTCCCGACGGGTCGATTCGTGGGCCGTGTTCACCACAGGACGTTCACCAAGGTCGTTCACCAAGGTCGTTCACCAAGGTCGTTCACCACAGCCCCACCAGGTGCATCCACCCCGTACCGACCACCACCCAGATCGTGATCGACACGAAGCCGGCGATCGCCGACACACGCCACCACTGTCCGACGGTGTTGAAGCCGGTCCCGAAGATCGCGGGCGATGCTCCGCCCGCGTACTGGGTCAGCGACGTGAACGCGTTGGTCGTGTAGCCGAGCAGCAGGGCCGCCAGCAGCGGCGGAGCACCGACCGCGATGGCCGCCGCCAGGAACGCCACGTACATCGCCGAGATGTGCGCGGTGGCGGAGGCGAACAGGTAGTGCGAGTAGAAGTACAGGACGATCAGAATGAGCAGCGCCGGGATCCAGCCCAGATGTCCCATCGACCGGGCGATCGCCTTGGAGACCCAGTCGATCAGGCCGTACTGGTTGAGCGCCGTGGCCATCATGTAGAGGATCGAGAACCACACCATGGCGTCCCAGGCATTGCGCTCCGAGATCACGTCGCGCCAGGTCAGCACGTTGGCGATCATCAGGATGGCCAGGCCGATGAAACCCGTGGTGGTCGCGTCGATGTCGAAGACCAGGTCGCCCACGGTCCAGGAGAGGAACAGCACGACGAACGTCGCGGCCATCACCCACTCGCCGTAGCTGAGCGGCCCGAGCTTCCGCAGCTCGTCGCGTGCCATGTCGACGACCATCGGCGTCTTCTTCAACTCCGGTGGGTAGATCAGGTACACGACGAAAGGCACGACGATCAGGGCGCACAGGCCGGGAACGATCGCACCCAGCGCCCACGTTGCCCAGCTCAGTTGGACCCCTCGCGCACTGGCGAGCGACGCGATCAGCGGGTTGCCCGCCATGGCGGTCAGGAACATGCCACAGGTGATGGCGTTGACCTGGCCGACATTGATGGCGAGGAAGGAGCCGGCACGCCGCGCCGTTGGCCCGGGCTTGGAGTCGTAGACCTGCGCGACGGACTGCATGATCGGGGTGACGATCCCGCCACCACGCGCGGTGGCGGAGGGGATCGCCGGCGCCATGACGAGGTCCGCGAGTGCCAGCCCGTAGGAGACGCCGAGCGTCCTGCTCCCGATCTTCGACACGAAGAACAGTGCGATCCGTCGGCCCAGACCGGTCTTGATGAACCCGCGCGAGATGAGGAACGCCATCACGATCAGCCAGATCGTGGAGTTGGCGAACCCCATCAGGGCGTATGGCGCGCCCGGATTGCCCTTGGGTGGCTGCAGCGGCACGACCCCCAGGAGCACGGTGGCCAGCATGCCGATGATGGTGATGGCGCCCATCGGCAGCGGGTGCAGGATGATCCCGAGAATGGTGGCCGCGAAGACCGCGAGCATCTGCCACGCCTGGACGCTGATGCCCGCCGGATGGGGCAGCAGCCAGATGATGACACCGATGGCGATCGTCGCGACGATGCGCCAGGCGAACTGCCCCCAGGAGAATCCGCTGGGTCCGCTGGGAGGGCGGGTGGCCGTCGAGCTGCCGGTGCCCGTGTGCTTGTTGTCCGTGTGCTCTGTGTCAGAGTGCTCTGTGTCCGTGTTTCTTTGCGCGGACGCAGGTGAGCTTGTCATGACCGTCTCTCCTGTCAGTTCCGCACTGGGTCGGCCGGAATGACAGAGCCGTTGCCCGCCGCCGAGCCGGAATTGGCCGACGCGGACCCGTGCCACAACTCGACCGCCCTGTCGACGATGTAGCCGGCCTCACCCGTGTAGTCCGCCGCCTCGACCAGGTGGTCGGGCAGCAGATCGGCCTTGCCCTGCTCGGCGGCGACGGCGCGCAGCGCCTCGGCGAGCACCTGGTGCTGCTCCCGAGCCCGCGTCGATGCCGCGTAGACAAGGTCGTGAGCGTGCTCGCGTCCCAGATGCTCGGCGAGCTGGATCATCTGCGCCTCGGCCATGATCAGACCGCCGTCGAGGCGCAGGTTCTGCCGCATGCGCTCGGTGTCCACGCGCATCCCCTGGGCGATCACGATCGCCTCGTTGAGCGCCGACCCGGCGAGCGTGCCCATGGTGGGGACCGCGAGCCACTCCGCCTGCCATTCGCCCGCGGAGCGCTGGTGACCCGCCTCCTGGATCCTCGTGAACACCGACAGCATCGAGGAAGCCATCGCGGAGATGCCGATGATGAGTTCCGAGGAAATGGGGTTGACCTTCTGCGGCATCGTCGACGACGCCCCGCGGTGCGGGTTGAACGGCTCGAACACCTCGGCGAGTTCGGTGCGCGACAGGTCAACGACATCGCGCGCCAGCTTGGCGAGCGTGCCGCAGATCGTGGCGCAGACGAACCCGTATTCGGACAGCCGATCCCGGTTCACGTGCCACGGGACGTCGGCGTCCCGAAGTCCCAGCAGTTCCGCGACCCGTGCCCGCACCTGAATCGACTTGGGCCCCTCGGCCGCGTTGGTGCCGCCCGCGCCGAACAGCGAAACGGCCTGGACCGACTCGTGGGCGTTGACCAGCCGCTCGCGCTGACGGCGCAGCTCATCGAGCACGCCCGCGATCGTGGCGCCGAAGGTGGTCGGCACCGCCTGCTGCCCGTGAGTACGCCCCGGCATGACCGTGTTGCGGTACTTCGCCGCCTGGGCGGCGAGCAGGTCCCCGAGACGCTGGATCTGTGCGTCGAGCGCCTCCAGCGACGCGGTCATCTGCAGGGCGAGGCCGCTGTCCATGATGTCCTGCGTGGTCGCGCCGTAGTGCACCCGGCCGTTCGGACCCTCGGGTAGGTGAGCGCTGATCTGGCGCACCAGGCCGAAGATCGGGTAGCCAACGTTGCGCGCCGACTTCCACAACTCGTCCCGGTCGATGTTGTCCAGCACGGCCGCCCTGCCGATCGCCTCCGCGTCGGAGCGCTCGATCACGCCGGCCTCGGCCTGCGCCGTCGCCAGCGCCGCCTCGACCCGCAACCAGGATTCGATGGTCGCGTCGGACGAGTAGATCCGAAGCTGCTCGCTGTCGGCCGCGAACTGCCACAGCATCGAGAACGGACCCTCTCCGGTGACCTCCATGACGCCTTCCTTCTTCAATCAGTGTGGATTCGTTTCCACATGTGGAATCGTATCCATGTCGTTGAGCAGGAAGGAACCGCCGCAAACGGTGACGTTAGGCACTCCCCTCAAGCTCACTTGATTATGAAAACCATTTTCATATAAGCTGAAGGGCACGACGTACCGAGAGGACACCCGCGGTGCACACACCGGAAACCCGAACACGACTCGTGATCGTCACCGGACTGCCGACCGCGCCGGTCACCAGCGTGACCGAGACGCTGTTGGCCGCCGCACCGGGCACCGTGGCGGTTCACCACGACCTGCGCCAGCTCAGACACGGTGTCGTCGTGCGGCGGGTGCGCCAGCACGACGGCCGGGAGCGGGTCACCACGGTCGAGTTGGCGCACGGCTGTGTCTCGTGCACCCTGCGCGAGGACCTGCTGCCCGTGCTGGTGGACCTGGCTGACGCGCCGGACACGCGGCGCATCGTGCTGCGGATCGACCCGGTGCTGGAGCCCGAGTCGATCTGCTGGGCACTGCGCCATGTCGCGCTCGCCGGCCAGAACACCCTGGCCGACGTGCTGGACATCGAGGCGGTGATCGCGGTGCTGGACACCGCGACCTGGCTCTCGGATGCCACTGGCACGGTTGAGCTGACCGAACGCGGCCTGGCGAGCACCGCCGACGACGACCGGACGCTCGCCCAGGTCGCCGTCGGTCAGGCGGAGTTCGCCGACGCACTGATCCTCGCCGGCGTACCTCGGAACGCCTGGACCGTCGCCCGGACCAACGCCGTACTTGATCGGCTGTGTCCGACCGCGCCACGGACCCGTGTCGAGGTCCTCGATCCCGCCGCTCTGCTGGCCAGGATCCCGGCGGATGCCCGGCGTGGTCGGATCAACGATCCGCACGGACCCGTCCTGTGCGGCGAACCGCCGGTGGAGGCCGACTGCGGCGCGGCCCTGACCGTGTTCACCGCGCGGCGGCCGTTCCATCCCGAGCGGCTGCACACCGCGCTGGATGTCCTCCTCGACGGCGTGGTCCGCGTTCGGGGTCGGCTATGGGTGGCCAGCCAGCCGGATTACGCACTGTGGTTGGAGTCCGCGGGTGGTGGGCTGGAGGTGTACCACGCGGGGCCCTGGCTGGCCGCGCTCGATCAGTCCCTGTGGGACAGCGTGTCCGCCGAGCGACGGGCGCTGGCCGCGCTGCGCTGGGACCCCTACTACGGCGACCGGGACCAGGAACTGACCGTGCTCACCCACCAAGCCGATCCCGCCGAGATCACCCGAGCACTGGAGGTCGCCCTGCTCACCGACGACGAACTCGCCGAGGGCTGGCAGGCCTGGCGAGAGTTCCCCGATCCGCTCGGTGAGCGGCATACGGAGCCCTGCGCCGATCGACCCGGCGGTCAAAAGACCGGCCGCACCCACTTCGGTAAGGAGAACGCCTGATGGCCGTACCCAAGCGCAAGACCTCGCGCAGTAACACCCGGCACCGGCGCGCCCAGTGGAAGGCGACCGCGCCCGATCTGGTGCCGATCATCGTCGACGGCAGGCGGATGCTGGTGCCGCGCAACCTGATCCGTCACTTCCACGACCAGCAAAGCTGACGGTCCTCGGCGAGTCGGCAGACACCGGAGAACCCGGCCTTTCCAGACCGCCTAGTCTCGATCTCGGTCAAGGTCTCGCCCTCGGCTCGTGGTCGCGTGCGGGGTCGGCTGAGATCGCAGCGATCCGGAGGGGGCACGGTGAACCAGCAGAGCGGTGCGGAGAACTGGTGGGCGCGGGGCACGGTCGAACGGATGCCCGTCGCCGGTGTCGAGCGTGACGTGTTCGTCCGGGTCGCGGGCAGCGGACCGACCCTGACCCTGCTGCACGGCTACCCCGCTTCGTCGTTGGAGTGGGCCGGGCTGTGGGATGCCTTCACCGGCCGGTGCCGCACGCTGGCGGTCGACTTCCTCGGTTTCGGCCGCTCCGACAAGCCACACCGGCATCGGTACCGCCTCGACGAACAGGCCGAGCTGGTGCGGCACGTGTGGCAGAGCCACAACGTCGAGCGCACCACGATCGTCGCCTATGACTACGGCGCGATCATCGCCCAGCTGCTGCTCACCGACCGCGCCGCCCGCGACCGTGTCGAACGCGTGATCTTCCTCAACGGTGGCATGTATCCCGAGCTCTACCGCCCGCGCCGGATCCAGACCCTCGCCCTGAACCCGGTGCTCGGCCCGCTGCTGTGGAAGACCACCAGCGAGCGCACCTTCGCCCGGTCCTGGACCGCGATCTTCGGTCCGGAGCACAAGCCCGCGGCAGAGCTGGTGCACCAACACTGGCTGGCCGCCAGCCACGGCGACCCCGGCACCGAAGCACTGCGGCGGCTGCTGTTCTACATCCCCGACCGCGCCGCTCGCGCCGCGACGCTCACCGCCACCCTCACCGGCCCGACGCCCCTGTCGTTTCTGTGGGGCTGCGCCGACCCGGTCGCCGGCGCGCCCATCGCCCGGGCCCTACGCCAACGGATCCCGGACATCGACCTGGTCGAATACCCCGACCTGGGCCACTGCCCGCACCTCGAGGCACCCGACCGAGTCGGCCCCGACATCCTCGCCCGTCTCCCCCAGCCTGGGGCGTGATCAACTCGCGTTGGCCGCGACGGCGGGCACCATCGAGTCGACCCGCGAGATCGGCACCCGAGCCGTCTCCGGAATAAGCAGGATCGGCACGACCGCGATCGCCGCGGCGAACATCAGGTAGAAGGCGGGCCAGTCCTCGTTGCCGGTTGACTGGATCAACGCCGTGACAACCAGTCCGCAGGTACCGCCGAACACCGACGTCGACACGTTGTACCCGATCGCGAAGGAGCCGTAACGCACTCGGGTGGGGAACATCGCCGGGAACGTGGACCCGATCACCGCCAGCATGAGCAGCAGCAGTAGGGCAACCACGCCGAAGCCGACCACCAGCAACGCGATGTTTCCCGCCTGCATCAGCTTGATCGACGGGTAGCTCAGCACCAGGAATCCGATGGCCGCCGTGAGCAGGAGCGGCTTGCGGCCGATCCGGTCGGACAGCAGGCCGAGCGGCGCGATGAGCGCCATCTGCGCCAACTCGACCCCGATAATGATCACGGTCGAGACGTTGTCGTTGATTTTCAGCGTCTCCGTGAAGTACGTGGGCATGGTGGTCAGCAACATGTAGTCGGCGACGTTGAGCAGCAGCACGATGCCGATCAGGTTGAGGATCATCCGCCAGTTCCCCACCAGCGCCTCCCGCAGCGGCGCCTTCTCCGCCTTCTGCCCCGAGGCCTCCAGCCGGCGGAATTCCGGCGTGTCCTCCAGCTTCGTCCGCAGATAAAGCCCGATCAGGCCCAGTGGCAACGCGACGAAGAAAGGAATCCGCCAGGCCCAGCTCTCCACCTGGGCGGCGGAAAACGACAGGGTGACCGCCAGGACCACCGCGTTGCCGAGCACGTACCCGGTGAGCGTGCCGAATTCCAGGAAACTGCCCCAGAACCCGCGGCGGTGTGTGGGCGCGTATTCCGCCATAAACGTGGCAGCGCCACCGTACTCGCCACCGGTGGAGAAGCCCTGAATCAGCCGCAGCAGTGCCACCAGAACGGGTGCCGCGAACCCGATCGTCGCGTAGGTCGGCAGACAGCCGACCAGGAAGGTGCAGCCGGACATCAGCAGGATCGTCAATGCCAGCACGCGCTGCCGGCCGATCTTGTCACCGAGCGGGCCGAAGAAGGCGCCACCGAACGGGCGCACCACGAATCCGATCGCGACCAGCGCCAGGGACTTGAGTACGGCCGTGCCACCACCGCCGGGGAAGAACACGGTACCGATAGTGGTCGCGATCGCACCAGAGGTGAACACACCGTAGTCGAACCATTCGGTGGCGTTGCCCATCGCGGAGGCGAGCACGGCGCGTTTGACCGTTCTGACGTCGACTTCCTCCGCTTGAGTCGTTGTCTCCGTCATCCGCTCCGCCTCCTCATCAGTTACGTTCCCGGCGCTCAGGGTTGTCGACCCTAGTTCACGACGATGGAAAAACTCTCGGTCATCGTGGTTCTTGTCTCACTATTCGTCGGCATAGCGCGCGCCGCTAACTGAAAAGAAAGCGCAGGCAGACCCCCTCATAACCGCACTAGAAACCGATCCAGCACACCCAATGCGCCGGCCGCCACCCGACCGCTGGCCCAGCGCCGCCCGGATCGACCGTCTCGCCACCCTCAGCCGCTCCCAGAAAGCGACATAACCGGCAAAACAGAACTCTCGAAGGCCGCCGCGAGGTGCGCTACCCGTCCCAGCGCTGAACACCCTGTGCCGCGAAGTGTCGCAACGGGCCGGTGTCGAACACCCAGGCGTTGTCTGGAACCGTCACGAAACAAACTTCCAGATCTCATCGGGTCACCGCTCGCGAATGTTCGAAAGATCACCGATGGGCGTTACGCCCCGCGTGCTTCACGCGGGCGCCTGGGTCGTGGCCTGGCCTGCCCGCAGGGTGCGTGCGATGAGGCGATCCAGCGCGGGGTCGGGCAGGAAGCGGACCAGACGTGTGAGCAGTGCGGTGTCGCGGCCGATCGTGTACCGGGTGCGCGGGTGCCGGGCCGTCACCGCCTTCCCGATGGTCTGGGCGGCATGCTCGGCCGTGATGCCCGTGCGGTCGAGGGTGGCGGCGTAGCCGAGGAAGGCATCCATGGTGGCGCCGTACCGGTGCCGCTGCTCCGAAGTCATCCGATCGAGCAGTTCCTTCGCCGCGGTCGTGCCGCGGGAGCCCATTTCGGTGCGCATCCCGCCCGGCTGCACGACCACGACCTGTACGCCGTGCGGGGCGAGTTCCTGACGCAGGGCGTCGCTGATCGCCTCGACCGCGAACTTGCTCCCGGAGTACGCGCCGAATGCGGGCATGGAGACGCGCCCGCCGATCGATGAGATGTTCACGACCCGGCCCTTGCTGCGGTGCAGTGCGGGCAGCAGGCCCTGCGTCAGTCCTACGACGCCGAAGACGTTCACCTCGAAGACCCTCCGCCAGGTCTCCAGGGGCAGGGTCTCGACGGGGGCGTTCGCCGCGAGTCCGGCGTTGTTGACGACGGCGCGCAGCGGCTTGCCTGATCCGTCGATGCGTTGGGCGAGTCGGGCGATGTCCGCCGCGCTCGTGACGTCGAGGATGACCGGCTCGACACCGGATTCGCGGAGCCGCTCGCCGTCCAGCTCGCGCCGCACACCCGCCAGGACGTGATATCCCCTGCGCGCCAGCTCGCGAGCCGTCGCTGCCCCCAGACCAGTGGAGGCGCCGCTCACGACCACGTACTCATCTGTTTCATGTGACGTTGTCATATGAACAACGTACCAGCCCATGTGACACTGTCAACTAGAATCGATCCATGATCGCTCGCACCGAATCCGCCGCCGCGACGAAGCGCGCGCTCCTGCGGGCTGCGGCCACACTGCTGGACGAGGGCGGGCCGGAAGCGGTCACGCTTCGCGCCGTCGGCGCCCGCGCCGGTGTCTCCCGCGGGGCTCCCTACGGCCACTTCTCGACCAAGGAAGACCTGCTCACGGCGCTCGCGACGGAGCAGTGGTCGAGAACGTCCGAGCAGCTCGCGGCGTTGCGCGCGGACGAGCGCCTGCCACCACGGGAACGGCTGCGGCGGGCGCTGGCGGCCTGGCTGGACATCGCTCGCCGCAGGCCGCACCTGTACGCGCTCATGTTCGCCACCCCGTCACGAAATCCGGAGCCGCTTCTCGCCGCCGCGAGCGACTCGCAGGACGAGTTCCTCGCGATCGTCGCCGCCGTGGTCGGCACGGATGGTGCCCGCCGCACGGCCGCGCTCCTACTGTCGACGACTCACGGCATCGCGACCCTGGAGCAGGCCGGTCAGTTCGACACCGAGAAGTGGGGAACGAACGGCGACGAACTCGTCCAGGCGATCGTCGATCAGATCTCGAGATGAGCCGGCGGCGGCCTCGGCCAAGGTTGACGATCAAGGGGAACTTCTCTATTTTCAGAATATGGTGAATCTGGATGGGATCTTGTCTCGCCCGTTCTGCCACGTGGCGTATGCCGACGCCGGTGGGGACGGGTGTGCCGTCGTCCTCACACATGGCGCCGGCATGGATCACACGATGTTCGACGGTCAGGTTGCCGCGCTGAAACGTGCGGGATACCGGCCGATCGTCTGGGACATGCCCGGACACGGAGAATCCGCGCTGCTTCCCGGCCGGCGATTCAGCGCGCGGGACGCCCTCGCGGATCTCGCCGCACTGCTGGACGAACTCAAGCTCGACGCTCCGGTCCTGATAGGACACTCACTGGGCGGCAACCTCTCGCAGGCGCTGGTGCGAAGGCGTCCACGCCAGATCGGCGGACTGGTCGTGATGGACTCAACCTGGAACACCGGCCCGCTGAGCATTCTTGAACGCCTGAGCCTTCGGCTGGCCGCGCCGATGCTGGCCATGATCCCCGCGAGGAGGCTTCCCGGACTCATGGCCCGCGCATCCGCGGTCTCGCCGGATGCTGTTGCGCGGACCGAAGCGGTCTTCGCACGAATGCCGAAGCGCGCATTCCTTGATGTGTGGCGCGCGACGGTGACGCTGGTGACACCAGATCCGGCATACCGGTCTCCGATCCCGCTGGCGCTCATGCGCGGCGCTCTCGATCGCACCGGCAACATCAGCACGGCCATGGCCCGGTGGGCCAGGGCCGAGAACATCACCGAGCAAGTCATCCCGGGCGCCGGTCATGTCATCACCCTCGACGCACCCGCCGCCACCTCGCAAGCGCTGCTGCGAGTACTCGAACGCTGGCGGGCCGAGGGCTTGATCCCCGAAGGGAACGCGCAGCGATGAACGCGGCCCAGCGGCGATTCGCCGATGCGATGGGCGAAACGCTCGCGACATGGAATCTGCCCCGTGCGACCGGGCGCGTCTACGGATACCTCCTCCTCAAGGGGACACCGTCAGCGTCCGAGCAACTGCGCTCAGAACTCTCGCTCTCCGGCGGGGCGGTGAGCACCTCGATCCGCGAACTGGTCTCCTGGGGACTCGCCCGCACCATTCCTCAATCCGGCAGCCGCCGCCTCCTCGTCGAGGCCACCGGGGGCTTCGAACAGCTCCTGGCCGCGAGCCACGAACGCACTCGCGTCTTCATCCGGACACTGCGAGAGGCGCGGGAGCTCACCGAGAGCGAAGTAGCCGCACAGCGACTGCACGACGTCACCGAACTGTTCGACGCGTATCTCGCCGCCGGGGAGCAGATGCTCCGCAAACGACGGGTGTGACGCTAAGGCCGCGCCGTTGGTGGTGTTCCCCATGGGTAATGCCAGAACGCCTCACCCGCGCTGGACAGGTAGCGATCGCGCATTCTGAAGAGTGCGATCTTACGGAACCGGGGCTGACTGAGTCTCTTGACAGCCACCCGATCGCCCATTGTTTCCGCGGCCATCCGCGGCAGGAGCGCAACGCCAAGGTCGTGGGCAACCAGCTGTTCAGGACTGCTGCTTTCATAGGCGATATGAGGTTCGTGTCCTTCCAAACGCAGCAGGGCTATGAGGGTCTCGCGCACTTTCGACCCCGGTTTGTAGCTGACGAATCGTTCGCCTGACAGGTCACTCGCGGCTACCTTGTCGGCGCTGGCGAGCCGGTGCCACTGAGGCACGCCAACGACGAGCTCCTCGGTGAACAGTGGGCGCCGGGTCAGCGCCACCGAGCCGTCATCGAGACGGTCGTCACCGACCGCGAGTTCGATGTCGCTCTCCCGGAGCTTGCGCCGGAGCTGGGCTGTCGTCTCCTCCCGGATCGCGACGTCCACTCGGGAGTATCCGCGATGGAAGCCCGGGAGTTCCGTGGCCAGGAACGTCGTCACGAGTGAGCTCAGCGCTCCGACGACAACGGTGCCGCTCGGGTCGTCGGGAGCCGCCGTCAGCTCGGCACGTGTGCGCTCCACCTCGGTGAGGATCATCTCGGTCCGGGCAAGCAGGTGTTCACCGGAAGCGGTCAGCAGGACCCGCCGGCCCCGGCGCTCGAACAACACCACGCCCAGCTCTCGTTCGAGTCCGCTTATCTGCTGGGAGAGGGCCGATTGCGCGATGTTGAGCCGCTCGGCCGCCCTGGTGAAGTGGCACAGGCGCGCGGCCTCGGCGAAGTAACGCAGCTGGCGAAGCTCCATCCGCTGATCGTCTCACCTTATGAGCAGAATCGTAAAGATGTATTTTACTTATCAGGGTGATCGTCGCATTCTTGTCCGGTACCGCGACGAAGGGCAGGACATGAGCGTCAACGCGATCGACGAAATCCCAGTCGAGCATGGATACGCCAAGGTCAACGGCATTCGCATGCACTACGTGCACGGTGGGGCCGACCGTGGCCGGCCGCTGGTCCTCCTGCACGGGCTGTTCGAGACATGGCGGGTTTGGCGGAAGGTGCTGCCCCGGCTACTGGAGTCGCACTACATCGTCGCCCCCGACGTTCGAGGCTACGGCGAAACCGACAAACCCGGCGTCGAGCTCATGGACAAGCGCACGCAGGCGCAGGACATTCGTGAGCTGGCCGACCAGCTCGGCTTGGACAACTTCGTGCTCATCGGTCACGACCGGGGTGCCAGAGTGAGCCGCCGGTTCGCCTTGGACCACCCCGCACGGCTGCGCGGGCTCGTGGTCATGGACATGCTGCCCACCGAGTACATCTACACCGGCCTCACCGCCGGGGAGGCCGCATCCCACCACTGGGATCAGCTGTTCCACCTGGCCAAGCGCGGCCTCGCCGAGATGCTGCTGCGAGGGCACGAGGAGGAGTACGTCCGGTACTTCTACGAGCGGACCCCCGGCTTCAGCGACGTCCTGCGCAGCGACGGCACCTACGACCACTATGTCGCGACGATCAAGAGCCCTGGCGCGGTCAACGGCTTCCTCAATGACTACCGCGCCGCGTTCGACGTCGACGTTCCCCGCTTCCTCGAAGAACTGCGCGCCGGAGTCAAGATCACGGTGCCGACGCAGATCCTTTGGGGCGAGCGGGGGAACCTGCACGGCCAGCCGGCGATGGAGATCTGGCGTGCTCGCTGCGAGGACCCGGTCGGCACCGAGATCACCGGAAGCGGCCACTATCTGCCCGAGGAGCGTCCAGCCGAAGTCCTGGCCGAACTCGAGCCGTTCCTGGACCGGTGCTTCGGGGTGTGACGAGCGATGGGCGGCGGCGCCGTGGGTTTCCCAGCGTACGGAGGCGGTGGGACCTGGCGTTTCTTTCCTGCCTCCGGCACCGGTCACCCTCGGCGGATGATGCCCCGACGGGGCTTCCCTTTCACACTGGTCGCGTGAGCACTGAGCACGCCGCTCGGGCCATCCGGTGAGGGTGGAGGGTCATGGCGACCACGACCGAGACCAGGACGTACGCCGCGTTGCGCGCGGTGCTCGTTCCGCTGGCGCTCGCGCAGTTCATCTGTAGCTTCGCCGGCTCGAACATGAACGTGATGATCAACGACATCAGTCACGACCTGCACACGACGGTGCAGGGCGTGCAGATCTCGATCACCGCGTTCCTGCTCGTCATGGCGGCCCTGATGATTCCGGGCAGCAAGCTGACCGACCGGTACGGCAGGAAACGCCTGCTGGTATTCGGTCTGGCCATCTACGGCGTCGGCGCGGTATTGAGCGCGGTGTCGCCCGGCATCGGTGTGCTCATCCTCGGCAACTCGATCTTCGAGGGCGTCGGCACCGCGATGCTCATCCCGCCCGTCTACATCCTCGTCACCCTGCTGTACACCGACGTCACCTCGCGGGCTCGCGCGTTCGGCGTGATCATGGCCATGGCCGGTGTCGGCGCCGCCACCGGGCCGCTGATCGGCGGACTCATCACGACCGGGATCAGTTGGCGCGCCTCGTTCGGCTTCCAGGCCTTGGTGATCGTCGTCATCATCCTGCTCAGCCGCTCGGTCAAGGACCCCCTGCCCACGAACCCGGGCCGCCCGTTCGATGTGGGCGGCGCGGTGTTGTCCGCCGTCGGCCTGATCCTGGTCGTGATGGGGATCCTGGCGACCAAGAACAGCCTCTGGCTGGCGCTCGCGCTGATCGTCCTTGGCGCGCTCGTCCTGGTGTGGTTCCTGCTGTGGATCCGGGCCAGGCAGCGGGCCGGCCGGGAACCGCTGATCTCGACGAGCCTGTTCCGCAACTGGGCGTCGAATCTGGGCATGATCACGCAGAACATCCAGTGGCTCGTGCTGATGGGCTCGTCCTTCACCGTGGCGACCTATCTCCAGGAGGTCCGCGGCTACAGCGCGATCAAGACGGGCGTGGTGCTCACCGCGGCCACGATCGGCATGCTCGTTTCGTCGCTGTCGGCCGAACGGCTCGCGAAACGGCGCGCTCAGCGCACGCTCATCATGGCGGGTTTCGTCCTGACCGTGCTCGGCATCGGAGTGCTGCTCGGCCTGTCGTATGTGTCGGCCGGGCCCTGGGTCTCGGCACCCGGTCTGTTCCTGATGGGCCTGGGCGTCGGAATCATGCTCACTCCGTCGGTCAACATCGTGCAGTCCAGCTTCCCCGAGTCCGAGCAGGGTGAGATCTCCGGGTTGTCGCGCAGCGTGTCCAACCTCGGTTCGTCGTTCGGCACCGCCATCGCCGGCACGATCATCGTCGCCGGACTGACGAGACACGCCTACGCGACCGCCATGATCGTGGTAGCGGGCTTCGGGTTGATCGGGCTCATCGCGGCCCTGCTGCTGCCGCGTGGCCGCATCGGTGCGGTGGCGTAGCGAGGGCGCTGGTCGTCAACCGCGATGGCCGTCAGCCCACCGTCGACGGAGTCGGCATGCCCGGCATCTGCACCGGGATGCCGGCCGGATGCCCGGCCGGATGCCCATTGCCCTCCAGCGCGGCGTCCAGGGTGATCGCCGCGTCGATGAGCGACAGGTGGGTGAACGCCTGCGGGAAGTTGCCGATCTGCTCCCCCGTCAACGCGATCTCCTCGGAGAACAGGCCGACGTGGTTGGCGTAGGTGAGCATCTTCTCGAACACGTTCCGCGCCATCTCCACCCGGCCGGCTCTGGCCAGCGCGTCCACGTAGGCGAACGTACACAACGAGAAGGTGCCCTCCGAACCGCGCAGTCCGTCCGGCGACGCCTCCGGGTCGTACCGGTAGACCAGGCTGTCGGTCACCAGCTCGTCACCCATCGCGTCCAGAGTGAGCAGCCACATCGGATCCTGCGGAGCGACAAAGCCCACCTTGGGCATGCGCAGCAGCGACGAGTCCAGCACCTGCGTGTGGTAGTGCTGGACGAACGCGCGACGCGCGGGACTCCAGCCACGGTCCAGGATCTCGTCGTAGATCCGGTCCCGCTCGGTACGCCACCGGTTGACGTCGGCGGGGCGGCCGTGCGTCGCCGCCAGCCGAAGGCCGCGATCCAACGCCACCCAACACATCAGCCTGCCGTACGTGAAGGGCTGGCGGCCACCGCGCGTCTCCCAGATGCCCTCCTCCGGCTGCGACCAGTTGTCGGCGACCCAGTCCAGCACTTCGCGCACCGCCATCCAGCCGCTGTGCGGCACCCAGATCCCGGCCCGGTCGCCGGTGAACATGCTGTCGATCGCCTCGCCGTAGATGTCCAGTTGCAACTGTTCCGCGGCACCGTTGCCGACCCGTACCGGCCGGGAACCGCGGTAGCCGGACCAGTGCTCGAGCACGTCCTCGGTCAGATCGGACGAGCCGTCGACGCGGTACATGATGTTCAGCGGCCCGCCCTCACCGCCCGCGTGCTCACGCAGCCGGGTGCCCAGCCAGCGACCGAACTGCTCGGCCTCGTCCACGAAGCCCAGTTCGAGCAGCGCCGCGACCGAGAAGGACGCGTCCCGCACCCACGTGTAGCGATAGTCCCAGTTGCGTTCGCCACCGACCTGCTCGGGCAGCCCCATCGTCGGCGCGGCCACGATGCCACCGGTCGGCGCGTAGGTCAGCAGCTTGAGCGTCATCGCCGAGCGCTCCACCGCCTCGCGCCACCGGCCCGTGTACGTCGACCCGGCCAGCCAGGAGCGCCAGAACCGCACGGTCTCGTCGAACAGCGCCAGGACCTCGGCCGGCCGGATCTCCCTCGGCGGGCCGTCCGCGGCCGACTCGAGCACCATGCCGCGAACCTGCCCGGCCGTCAGCTCGACACTCACATGGAGGTCGCCGTCCCGAACCGTGCCCCGCGCCAGCCGTTCGTCGTCGGGCTCCCGCACCGCGTGCAACGTGAGCGTCATGTCGTCGCCCGTGAAGACGGCGCCCTCGTCGGTCACCCGTACGTCGTGCCGCCCTCGGCCATAGTCGAACCGCGGGGCGATCTCCACCTCGAAGCCCATCCGGCCACGGACACAGCGCAGTAGCCGGACGATCCGGTGGTTGTCGGTCACGTGCGCGTCCGTCGGCGGCATGAAGTCGACAACCTCGCCGACGCCGTCCTCGGTCAAGAACCGCGTGATCAGCGCGGCCGAATCCGGGTAGTACATCTGCTTCGACAGATATGCCGCGCCCACCGGGCGTATCCGGAAACGGCCACCGCGAACGTCGTCCAGGATCGCGCCGAAGACACTGGGCGAGTCGAAGCGCGGGCAGCAGTACCAGTCAATCGATCCGTCGGTTGTCACCAGGGCGACTGTCTGCAGGTCCCCGATCATTCCGTGGTCGGCGATCTCGGTCTCTGTCATGGCTTGCCTCCGCTGGGTAAACCTCGGCGAGACGATCGGACGTGGCCGGTGCCCACTGGCGGGACCCGCCGCACCGGTCAGTGGGTGAGCGCGTTGGTCTTCACAGGGCGCCTCCATTCGTCACGTCGCCCGAACATCAACCCGGACCGTGCACCACGGTGAGTTCGGCGCCTCCCTCCAGGTTGCGGCAGAGGGTCGTGGCCCCGCATCACCCGCGACGGGTGAACCGGCGGCCGCTCAGGCGAGGCCGCGCTGCCGGGCGACCACGACCGCGGCCCGCCGGTTGTCGACCCCAAGCTTGGTGTAGATCGCTCTGACGTGCGTCTTCACGGTGTTCACCGACACCCGGAGCTCGGCCGCGACGTCGTCCAACGGGAGCGGCGACATCAGCAATGCCAGCACGTCCCGTTCCCGACCGGTGAGGACAGGCTCATCGGGCGCACCGTCGGCCGCCGCCAGGGCTCGCCGCACGCGACCGGCGAACCCGTCTACCTCACCGAACCCGCCGATCTGGTCGAGCATCAGTTGGCGCACACCGGATTCGGCGTAACGGAACGGCCGGACGATCCCGGCTGTCTCGGCCACCGACAGCGCCGCGCCCAGTGATTCCCGGGCCGACGTGCGGCGCTCCGCGCGCAGCGACACCGCGGCCGCGAGCAGCCACGCCTCGACCTCGGTCACCGGGATGGCGGCCGGTGACCGCTGCGCCAGTACAAGCCGCAGCGCCCGTTCGGTGCCCGCGTCATCGCCGTGCACGAACGTCATGCGCGCGTCGATCAGGGACGTCTCGGCCGTGGTGCCCAGCCGCCGGACCGCCCACTCCCAGATTTCCCGCGCGAGCGGGCGCCGGCACACCAGCAGCGTCGCCTGGTGTTCCAGCACGGCCCCGATCGCCGCCAGCACGTCGGGCAGTGGCTCGTCCCCGACGTCGCGGCGGTTCGCCCACAACAGGTGCACCCCGTGTATCCGGTCGCCTTGGTCGAACCGCGCGGCGCCGGTCAGCAGGCCGGACAGGAACTTCAGCCACCGTGGTTCCGCGTCCATGAGCCATTCGGCGGACTCGAGCGCCCCGGACGGATCCAGGTGCAGCAGCCGGGCCAGGCCCCGCATTCCGTCGGCCACGGCGAGCCACGGCGACCGTGCCCATCCGCCCCGCCGCGACAATGCGAGCGCCTCGTCACAGGACGCCTCCATGGTCGCGCAGTCGCCGGCCATGGCGTCGACCATTGCCTGCACGACCCGCACGTGCATGGCGAGATAGCCGACATCCCGCGCCCGGCTCAGTTCGCCGGCGGACCGCAGCTCACGCCGGGCGCCCTGGTGGTCGCCGCGCCTGCCCAACGTGAGGCCGCTGTCCAATCGCAGCCACACCTCCAGCTCCGCGGATCCACCGGCGACCACGTCGTCGCGGCTACCCGGATCCGGCTGGCGGCGGTGCCGACCGCGGGCGAACGCCAGCGCGGACCCGACGAGCCGCCGTAGCGTCGTCTGGGCCTCGGTCGCGTCGGCCGGCCACACGGCGGTACACCGGTCGAGATCCGACTCCGCCGCCGGAAACGCGCCCAGTTGCAGGTGAGCCAGGGCCGAGCAGAGCAGAAGCCAGGGATCGGCGCCGACCACCTCGGCGCCGGCCGCGGTCAGCCCGCGGCGGACCAGCTCCGGTTCGCCGTGTAGCAGCATGTCGATGGCGTGGTCGCGCAACAGCGCCACGAGCGCCCGCGCGTCACCGGTCTGCTCGGCGTGACGCAACGCCTCGAACGGCCGGCCTTCGGCCGCGAACCACGCGACCGCTCTCGCGTGCACCTCGCTGGCGAGGAGCGGCTGGTGCCGCAGCAGATCGGCGCGGAGGTGCGACCGGAGCAGCGGATGCAACCGGTACCGCTGGCGGTCCTGTCCGGTTGAGACCACCAGTGGGCTGTCCCGGTCCAGTTCGGCCAGGATGTCCGCCGCGTCATCCTGGCCGGACAGCCAGGACGCCAGTCGCGGCTCGACGTCGTCACACAGGCTCAGCACTCGCAGTAGGTGCCTGGTTTCCTCCGGTAGCCCCGCCAACACCTCGGCGTCCAGGAAGTCGGCGATCGCGCGATCGTCGCTGGCGCCGCCGGCCAATAGCCACTCGGGATCACTGGTGTGACTCAGCGATCGGGCCGCCAGTCGCAGACCGGCGGCCCAGCCGTCGGTCTGCGCCACGAGCCTGTCCAGTTGGTCGTCGGTGAGTTCGACTCCGGCGTTGTGCACGAGGCGCGCGGCGTCGTCCGGCGAGAAACGCAGGTCGTTGGCGCGCAGCTCGGCCAGCGCGCCCTGTACCCGCCACCGCGCCAGTGGCAACGGCGGGTTGGACCGGCTCGCCATGACCAGACGCAGGTTTGCGGGCTGATGGCGGATCAGCGCGGCCAGCGCTCGCCGAGCATTCCCACCGGACATGTCCTGGACGTCGTCCAGCACCAGATACAGCTGTGCCGGCACCGCGGCGATCGCGTTCACCGTGTCGGCCAACAGGCTCGCGGTGTCGGGACTTTCCGCCGTGCGTAGCGCCGCCAGTCCACTCGCGGGCGGCACGACCGCGCACTCGCGCACCGCGCCGACGATCGCGACCAGCATCCGATCCGCGTTGTCGTCGCAGTCGAGGGAAACCCATGCCTTGTCCGCCCGGCCTGTCGCCTCGATCCAGTCGGACAGCAGCACGGTCTTGCCATATCCCGCGGGCGCGCACAGCAGTGTCACGCCGGTCGATGAGACGTCGCGGATGAGTTTGTCGCGCAGTGCCGGCCGACGTACGAGATGGGACGGCAGCGGTGGCGGCATCAACCTGGCGTGTGGAATGAACCAACCGCGCAGGCTGTCCGCCGGGGCGCCAGTTTCGTCCATTTTCCGACGCTAGGTGCGGCGAAATGCTGGTCACAAGGGCCGAGTGGCCCCCACGAATCACCTCATTCGGGTGTGGCGACCGCGTCGCCGTGCAGCAGGCCCCGCGCCACGGCGGCCAGCACGGCGTCCCGTCGGCTGCGCACGTTCAGTTTCGAGTAGATGCCCCGGACATGTGTCTTGACGGTGTTCGGTGAGACCGTCAGATCCTCGGCGATCTCGTCGACGGAGCGCATCGTGGGCAGCAGCCGCAGAACGCTCAGCTCCCGTTCGGTGAGCGGCGGTGGGATCGCGGGCGACGCGAGTCCGCGGCGCCGCATCAGAACCTGGGTCGCGATCGAGTCGTGGCTGCCCAGCCTGCCCAGCGAGGCGGTGAGAGTCTCGATCACCTCCGGCGTGGCGAAGACCAGCGAATACCAGACACCCGTCGCCTCCGCCGCGGAAAGCATCCTGTCCAACAGTCGTCGGGCCCGGTCGGCCATGCCGTCCCTGATGGCGATTCGCACCCCGGTGACCATTCCCTCGGAGAGGGTCCAGGGCAGTGCGCACCGCTCCTGTCCGGACAACAACGGCGCCAGTACCTTCCGCGCCGCGGCGTGCCTGCCCAGCGCGAACTGCGTCCTGGCCCGCAGCAGGAGCAGTTCACCAGGGTGGTCGAGGGTGGCTCGCGCCCACCGCGCGACGTCCCTGGCCTGTTCGCCCGCGCCGAGCAGCAGTGCCGCCCGATGCTCCAGCACCGCGCAGAGCGCCGCGAACTCGGCCGAGAACGCGCCGGTACCCATGGTGGCGCGGACCTCTCCCATCCGTCGCAGCCCGCCGTACCAGGACCCCAACTCGAATTCGGCCGCGCCCCGCAACATCTCGGCGGTCAGGTGCAGGTTGACCGCGGCGAGCGGCGGGCGCCCCGGCGCGGTCGCCAGGCGGGTCGCTTCCCGCATGCAGTCCGCGGGTTGCGCGCGCAGCAGCGCTCCGTACGCGAGCATCACACGGATCGTCGCCCACTCGACGGGTTCCTCCCGCCCGGAGTCGTCAATGCGCGCGTCGGTAGTCCGGGCGAACACCGTCATGGCATCGATGTCGCCCTCGGCCGCGGCCAGTTCCGTCAGTGTGGTCAGGCAACGGGTGACGACGTGGTCATGCCCTCTTCGTCGCGCGTCGTCGAGTAGCGCGTGGACTCGCCCGCGCGCACCACATCGGTCCGCTGGGAACAGCCCGAGCGTTTCGGCATCAAGGTCCGCCAGACCGATCAACTCGGTCGTTCGAGCGAGTCCGGCGTCGACCTCCCGTGCGGCGCGAAGGATTTCCCGTCCGTCACCGTGGATCTCGGCACGGCGGGCGTGCGCGAGTTGCCGAAGCACCTGGACCTCGGCCGCGGGCCGGGCGGGCCAGTGCGCGTCGGCGTGCGCGAGTTGCAGGTCCGCCGCGTCGGTCTCACCCAGTTCGAGGTCGAGCGACGCCGACAGCAGCGCCAGCGGCGGGTCCGCCGCGACGATCCGATCGTCCAGAACCCCGACCGCCTGGCGAAGCACGTCGTGCCTGCCGGTCACGAAGAGGTCGATCGCGTACTCGTCGACAAGCTCGGCGACGCGTTCGGCGTCGCGTGCCCTTGCCGCGTATGTCAGCGCGTCGACGGGTCGCCCCCGTGCGGCGAACCAGCGGGCCGCCTCGGTGTGTAGCGACCGTATCCGCTCGGGCTGCCGTCGGCCCAGCTCGGCGAGCAGGTACGACCGCAGCATCGTGGACATCCGATACCGGGGCTCCCGCCCGTCCGGCACCGTCGCGATGATGGCCTCGCGGCTCAGTTCGTGCAGCAGACCCGCCGCGTCCGACCGGCCGCACAGGATGCCCGCCAGTCCCGCCGTGACCTCATCACAGCCGCTGATCGCGCGCAGGAGTTCGCGTTGGTCGTCACGCAGCGGCGAGACCACCTCCTCGGTGAGGTAGTCCCGCGCGACTCGGTCGTGCCCGGCCAGGAACTCATCGGCGTTGCCTTCTCGGACGACCGACGCCGCCGCCATCCGCAGCCCGACCGCCCAGCCCTCGGTCGCCTCGACCAGACGGCCGACGTCGTCCGGCGGGACGGCCGCGCCGGTGGCCGCGAACAGCTCCCTCGCCTCGTCCAGGGTGAACTTCAACTCCGCGGCGCCGACCTCGTCGACCTGGTCGGTGAGCCGCAGCCGGGTCAGTGAGACTGGCGGATCGTGGCGGCTGGACAGCACCAGGCGCAGGCCGGCGGGCCGGTGCCGCACCAGCGTCCGCAACCCCTGCTTCGGCGCAGCGTCGCCGAGCTCCTGCACGTCGTCCAGCACCAGCACGACTGGCTCGGGCAGCGCGTCCAGCGCGTCGACTATCTTGGCGAGGAAAGCGAGATCCGTACTCGGGTGTGCGGGCACACCAAACGTCCTGAGTGGACTCTCCTCGGGCACGGAGGCATTGGCGGACAGGGCGTCGAGTACGGCCGACCAGAAGCGACAGTCGTCATCGTCGGAGTCCAGAGAAACCCAGGAGATGTCCGCCGTGCCGTGTCGGCGCGCCCACTCTGCCAGCAGGGTCGTCTTGCCGGTCCCCGCGGGCGCACGGAGCACGATCGCGTAGCGCGCCTGGTCGAACGCGCGCAGCAAACGTGGCCGAGACACCAACCGTTCTGGCAGGTCAGGCACCATGATCTTGGTTCGCGGCAGCCGTCGGCGCACCGTGCCGGCCTGCTGGCCGGGCACCGAAGCCGCCTCCTCGTGGCCCCTCAGGCTCATAGCACCTGACCACCACCTGTTCGGTCCTCCCGCGCATCTCGCCCAATGCGGATGAGGAACCCGGAGAGCCCTTACCGGCCAACCGCGCGGCCGTGGGAGCGAAGAACTACGAGTTCTCAGTGTACGGACGTGTTTCGCGACCCGCCGAACGCGAAACGCGCGTGCTACTCGGCATGGCTATAGTTCGTTTAGTGCTTTATTCTGTTAAGCGAGAGCGGCGGAGAGGACGAGTGTGGTCGCGACGGTGAACGAGCACGTCCGGGGCGAGGCCGTTGTCCGCGGATAGCCAGCCTCATGGTGGTCAGCCGATCCCGTCGGCGGAGTACCTCGAGGCATGCCGGATGTTCGGCGACATGCCGACGCTGGCGATCATCTACTTCCTCGCCGACGGCCCAAGGCGGTTCACCGAACTGCAACGGCTGACCTGCGCCAACCCGGTCACCCTGAGCGCGCGTTTGAAGCGTCTGGCCGCGCAGGGCGTGATCACCCGTTCCGAGCACAAGACCGACCGCCAGGCCGTCAGCTACGCCCTGGACGCGATGGGTAAGCGGGCGGTGCCGATCGTGCGCGAGATCGAGCGGTTCGCCCGCGCGCTGACCCGCCAGCCGGAACCCATCGCGGCGGACACCACTGCGGCGAACACCACTGCGGAGCCGCCCGGATCAGGACGGCGCGAACCCTGAGGAGCCAACCCCATGCCCACCACCACCCTCGGATTGATCGGCGCTGGCCACATCGGCGGGACCGTTGCCCGCCTGGCTGTCGACGCCGGCCTCGACGTCGTGCTCAGCAACTGCCGCGGCCCCGACACCCTGACCGGTCTCGTGTCCGAACTCGGCCCGCACGCCCGAGCCGCCACAGGCACCGAGGCAGCGCGAGCCGCTGAGATCGTGGTCGTCAGTGTTCCCCTCGGTGTCTACCGGACCCTGCCCGCCGAGGCACTGGCCGGCAAGATCGTGATCGACGCCAACAACTACTACCCCGACCGCGACGGCCACATCGCCGGCCTCGATGCCGGGACCGTCACCTCCAGCACCTTGGTCCAGCAACACCTGTCCGCCTCGCAGGTGGTCAAGGCCTTCAACAACATCGCCTACGTCCACCTCGCCCAGCTCGCCCGTGCCACGGGCGCGACGGACCGCAGCGCGCTGCCGATCGCGGGCGACGATCCCGCGCCCAAGGCCGAGGTCACGGCACTGCTCGACACCCTGGGCTACGACGCCGTCGATGCCGGCACCCTCGCCGACAGCTGGCGATCCCAGCCCGGCACCCCCGTCTACGTCAACCCTTACATGCCCGTCCCGCCGGCAGAACCACCAGCCGACCAGGCCGCGTGGTTCCTGGCCGCCCCCGGCACCCCCGCCCCGACCGCTCGCATCCGCGAACTGCTGGACGCCGCCACCCGGGCTGGGACTCGATAGGAGCTGTTCGTCGGTGGCTACGCCCCGACGGGAGCCGAATCGGCCACCGCGGCCTGTCGCCTGCGCAACTGCGCGAACAGCGCGGCGCCACCGGCCGAGGCCAGGTCGCCGACGGTGAACATCAGCCGGGACACGACCGCCAAGGCCAGCGCCTGGCCGTAGGGCATGACCGTGACCAGGGCGGTCACGATGACCAGCTCGCGCGCGCCAATGCCGGAGGGCAGGAAGAACGCGACCAGGCCGGCCGTCATCGCCAGGCCCATCGCGCCGACGCACAGCACCAGCGCGCCGAAGCCATGGTGGCCCAGCGAGCTGATCAGCAGGTACATGTGCACGCCCAAGGCGACATAGATGCCCAGCGAGACGACGACGCCCTTGACGATCGCGCCAACGCTGATCGGGTATGGCAGGGGCGCGCGGCGCAGCAGCCGCAGCACCCGCGAGACCAGCCAGGTCAGCAGCTTGGGGTGCAGGAAGGCCAGACCGATGGGCAGCAGCAGGAACAGCCACAGCAGCTCGTGGTTGCCGCGGAAGAACGCGGGCAGCGCGCACATGCCGGCGATCAGCGAGGCGACCACCGCCAGGCCGGCGGCCAGCAGGGAGGCGGTGAAGCTGCGGGCGCGATTGACGCCGACCGCCTTGGCCAGCTCCATCTGCATCAGGAAGGCGACCACCGAACCGGGCACGTACTTGCCCAGCTGGCCAACCAGGTAGACCTTGGCCGCGTCGCGCATCTTCACCGGCGCACCCAGGTCAGACAGCATCGTCTGCCAGACGACCGGCCCAAGGAAGATGCCGACGAACAGCGCCACGAAGGAGAGCACCAGGGTGAGCGGGGGCAGCGCGAGCAGGGTCTTGGAAACCTCGTGCCACTGCTCCACCAGCTGGTAGGCGGCGTAGACGACCACCGCGAGCACGACGACGCGCCGAGCCCACGCGATGATCTGGGACTTGACGCCCCTGGACTGTGGTGCCGCCGGTGCCGCGGCTGACTCCGGGGTGTCCTCCGGAGCCGAGGCTGCCCGCTCCGGCTCATCCATGCTGCACGCTCAAGGTTGTCATCCGCTCTCCGGTGGTCTCACGGCCTTCGCATCGTTGACGCCAACGCCCGGGACCAGTGCCTCTGTACCCCCAAACGGCCTAGCACAGCGCGCACCCGCGGTCCCGCACCGCGACGTGCGTCGTCGGCTGGTTCGTTCAGCTGGTCAACGGCGGCCGATCGATCCAGCGCTTGAGCAGATCAGCCACATCCGCCGGCAGCCCGGCGGGCAGCCCACTGGTTCCGCTGAGGAACGATGCCAGGGCGTCGAGATCGCCTTCACCGCACCCCCGCCTACGCAGGCCCACGGTGTTGATCCGCACCGTCCGGACGGGTGAGCCGACGCTGACCATGAACGCCTCCGCCTCACGGCGCACGGCCGAGCCCATGCCGACCATGGCGCCGGGCCCGACCCGGCCGTGCTGGTGCACGACCGCGTTCATGCCCAGGTTCGCGTAGGACCAGACATGGGTGTGTCCGCCCAGCTGCACCGAGTGGGCCAGGGTGACCTCGTCCTCGACGATGCCGTCGTGCGAGATGTGGCTGTTCTGCAGCAGGTAGCAGCGGCTGCCCAGCCGGGTGGTGCGCCTGGTGCCCTGGTGGATCGAGACGTACTCGCGCAGCCGGTTGTCGTCGCCGATCGCGACGCCCTCGCCGGCCAGCTCGCCTTCCCAGGCCGCGGGATGAGGTGCGTCACGGTCCTCGGCCGGGGTGCCGATGGTGACGTGCGGACCGATCCAGTTGCGGTCGCCGATGCGACTCGGGCCGACGATCACCGCGTACGGACCGACGATGTTGTCCTCGCCCAGCTCGACGCCCTCGCCGATGATCGCGGTGGGATGGATGCGGTTGACCATGCGGCTGGATGCTCCTCGGCAGGTTCGGCGATCCGCAAGCTGCTTACTGGGCCGTCCGGACCACCGCCAGAGTTATCCGGCCCCAGGCTGGGTGCGCCCTAACACAAATGTAACATCTGGCGTACTTAGGGCCGGGTCGGGTGACCAACCTGGGTCAATGATGTTACGAGGGAAAGACAGCGAATGATTCCCATCACCGTCGTCGACGTTAGCGACTCGGCGCCCCTCGTCAATGAGGTGCTCCGGTCCGGCGTCATCGCCCAGGGTCCCATGGTCAAGCGGCTCGAGGACGGGTTCGCCGAGATTGCCGGCGTCGACCACGCGATCGCCGTGACCAGTGGCACGACCGCGCTGGTCGCGTCGTTGCAGGTACTGGACATCCAGCCGGGTGACGAGGTGGTGACCTCTCCGTTCACCTTCGTGGCGACGCTCAACGCGATCCTGGAGGCGGGCGCGACCGCGCGGTTCGCCGATATCTCGGCCGAGGACTTCTGCGTCGACCCAGACGCGATGGCCGAGAAGATCGGGCCGCGCACCAAGGTGCTCATGCCGGTGCACCTCTACGGCCAGATGGCCGACATGGACAGGATCTCGGCGCTGGCCCAGCGCAGTGGGCTGTCGGTGGTCGAGGACGCCGCGCAGGCCGTCGGGGCCACTCTGGGTGGCCGGTCCGCCGGCAGCTACGGGCTGGGTTGCTTCTCGCTGTACGCGACCAAGAACATCACCACCGCCGAGGGCGGCATGATCACCACCGACGACGCCACGCTGGCCGACCGGCTGCGCGTGCTGCGCAACCAGGGCATGCGCCGGCGCTACCAGTACGAGGTGGCCGGCCACAACTACCGGATGACCGACCTGCACGCCGCGGTCGGCATTCCGCAACTGGCCAAGCTTGGCGAGCTGACCGAGGCCCGCCGGCACAACGCCGAAACACTCTCAAAGGGACTGTCCGATGTGGCCGGTCTGGTCCTGCCGACGGTGATCCCGGGCCGCTCCCACGTGTGGCACCAGTACAGCGTGTTGGTCACCGAGGAAGCGCGGCTCGGCCGGGACGAACTGGCCGCGGCGCTGACCGAGCGCGGCATCGGCAACGGCATCTACTACCCCAAGGTCGTCTTCGACTACGACTGCTACCGCGACCTGCCCACCGTGGTCGCCGAGGACGTGCCGGTGGCACGCCGGGTGGCCGCCCAGGTGCTCTCGCTGCCGGTGCACCCCAAGCTGACCGAGCAGCAGCTGGAACAGATCATCGACACGATCAGGGAGGTACTCGGCGCATGACCGCAACAGTGCGGATCGCGTTGGTCGGAACCGGGACGATGGGTTCACTGCACGCCCGAGTCATCTCCCAGTCACAACGCGCCGACCTGGTCAGGGTGATCGACCCCTGCCAGGCCAGCGGTCAGCCCGTGGCCACCCGATACGGCACCACCTGGGCCCCCGAGTTCGAAAACCTCGACGGCATCGATGCCGTGGTCATCGCCGCCTCCACCGAGGCTCACTACGACCTGGCCACCAAGGTCCTCGAACTGGGCAAGCCGCTGCTGGTGGAGAAGCCGCTGACCGCCACCTACGAGCAGTCCACCGCGCTGGTCGAGGAGTCCGAGCGGCGCGGCCTTCCGCTGGTCTGTGGCCTGTTGGAGCGGTTCAACCCGGCCGTGCTGACCGCGCGGGCCTTCGTCGGCGACGTCATCCAGATCCATGCCGTGCGGCACTCGCCGTTCGTGCCCAGGATCAGGACCGGGGTCGCCACCGACCTGCTCATCCACGACGTCGACCTGGCCATCCGCTTCGCGGGCCAGCTGCCCAGTGCGGTCAAGGGCGCGTTCGGCTACTTCCACGGCAGCTCGCGCGACAACCACTCCGAAGACAGCGCCGACACCACGATGTCCTTCCCCAACGGCGCGCTGGCCACCATCTCGGCCAGCCGGGTCAGCCAGCGCAAGGTGCGCCAGCTCTCGCTGCTGGAGATGGACCGTCTCATCGAGATTGACCTGTTGCGCCGCGACATCACCATCTACCGGCACATCGAGGACTCGGCCGCGGACGACGGCGTGGGCTACAAGCAGAACACGGTGATCGAGATCCCGACGATCATCCACAGTGCTGAGCCGCTGGCCGCGCAGTTTGACCACTTCCTCGACCTGCTGGCCGCGGGTGCCGGCGCGGACGAGGTCAAGGCCGAGCGCGACGCCATCCTGCCCCCGCACCGCGTCGTGCACATGGCCACGACCTCGGCTGCGGCGGCGAACCTGGCGACCGTCTGAGCGCACGACAGGACCGCGGTGTCAGGTCCGCGGGCCGCGAATTCCGGACAGGAGCGACAACCAACGTGCGTATCTGCGTCGTGAACAACTTTTTCCCACCCAGGGTGGGCGGGAGTTCGTACGTCGCCGACACCCTTGCTCGTCATTACGCGGCCGCGGGCCACGAGGTTCTGGTCATCACGGCCAGTTACCAGAACGCGCCCCGCCACGAGAAACGCGACGGCATCGAGATCGTGCGGCTGCCCTCCTGGACGCTGCCCGAGTCGAAGATCTCGTTCAACTTCGACATCACGTTCGCGCTGCGCTGGGGCAATCGCAAGCGCGTGTTCCGGCTGCTCGATGACTTCCGGCCGGACGTCATCCACCAGCACGGCCAGTTCTTCGACCTGACCTGGCAGAGCGGCTGGTGGGCGCGCAGGCACCAGGTCCCCACCCTGCTGACCTACCACACCCGCCTGGCCAGCCCGATGAAGCTGCCCAACATGATCTTCCGGGTCCTCGACGCGCTCGTGGTGTGGCCGATCCTGCGCTACATCAAGCCGGCCCGCTCGATCGCCATCGACACCGTGTTCTACGACTACATCAAGGACCGCTACGGCATCGGTCCGGAGAAGATCGTGGCCCTGCCGGTCGGCGTCGAGCTGGACCGGTTCGAGAACCTGGACCGCGAGATCGAGCAGAAGAAGGTCCGCGAGCGCTTCGACCTGGGCGACGGCCCGCTGATCGTCTCGCTCGGCCACGTCATCCCCATGCGCGACCGGGTTGACCTGGTCCGCGCGCTGCCCGCGGTACTCAAGCACAACCCCACGACCAAGGTCCTCGTGGTCGGCGGCGTGTACTACCAGGAGTTCCTCAAGCTGGCCCGCGAGTTGAACGTGGAGCATGCCGTGGTGTGCGCGGGTGCCCTGCCCAAGAACGACATTCCCGGCATTCTCTCCGCGTCGACCATGGAGATCCACGACCTCAAGGGCTTCGGCATCGGCATCGCCTCGCTGGAGGCCATGGCCGCGGGCCGTCCGACCGTCATGGCCGAGCGCCCCGACTACTTCCCCAACGCGACGCTGGAGAACGGCAAGAACAGCATGCTGATCAAGCCGGGTGACACCGCCGCCCTGGCCGACTCGATCAACAAACTGATCGAGCACGAGGAGCTGGCCGACGGCATAGGCGAGGCCGGCCGCGAGTGGGTCTTCGCCAACTTCAACATGCCCGACATCTGCGACAAGAACCTGAAGATCCTCGACGAACTGCGCCGCGAACGCGCCGCGGGTCCCGCCCGGTAATGCCCGTTCACGCAGGTTTCGGCGTCGGCCTGCTCACGGTCGCGATCTACCTGGTAGTGCTGTGGGTGCCGGGAGGGGTCGCCGGGGCCCTGCTCGGCCTGCGCGGCTGGCTGCTCGCGGCGAGCGCTCCGGTCATCACGTACTTCATCGGGGGCAGCGCGGGTCCGCTGCTGTCGATGCTCGGCCTGCGCTACGACGGGTTCTCGTTCGGAGTCTGTGCGGTCATCGTGGTCGCGCTGTGCGCGACCGCGCGCTGGCTGACCCGGCGCCGGAAGCCGGTCGAGGACACGCCCCGGCCGGGCGACTGGCTGCGCTCCAGTCACGCCGTGGTCGCGGTGTTCGTCCTGGCCGCGGCCGCTGCCGGGGCTACCATGGTCATCGGCGGCATGCACTGGCTGGACTCGATCCCGCAGGACTGGGACGCGGCCTTCGAGGCCAACGGCATCCGCTACATCGCCGAGACCGGCGACGGTGGCCTGTTCTCCATGGCCAACATCAACTGGTACGACCCGGCGAACTCGGTGTTCTATCCGAACGCGTATCACCTGGTCGCGACGCTCGTGTACACCGCGAGCAAGGCGAGCATCCCGATGGTGCTCAACGCGAACACCGTGCTCGTGCCCGGTCTGCTCGCGCTCGGCCTGGTCACCACGGTGCGGGCCTTCCGTGGCCGGGTCAGCACCGCCTACTACGTCGCGCTCATCGCGGTCGCGGCGACGGCCGGGGTGTACGAGAACATGGTGCGCGGCCCGCTGCTGCCCTACGGCCTGAGCGTCGCGCTCATCCCGGTGGCCATCGTCGCGCTGTACAAGTTCCTGGAGCGGCCGGCCCTGGACACCGGTGCCCTGGTCGTGATGACCACCGTCGGACTGCTGGAGATCCACTCCAGCGCCCCGTTCGGCATCGTGGCGCTGTTCCTGCCGGTGCTCGCGCAACACTGGTGGCGGCGCGGCAAGCTGATCGGCCGGGACGTGCTGTGCCTGGTCGTGGTGTCGGTGTGCGCGATGATCGTGGCCGCCCCGGAACTGCTGGGCGCGCTGCACAGCGCGTCCGCGTTCCCCTCGGTGGTCTGGCCGGCCCACGCCTCCCCGCCGCAGGCCATCGGCAACCTGCTCACCTTCACGCACGCCCAGCCCTACCCGCCGTTCGTCCTGACCATCGCACTGTGGGTCGGGCTGATCGCTGGCCGCAAGCTCAACCGACTGGCCTGGACGCTGGGATCGGCGCTGCTGGCCGGCGGCCTGTACGTCGCGGTCGCGGCCTACAACAGCCAACTGATCATCTCGATGACCAGGGCCTGGTGGGACGATGCGTACCGGCTCATCGTGCTTGCCTTCATCCCGCTGGCGATCATCGCCGCGCACGGCATGACACAGCTCCAGGACCTGCTGATCACCTTCTTCCGCTGGGTGACCCGGCAGCGGGCCCGGCAGGCGGTCGCGGGCTGTGCGGCGGTCGTGCTGCTGGTCGCCTTCGTCGGGCTGTCCCACGGCCTGTACTACCGCGTCAACTCGACCACGGTGCGGGCCGGCTATGGCACGGCGCCGACGGTGAAGCAGAACGACATGGTGATCAGCCCGAACGAGGTGCTGGCCATGCAGAAGCTGGCGACCCTGGTCAAACCGGGCGATCGGGTGATGAACGACCGCTGGGACGGTTCGGTGTGGACATACGCGATCTCGGGTGTCGAGACGGTCGCGGGCCACTACGACGCCACCGCGCTCGCGCCCGAGATCAACCTGCTCGCCAACGACTTCAACCAGTACGACACCGACCCGGCCGTCCGCGCGGCCGTGGCCAATCTGCACGTCACCTACGCGATGGTCGACACCGGCTTCGTCCGCGCCAACGGCAGCCGGCAGGCCGGCCTGACCAACCTCGACCACTGTGACTTCCTGGTGCCCGTCTACGCCAACCCGAGCGCAACGATCTACCGGCTCGTGCCGCCCGGAACCGGTCAGCAGGGCTGAGGTCGGCGAACGGCATCGGTCAATCGCTCTCGGCACGAGCGGTTCCATAACCCGTCGAGTGCACCGCCGTGGGTGATCTCATCGCATCCTTGTCGCCGGTCACTTTGTGGGGTCGGATGCATACTCAGGGCGGCCGGCGGCCCGGACTCGGATCCCGCGCTGGTCGAAGATCGACGCGAGCACGGTGGGTCAGAAGGAGCTCGCACCGTGGGGTCTGCGGGGGTCGCCCCCGCAAAATCATCGCGAAACGCACTGCGGCGAGTGCTCTCCACGAGCACTCGCCGCCCAAGGTGGACCTTGGGGGGACTTACTATAACTCGGATCCCGCGCTGGTCGAAGATCGACGCGAGCACGGTGGGTCAGAAGGAGCTCGCACCGTGGGGTCTGCGGGGGTCGCCCCCGCAAAATCATCGCGAAACGCAGCGCGGCGAGTGCTCTCCACGAGCACTCGCCGCCCAAAGTGGAGCTGAGGGGACTCGAACCCCTGACCCTCACACTGCCAGTGTGATGCGCTACCAGCTGCGCCACAGCCCCGCACGGGGCGTCCCGCCCCGTGGTGTGCACCCACAGTACCCGATGACCGGCAGGCCGCCGAACTGGGGGTGCACACCAACCCAACTCCGGGTTCAGCTCGGGTACGCCGTCTTGAGCAGAGTCTTCAGCCAGTTGGTGGTGTTGTCGCTGACGTTCTGCATGGTGCCGTTGGCCACGATCGTCGGCGTGCCGAAGCCCGTGCCCGCGACGCTGGTGGCCCACAGCGACTTGTCGTTCACCGCGGCCGTCAGGTTCTTCTGGATCTGGGCGTTGTAGGTCTTGCCGTTGACCAGGCTGTCGAACGCCGGGCCACTCACGCCGAGCCGGTTGGCCAGGCTGGTCAACTGGGCCTGCGTCCAGCCCGGGCCGCCCTCCTTGGGCTGGTCCTCGTAGAGGCTGTAGTGGAAGTCGACGAACTTGTCCGGCGCCACCGTCGCCACCGCGAGGGCGGTGTTGGCGGACTGAATGGAGTAGCCGGCCGGCTGGGAATGGTCGTCCAGCAGGTTCAGCAGGTGGTAGCGGATCTGGACGGTGCCGGCCTCAAGCTGCTGCTCCATGAAGTCGAAGTTGGACTTCTCGAAGTCATCGCAGTACGGACAGAGGAAGTCCTCGTAGTTGTCGATGTGGATCTTGGCGTCCGACTTGCCGACCAGCACGGTGGCGTTGGACTTGTCGATCGTCACGGGATACTTGTTTGACCCCGCCACCGTCTTCGCCGGGATCGTCTCGGTGGACGCCACATTGGCGCGGTGCTGCTCGAAGAGCACGCCACCGACGACCGCGGCCGCGATCACCACGATCACCACGACACCGATGATGATCCTGTTCCGGTCCTTGTTGCTGCCGCGTGCCGCGGCAACGGCGCGAGCGGCCTGGGTCGCTCTGCTCTGTTGATTGCGCTTGCGATCGCCGCGCTGGGCCCCGCCCACCGTCACGCTCCCCTTGCCACCTGAGCCGTTCCGTCATCCTCGTCACGCCGGCCGCGTAGCAACCCGTCGACCGACAGCCAGGTCCTGGGTCGTACGACGAGCCACACCGCCAGCGCGGTGAAGCCTATGTCCCGGAGGATTTCCTCCAGATAGTGCGTCTGGCCCGCGGCAACCTGCCCGCCGGTGCTGAAACAACCACAGTCGATGGTCAGTCCGCGTGCCCAGGCCTGGGCGATGCCGACAATGTAGGCAAGGAACAGCAGACCGGACAGAACGCCAACCAACCGCACGCCGATGCCGGCGAGCAGCAGCACGCCGAGCGCCAGTTCCAGGAACGGCAGCACGGCGGCGATCAGGCTTGCCACGCCGGTGGGGAACAGTTGGTACCCGCTCACGGACGTATAGGTGCCGTTGATGTCGGCGACCTTGATTGAGCCCGAGATCAGCCACACGACCGCGAGGCCGAGCCGAGCCAGCGTGCCAACGCCGTCGAGCACCGTAGACAGGGGTCGAGCCACGCGTGAAGGCTACCCGCCGCACCTGAGTCGCCGCTGAGAAGCCGCGAGCCCGGAATTGATCTCAATCGTGAGTTTCGTCGCTGTCGAGGAAGGGTGGGCTCAGTCCACCATCGATATTTAGGCTGGTGAGATGACCGAAATCGAGAGCACGCAGACGCATCCGGCGCCTGTTGGCCCGCTGGAGGTGGGACACACCCACTCCGATGTCTCCGGCGGGTGGCTGCGCGCCTCGGTGTTCGGCGCCATGGACGGCCTGGTCACCAACATCGCGCTGGTGGCCGGCGTCGGCGGCGCCGGGGTGAGCACCCATGTAGTGGTGCTGTCCGGCATGGCCAGCCTGGTCGCCGGGGCGTTCTCGATGGCGCTCGGCGAGTACACGTCCGTGGGCACCCAGAACGCCGCCGTGCACGCCGAGGTCGCCGTCGAACGCGCCGAGATGGAGACCAATCTCCCGGCGGAGAAGGCCGAGCTGGTGCAGATGTACCGGGACATGGGCCTGACCGAGGAAACCGCGCGGCGGGTCACCGAGGAGATCCACGCCAACCAGGAACTGGCCGTCCGGGTACACCTGACCCAGGAACTCGGCATCGACCCGAACGAGCAACCCTCGCCGATCGTCGCGGCACTGTCGTCGTTCCTGGCCTTCGCGGTCGGCGCGGTGATCCCGTTGCTGCCGTTCTTCGCCGGGGTGCACATCCTGTGGGTGGGTCTGGGCGTCGGCGCGGTCGGGTTGTTCGTGGCCGGAGCCGTGGTGGCGAGGTTCACGCGCCGGTCGTGGTGGTGGAACGGCATACGACAACTGATTTTCGGTGCGCTCGCCGCCGCCGCCAGCTATGGTGTCGGCGCACTGATCGGGGTCTCCGCGGTGGGCTGACCTGGCCAGTACGGTGCTCTGCCCGACTTGGGCGGAATCTCCGGACCGGCTGGAGCGTTATGCTGTGAGGACCACGAAGTGGACCAAGCAGGAAAACCCCAGGGGGTGAACGGTTTCGACTCTGGACGTTGAGTCAAGGGAAGCGTGCAGGTGCAGGCGAGAGACCACCTCAAGCGTCATCGCAACAAAAATAAGCGCCAAGACTAACAGTCAGCGCGACTTCGCCCTCGCCGCCTGAGCGAGTGCGAGTCTGTCGGCCCGGGAGCGCCTCCGTCCCGGTTCGCCGGCATCAGCTAGGAGGCTCACCGCCAGCATCGGTCGCGGGTGCTGATCGGGACATTCACAGCGGCTGGGCTCGTCACACCGGCTTGTTCACGTGACCGGTGGGGCCAAGTAGCGACACAGTGAACTGCGCACGGAGAAGCCTTGTCGAGGCGGCAGAGGACCCGGGTTCGATTCCCGGCACCTCCACAAGAAGCGAGCGATATGAGTGAGAGGGTGGGCCTTTGGCCCACCCTCTCACTCATATCCGAGCGCCGCCGTGGAGGTCGAGCGCGCCGCCAGGCGCGCGACTACCTCCCGGTGAGACTCACCCGCCAACCCAACCCCAAGCGGCGACCTTTACTCCTCACGCAGCCACCCCCGCCGTGGAGGTCGAGCGCGCCGCCAGGCGCGCGACTACCTCGGAGTCGGCCGGGTGATCTGGTAGCGGATGAGCCGAGAACTGTTGCCGACCACCGCGACCGAGGACACGTTGTGCAAGATCGCCGCCACCAGCGGGGACAGTGCTCCGGCGGCGGACACGAGCAGCCCGGCCACATTGACCGCGATGGACATCCCGTAGTTCTGCCGGATCACGGTGATCCCGCGACGACTGAGGTCCCGCAGATCCAGTAGCCCACGTAGGTCGTCGCCGGCCAATGCCACATCGGCGGTCTCCACGGCGACGTCGGTGCCCGCGACGCCCATCGCGATGCCGATGTCGGCAAGCGCGAGTGCTGGCGCGTCATTGACGCCGTCGCCCACGACGGCCACTGTGTGACCGTCCGCCTGGAGTTGGCGCACCACGTCCTGTTTCTCGTCGGGCATGACCTGGGCCCGGAACTCCTCGATGCCCAGCTCGGCCGCGATGGCGGCGGCGGTGGCAGGGTGGTCGCCGGTGAGCAACACCATGCGGGTCACACCGTCGGCACGCAGCGCGCCGAGCACGGCTCGTGACTCAGGCCGGACCGTGTCGCGCAGCGCGACCAGGCCGATGAGCTTGCCGTCGAGGGCCAGCAACAGTGGGGTCTCGGCCTGCGCACGCAACCGGCGGACCCAGGAGTCGGCCTCCGGACTGATCGGCACCCGCTGGCCGTGGAGCAGTTCGCTGTTACCGATGAGGATGATTCGACCGTCGCTGTGTACCCGCATGCCCTGCCCAAGCAGGACCTCGCACTGCTCGTGCGGCGGGATCTCGATGCGGCGTTCCTCCGTGGACCGGATGACCGCCTGCGCCAACGGGTGCCGCGAATGGATCTCCGAACTGGCCGCGTAGGCCAGCACCCGTTCCGGTGTCCACTCCTCGTCGAACGAAATGACGTTGGTAACCACCGGCCGGCCTATGGTGAGCGTTCCGGTCTTGTCGAACACGATCGCATCCACCCGGCTGGCCGCCTCCAGGTGTGCGCCGCCCTTGATCAGCACGCCGCGACGGGCACCATTGCCGATGGCGGCGCTGATCGCGGTGGGGGTGGCCAGTCCGACCGCACAGGGGCAGGCCACCAGAAGCATGGTCATCGCCCGCCGGACGTCCCGAGTGATCAGGAAGGTGACCGCGGCGAGCGCGAAGGAAACCGGGACAAAGCGGCGGGAGAAGGTCTCCCCGACAGTCTGCAGGGGCGCCCGGTCGGCCTGGGCCTGTTCGACCCGGGTGATGATGCGTCCGATCGCGGTGTCACGCCCGACCGCGTCGGCGCGCACCACGATGCGGCCGCGCAACAGCACCGAGCCGGCGTGCAGGTGCGAGCCGGGTTCGACGCTGACGGGGAGTTGTTCACCGGTGATCGCGGACTGGTCGGCGATGCCCTCGCCGTCGACGACCACCCCGTCCACCGGCAGTACGACATGCTCGTGCACCACGACCTCGTCGGCGATTCGCACGTCGGCGATGTCCACCTCGACCTCCGCGCCGTCGCTCAGACGCAACCAGGTGCGGGTCTGCGTGCCTGTGAGCAGTTCGGACACCGCGCGGCGACTGCGCCGCAGGGTGAGGTCCTGCAGGTACTCGCCGATGTTGAGCAGCCACAGCACGGTCAACGCGACCACGTTCTCGCGGAGCACCAGGCTGGCCACGGTGGCCGCGGTGACCAGCGCGTCGGTGCCGGGACCACTCCGGCCGGTCAGCGAGCGCACCGCGCCACGCAGGAACGGGTAGCCGGTGAAGATCGCGACACCGGTGGCCGCGGTGCGGCCGGTGGGACCGAGTACGGGTGGCCGGCGCAGGACGTAGCGGCGGACACCCAGCCCGATCAGCGCGAGGCCGCCGATGGCCAATCTGGCCAGGTCACCGCTGCGGATCTCCGCCGACCTGGGGACGCGGCCCGCAAGGGCTCCGCGGTTGGTGCGCAGGCCGCCTTCGATCGTCCGCGCGAGGTCGCCGGGCTCGGTCCGGTTGGTGTCGTACCAGACCACCACGCTGCCGGTACGCGGATACGCATATACCTGGCGCACCCCTGGTAGGCGGTCGAGCGCGTCCTCGACGGCCACCGCCAGCGCCGTCGACCCGCGCAGCGCGGTGCAGGCGAATCGGGCGCGGCCGGCGGCGTCCGCGACCAGCCGGACGGACGCCGGCGAGGAAGCTGGTGCGGCTGGTGCGGCTGTCGGCGCCGCCATCAGTGCTCGTGCCCGTGCTCGTGTACGGCACCAGGGACGGGTGCCGGTTCACCGATGCGGCTGCGTGCCTCGCTGACCACGTCCCCGAAGGCCAGCCGCGCCTGCTCCGCGGTGGTCTCAGCCCCCCGCACGCCGCGCAAGCCCCACGCGGTGACGGAGACCGCCGCGCCGCGTAGCACGCCGGAACGCGCGGCCCGCTTCACTCCGTCGTAGACGGCCGCGCCGACCACTCCGGTGGCCACGGTCCTTGCCGCGTTGACGATGAATTTGCGCATTGTTACCGCACCCTTCGAAGGTGTTCGCACCCGTCGCGCGGGCAACGACTGGCCGGGCTCGTGCGGATCAGGCCAGACTACCTGGAATTGACTATCAATACCGATAGGACTGTGTCGTGCGCGGTCTGGTTATCTTTATCGTTAAGCAAGAGTGACCGGACAGGATCACCGGGACGGACTAGCTGTCCTGGGTCCGCCGGATGAGCAGGACGTGGTCGGCGACGGTGGCGGTCTGCCCGCTGGGGCCGGTCGCGGTGCGCTGGAGAACGTCGGCTCGTTCTACCGTCCAGGTCGAGGCGGGCAGGTCAAGTTCGTCGTACACCTCGCGCGGGGTGGGAAAGTGTTTGTCGCCGTCCCGGTCCCACGACCACGGGGCGGTGGAACCGTGGTCGACGACGAGAAGACGGCCGCCGACGCGCAGCGCGTTCGCTGCCTTCCGCAGGATCGCGGCTCGGGGGAGCGCGAACGGCGTGTGAAAGTACTGAGCGGACACGAGGTCGAACATGCCGAGCGGGAAAGTCTCGGCGAGATCGTGTTGTTCCGCCGTCACGAGACTGCCGAGCCCGGATTCTCGGGCGACGCGGAGCACCGTCTCGACCGCCGTGGTCGAGATGTCGGTCGCGGTCACCCGCCAGCCTTGCCGGGCCAGCCAGAGCGTGTCGCCGCCGGCGCCGCAGCCGAGATCGAGCGCGGTCCCGGGAGGCAATTGCCCGGCCACTTCAACGAGCCTCGGGTTGACCCTGGTCCTCCAGAGGGTCAGATCGTCGCGATGCTGACGGTAGAGGTTTTCCCAGAACTGTCCGGGGTTCTCGTCGCCAGATGGGCCGGAGAGGGCATCGTCTGATTGCTGGGTCACGAGTTGCCTTCCTGATGAATCCACAGCGTGGTCGCATGAGGCCGGTGTCGCGGGGAGGTCGAGCAGCGCGAGCGGCCGTCCGGGACGGTGTACGTGAGCGCGCGCACGACCCGCCTGGCGGGAGTTGTCCGGCCCCCTTGCAGACGGTAATGAAAATCATTGCCGATAACAACCG
>DASVLX010000247.1:0-27655 GCA_036384655.1 Pseudonocardiaceae bacterium
GGCCAGCCGGCGCACCGCGTCCGGCGTGATGCCGGGCGTGTCGACCAGCAGCACCACCGCCGCGTCCGGGACCGTGTCGCGGTTCCCGGCGGTTGCCGGCAGCGACGTGAGCGCCGCCAGCCCGCCGCGCAGCGACGATCCCATCCCGGTGGACCAGTCCGGGTTGACGACGATCAGGGCGTCGCCGAGGTCGGCCTCGGCACGGACCCGGTCGGCGGCCGCGCCGAGCACCACGACGATGGGCGCGCAGCCGCCGGCCCGCAGGGTTTCCGCCGCCCGCTCGACCAGCAGTTTCTCGCCTTGCCGCACCAGCGCCTTGGGCATCCCGTAACGCCGGCCGCCGCCGGCCGCCAGCAGCAGCCCCGCCACCATCCTGGTCTTCACAGCTACCACCCCTACCACCGACCGAGTCGTTTTGGGATACATCTGGCGCAGCGAGCGAGATTCGGCGGGCCTGCGCTGACGTATGTTGGTCAACGTTTCGATCAGGCGAGAGGGAGCGGGTGGCATGACCGTGGAGACCGGGCCGCGCGGCGTTCTGGAGACCGTGCCCAGGCAACTGCTGATCGGCGGGAAGTGGCAGGACGCGGCCGGCGCGGCGACGCTGCCCGTGGACGATCCGGCGACCGGCGAGATCCTCTGTCAGGTCGCCGACGCGTCTCCCGAGGACGGCGCGCTGGCCGAGGCCGCCGCCGTCGCCGCGCAGCAGGAATGGGGCCGCACCGCGCCCCGGCTGCGCGCCGACATCCTGCGCTCCGCGTTCGAGCTGATGGTCGCCCGCACCGAGGACCTCGCCCAACTGATGACCGCCGAGATGGGCAAGCCGCTGGCCGAGGCCCGCGGCGAGGTCGCCTACGCCGCCGAGTTCTTCCGCTGGTTCGCCGAGGAGGCCGTGCGCGTCGACGGCGGCTACGGGGTCATGCCGGACGGCCGCAACCGGCGGTTGACGCTGCGCCAGCCGGTCGGCCCCTGCCTGCTGATCACGCCGTGGAACTTCCCGCTGGCGATGGGCACCCGCAAGATCGGTCCGGCGATCGCGGCCGGCTGCACGATGGTGTTCAAGCCGGCCGAGCAGACCCCGCTGTCCGCGCTGGCGCTCGCCGCGATCCTGCAGGAGGCCGGGCTGCCGGCCGGCGTGCTGAACGTGGTGACCACCTCTCGGGCCGCCGAGGTGACGCAGCCGCTGCTACGCGGCGGGCGCATCCGCAAGCTCTCGTTCACCGGGTCCACCGAGGTCGGCCGCATCCTGCTGGCCCAGTGCGCGGACACCGTGATGCGCACGTCCATGGAACTCGGCGGCAACGCGCCGTTCCTGGTGTTCGAGGACGCCGACCTGGAGGCGGCCGTGGACGGCGCGATGATCGCGAAGATGCGCAACATGGGGGAGGCGTGCACCGCGGCCAACCGGTTCTACGTGCACCGGTCGGTGGCCGACGAGTTCGCGCGGCGGCTCGCCGAGCGGATCGGCGCGCTGGAGGTCGGCCCGGGCAGCGAGCCTGGCGTTGACGTCGGCCCGCTGATCGACGAGAAGGGCCGTCGGAAGGTCGCCGGCCTGGTCGACGACGCCGTGAGGTCGGGCGCTCGGGTTCTCGTCGGCGGCGCGCCGGTCGACGGGCCCGGGCGCTTCTACCAGCCGACCGTGGTGACCGATGTGGACCCGGCCAGCAGGCTCGCCACCACGGAGATCTTCGGTCCGGTCGCGGCGATCCAGGTCTTCGAGGACGAGGACGAGGTTCTCCGGATCGCCAACGATACCCAGTGGGGCCTGGCCGGATATGTGTACACGAAGGACCTGGACCGGGCGCTGCGGGTCAGCGAGCGCCTGGAGGTTGGCATGGTGGGCCTGAACACCGGCCTGGTGTCCAATCCGGCGGCGCCGTTCGGTGGCGTCAAGCAGTCCGGCCTGGGCCGCGAGGGCGGCCGGGTCGGCATCGACGAGTACCTGGAGTACAAGTACATCGCCATGCCCAGGTGAGTCCACAATGACAACCCAGTGACAGCCCTGTGAGCGCCCGCGCGCCCGATACGACGGTCGGGTGACCCCTGATGTGACGGCACGTGACCGGTTCGAGACCGGCCCGTGCCGTCGGCGTGACCGGGGTCTTTGGCCCTCAGTGGAATGTGCCTTGACGCCCTTAGGGGTTGACTCTGTTAAGAGTGAACTGTGTTACGTCCGGCAGGCAGGAGGACGTGATGCGGAAGGTAACCGTCGGCGACGTGATGACCCGGGACATGATCACCGTCAACCCGGACACCGCGTTCAAGGACATTGTTGATTTTCTGGTCGGCGAGGGCATCAGCGCCGTACCGGTGGTCGACGAGCGGGGCGACGTGATCGGTGTCGTGTCCGAGGCCGACCTACTCCGCAAGGAGGAACACGTCGACGACGAGGAGTCGGACGGGCCGTCCGTTTTCGCGTTGCCGCGCACCCGGGAGCACTGGCGGAAGGCGGGCGGGCTGACCGCACGACAGTTGATGACCTCCCCGGTCGTCACCGTCTCGCCGGATGAGTATCTGCCCAATGCCGCCCGCATGATGGCGTGGTCCAAGGTGCGCCGGCTGTTCGTGATCGACAATGGACGGTTGGTCGGCGTGGTGTCGCGGCGTGATCTGTTGCGCAGTTTCCTGCGCGGTGACGACGAGATTCGCGCCGAGATCGAGCGTGACGTCTTCCGGCGGGTGCTCTGGGCTGATCCGAAATCCGTGTCCGCGGCCGTCGACAACGGTGTGGTGACGCTCAACGGCCGGCTGGAATACGAGGCCGACGTGGATATCGCCGTCCATCTCGTCAAGCGAATTCCAGGTGTTGTTTCGGTTAATAACAACCTTGAGTTCCGGCGGAAGACCGACCCCGACCTGACCAAACCGCACTCGAACGCCGAACCGAGCGAAACCGACAGCACCGAAGTAGAACGGACCAAAGCCGACCGGATAGAGGCCGACACGACAGAGGCCGACAGGACTGAAGTCAACAGGACTGAAGTCAACAGGACAGTGGCGCAATGACCATCAGGAATCCCAAGAACTCTCCGGGAGGAGACATGGCAGGTTGGACCGGCTCCCCGTCAACCGGTCGCCAGGTGAAGTGGACGTTGTGGGGCCGCCGCGGAAAGAAGGCCGTCGACGAGCGGTCCCGCTCGTCGATGCGGTTCGATGCGGTCGATGTGGACGTTCCCGTCGCGTTGGATCTGTTGTCCCCGACCATGAAACTGGCCGTCATCGAGGATGTCTGCTGGGCCGCCGGAAGGGAGGCGTGGCTGGCCCACAAGCCCCGGTTCTGGCAACGGAAGGCGCGTCATGAATGGCGCGTCGAGGGAGAACAACTTGACGCGAAGCGGCAGCGCGTGGCTACCCTGGTGAAACAGGGTATGGGGAGGTCATGATATGCCGGATTCGTTCAGTGCGCGGGAAAACGACCAGTTTGGCGCAGGGCCCGCCGACCGGGCCCATGCGCGTGAAGTAGAGGTCAACGGGCGCGACGTCTGGGTGTTGGAGGACGACGGCGGAGTGTCCGAAGTCGCGGACAGCCGGGAAACATTGGCGCGTGACCATCCTGAGGTTGCCTTCGACGAGGACTGACCGGCGAGTGGTTTTCGTCGCGGCTAGCATCGGCCATACGGGATCCAACAGGAAGATGGGGACACGATATGGCCGAGCGGACTACCGCTGTGCTGGACGCCGACGAAGCCCGCTGGTTGGACGCCTACTGGCGTGCGGCGAACTACCTCTCGGTAGGGCAGATCTACTTGCTCGACAACCCGTTGCTGCGCGAACCGCTGCGAGTTGAGCACATCAAGCCGAGGCTGTTGGGCCACTGGGGAACGACGCCCGGGTTGAATTTTCTTTACGCGCACCTGAATCGCGAGATTCGACTGCGCGACCTGGACATCATGTACGTGATCGGACCGGGTCACGGTGGTCCCGCGCTGCTGGCCAACACCTGGCTTGAGGGCAGCTACTCCGAGGCGTACCCGGGCATCGGCCGGGACGTGCGCGGCATGAAGGAGCTGTTCCGGCAGTTCTCCTTCCCCGGCGGGGTGCCCAGCCACGTCGCGCCGGAGGTGCCCGGCTCCATCCACGAGGGCGGCGAGCTTGGCTACTCGCTGGCGCACGCCTATGGCGCCGCACTGGACAACCCTGACCTGCTGGTCGCCTGCGTGGTGGGCGACGGCGAGGCCGAGACCGGACCGCTGGCGACGAGCTGGCACGGCAACAAGTTCCTCAACCCGGTGCACGACGGCGCGGTGCTGCCGATCCTGCACCTCAACGGCTACAAGATCGCCAATCCGACCGTGCTGGCGCGCATTCCGCGCGAGGAACTCGACGCGCTGATGCGCGGCTACGGCTACCGGCCGTACTACGTCGAGGGCTCGGAACCGGCGGTCATGCACCAGGAAATGGCCGCCACGCTGGACGCCGTGCTCACGGAGATCGCGGAGATCCAGGGCAACGCGCGCGCCGACGGGTCGTCGCGACTGGCCGCCGCCCGGCCGGTCTGGCCGATGATCGTGCTGCGCACCCCCAAGGGTTGGACCGGACCATCCAAGGTGGATGGTGTGCAGATCGAGGGAACCTGGCGGGCGCACCAGGTTCCGCTCAACTCGGTCCGGGAGAACCCCAAGCACCTCGCCGAGCTGGAGGAGTGGATGCGCTCCTACCGGCCCGAGGAGCTGTTCGACGACAACGGCGCTCCGATCGGCGAGCTCACTCGCCAGGCGCCGAAGGGCACCCGCCGGATGGGCGCCAACCCGCATGCCAACGGCGGTCTGCTGCTGCGGCCGTTGGAGCTGCCGGACTTCAGACTCTTCGCCAGCGAGGTCAGCAAGCCGGGCCACTCCACCAGCGAGCCGACCAAGGTACTGGGAAAGTGGCTGCGGGACGTCGTCAGGGCGAACGAGGCCACCAGGAACTTCCGGCTGGTCGGCCCGGACGAGACGGCCTCCAACCGGCTGGACGCGGTCTACGAGGTGACCGACAAGCAGTGGGAGGCCGAGGTCCTGGACGTCGACGAGCACCTCGCTCGGGACGGCCGGGTGATCGAGGTGCTCTCCGAGCATCTCTGCCAGGGCCTGCTGGAGGGCTACCTGCTCACCGGCCGGCACGGCCTGTTCTCCTGCTACGAGGCGTTCGTGCACATCGTCGACTCGATGTTCAATCAGCACGCCAAGTGGCTGAAGACCAGCCACAGGCTGGAATGGCGACGCCCGGTCGCATCGCTGAACTACCTGCTCACCTCGCATGTGTGGCGGCAGGACCACAACGGCTTCTCGCACCAGGACCCGGGGTTCATCGACCACGCGGTGAACAAGAAGGCCCAGGTCATCCGGGTCTACCTGCCGCCGGACACCAACACCCTGCTGTCCGTCGCCGACCACGTGTTGCGCAGCCGGGACTACGTGAACATCGTGGTGGCCGGCAAGAACCCGGCGCCCGACTGGCTGAGCATGGACCAGGCGATCCTGCACTGCACGCGCGGTGTCGGGATCTGGGACTGGGCCGGCACCGAGATCGACGGCGAGGAGCCGGACGTGGTGCTCGCCTGCGCCGGTGACGCGCCGACGCTGGAGGTGCTGGCCGCCACCGCGCTACTGCGGGAACACCTGCCGCGACTGCGAATCCGCGTGGTCAACGTGGTGGACCTGATGCGGTTGCAGCCGGCCACCGAGCATCCGCACGGTATGACCGACCGGGAATTTGACGCGGTGTTCACCACCGACCGGCCCGTGATCTTCGCGTACCACGGTTACCCTTGGCTTATCCATCGCCTGACCTACCGGCGCAGGAACCACGTGAACCTGCACGTGCGCGGTTACAAGGAGGAAGGCACCACGACCACGCCGTTCGACATGCTGGTGATGAACGACATGGATCGTTTCCAGCTGGCGATCGATGTGCTCGACCGGGTGCCTGGGCTGGGTGCGACGACGGCCCGGCTGCGGCAGGACCTCGTCGACCGGCGGGCCGCCCACCACACCTGGACCCGCACCTACGGTGAGGACCTGCCGGAGGTCCGCGACTGGCAGTGGCCGTTCTGAGCGACGGTCGCCCGAAAACAGCGTCGTGAAAACAGCGTCGTGAAAACAGTGGCCGTTCCACGATCGGCCGTTCCAATCAGGCCGTTCTAGCCACCGGGAGGCATCGTGCGGGTGTTGGTCGTCAACGCCGGCTCATCCAGCCTGAAGGTCCGCCTGCTGTCCGACGACAACAAGGTCATCGACAAACTGGATCTCGGGCAGTGGTCCGGCCACGACGAAACCGAGGAACTGCAGGCATTTCTGGACCGCCTGCCCACGGACGACCGGCCGCCGGGCACTCCCTGCTTCGATGTCATCGGCCACCGGATCGTGCACGGCGGCGCCGAGTTCACCAAGCCGGTCCTCATCGACCGGCGAGTGCGGGCACGCATCGCCGCGCTCACCGAACTCGCGCCGCTGCACCAGCCTCGTGGTGTCGCCGGTATCGACGCGCTGAGCAGGCTGCTGCCGGATGTTCCGGCAGTGGCCTGCTTCGACACCGCGTTCCACGCGTCGATCCCGGACGAGACGGCCACCTACGCACTGCCGCATGAGTGGAACAGGCGGTGGGGCCTGCGGCGGTACGGCTTCCACGGGCTGTCTCATTCCTATGTCAGCCGCCGGGCCGCCGAGATCCTCGGTCAGCCGATCGAGATGCTGCGGATGGTGAGCTGCCACCTCGGTGCCGGCGCGTCGCTGGCCGCGGTCGAGGCCGGTCGGTCCGTCGACACCACCATGGGGTTCACCCCGCTGGCCGGCCTGGTGATGGCCACTCGCACCGGCAGCCTCGACCCCGGCCTGGTGCTGTGGCTGCAGATGCACTCCGGCATCAGCGCCGACAAGTTGTCCTACGTCCTGGAGCACGAGTCCGGGCTCAAGGGGCTGTCCGGCGGCAGCGGCGACATGCGGGAGATCCTGCGCGACATCGATGACGATCCCCGCGCGCGGCTGGCCTTCGAGGTCTACGTGCACCGGCTGCGCCGGGAGATTGCCGCGATGACCGCCTCGATGGGCGGGCTGGACGTGCTGGTGTTCACCGGCGGTGTCGGCGAGCACAGCGCTCCGGTCCGCGCGGCCGCCGCCGAGGGCCTGCACTACTTCGGCGTCGACCTCGACCCGGTGGCCAACGACGCCGCCAGCGGCGACGCCGAGATCAGCGCTCCCGACGCGCTCGTCCGGACCGTGGTGGTCACCGCCCGCGAAGAGGTCGAGATCGCCAACGGCGCACGCTCCGCCATAGACCAAGCGCCCTGACCGGCGTCCCAGGCGGCGCGGGCCGGCGTTCTCGGCCCGCATCCACCTGGAACGCCGGGGCCTTCCGGACTATCCCCAACCGGGCCTTCCAGACCACGCAGCGGGACCAGTTGGTCACTCATCTTCGTGACCTTCGTCCTTGATCCACGTGAACTTTCGCCATGTTGTGACCAATACCTGCCTTTTAGGCTGGTATGGGACTGTGGGTTCAGGGGAACCAGGCGCTGTGAAGGGATGAGCATGATCAGGGTGTTTCTGGTGGATGATCACGCCGTGGTTCGCCGCGGCGTGGCGGACATGCTTGAGGAGGAGGATGACCTGACCGTGGTGGGTCAGGCCGCATCAGTGTCCGAAGCCCGGGCGCGGATTCCGGCGCTGCAGCCGGATGTCGCGGTGCTGGACGTGCGCCTGCCGGACGGCAACGGCATCGAGCTCTGTCGTGAGCTGCGGTCCAAACTCCCTGATCTGAACTGCCTGATGTTGACGTCGTTCACCGACGAACAGGCGATGCTGGACGCGATCCTGGCCGGCGCCGGTGGGTATGTGATCAAGGACATCGAGGGCCTGGAGCTGGTCTCGGCGGTGCGCACGGTGGGGTCCGGGCGGTCACTGCTGGACAACCGCGCGGCGGCGGCGCTGATGGAGCGGCTGCGCGCGAACATGGCACCGCAGGGTCCGCTGGCGAATCTGACCGGTCAGGAGCGGACGCTGCTGGAGCTGATCGGCGAGGGTCTCACCAACCGCCAGATCGCGGAGCGGATGTTCCTGGCCGAGAAGACGGTCAAGAACTACGTGTCCCGGCTGCTGGCCAAACTCGGCATGGAGCGCCGCACCCAGGCCGCCGTCCTCGCCACCGAACTGCGGGATCGCAGTAAGCACCCCCTCGACACCTGACCGCCGCCCCCGCCGTCCCAGGCGGCGCGGGCCGGCGTTCTCGGTCGCTCGCGTGCCTTAGCACGCCACAAGCGATTGAGGCGAGAGGGGCGCGAGCTCGCTCGCGTCTCCGAGCCGATTGAGCTTGTTGACTGTTGGTCGGGGCGAAGCGCCGACCCAACAGGATCACGCTCCCTGCGGCCTTGGCCCGCATCCACCTGGAACGCCGGAACAGTCTGGGTTCAGGGCGCGCGGGTGTCCCCGTCGCTTCAGTGACTACGCGGCTGGCGGTCCTGGTCGCCCGCCTCGCGACCCAGCTCAGCCCGATTGGGCTGCCAATCGCTTCCCGTTCAATTCCATGACGTCCTCCAGCGAGCGGCGCGGCGTGGCGGGTACCGGGGTGCCGTGTCCGATCCGCAGCACGGTCTGCGGCCACAGCCCGCCGCCGAGCAGCTTCCGCAGCTCGGCCCGGGTCTCCTCGACCTCAACCACCTGGGACAGGAACGACGCGGACAGCCCGTGCACGGTCGCGGTGAGCAACACCCGCTGCATGGCCTGGCCGGCCTGCAACTGGGCGGGCGGGGTGTCCTGGAACGACCCGACCACCGCGATCAGTGGTTCCGGCTCGAAGTCCTTGCCGGGGATCCGTCGCTGACCCGTGCCAGCGCTGAAATCACGCAGCACCCACTCGTCCTGCGGCTCGGGCAGTGGACCGGCGCTGCGGATCGGCACTCCGTCGAAGTTCTGGCCGTCCCGGCCGGTCCACATCGCGAACTCGGTCAGGAACTCGGTGTCCCGCTGTTGGGTCCAGTGCGCCTGGTGCACGAGATTCCGCAGGTCCGGCAGCTTGCCGCCGGACACGATCGCCAGCCAGGCCCGCTCGGCCTCGGCGGCGCGGCGCAGCTCGTTGCGCGCCCGCAGTGACACCGCGGTGGGGTGGAACGGCCGCCGGTTGGTGCGGCGGCGCGGAATGGCCTCGGCCAGCTCACGGTCGGCCGGGGTGATCACCCGCCGGCCCTGCAACCGCACGGACGCGAGCAGGTCCGGATCGTCGTAGCGGGGGAACAGCCGCACCATCGGATACGCGCCCTCGGCGCGCGCCGCCAGCCGCAGGTTCAGCAGCGCGGCACCGCAGGCCAGCAGCATCTCGCGGTGGTCGGGGTCGGCGGTACGGACCTCGCGGTCCCGGTCCGTGTACAGCTCGATGGCGTCCGGCGTGCAGCGGAACCGCCACGGCTGGGTGTTCAACAGCGAGGGAGCGGCGGTCGCCGCGAGCAGCACGTTTCGGACCTGATCGGCACTGAGACTGCCCACCGGTCGGATGGCCGTGTCGGCATCACTGTGAACATCGTGCGTGCCATGTGCTGTGTCGTTAGGCACGACGTCGTCGTCGTGTGTGCCGTTGCTCATCGGGCGTCCCTCCCCTCACGTCTTGCTGATCATCGCCAGCCTGCACGGCCTGGTGACAGTACTTCTGTACTACTTTCCTGCTTCTGAAAGCTTGATCACAGGGCACAACGTCACTACCGATCCGTCCGAGGTCACAATGCGGATACGCGATCGTGGCATCCGGGTAGCTGTGGTCACTGTCCGCGAGAGGCCCTTTCATGGGAAAGTGGACAGGTGACCGATGCCGAACCGCCCAGAATGACCGGGGCCCTCTCGCAGTTGCGGCTGCGCGCGCTGCTCACGGAGGTTCAGGAGCGCATCGAGGAGATCGTGGCCACCCGCGATCGGATGGACAGCCTCCTGGAGGCTGTGCTGGCCGTGTCCTCGGGGCTGGAGCTGGACACCACGCTCCGGCAGATCGTGCGTGCCGCGATGAACCTGGTGGACGCTCAGTACGGCGCGCTGGGTGTGCTGGGTGACGACGGCTCGATGACCGAGTTCGTGTACGTGGGCATCGACGATGCCACCCGCGAGCAGATCGGCGACCTGCCGACCGGCCGTGGGCTGCTGGGCCTGGTGATCGAACAGGGCAAGCCGCTGCGGCTGGACGACATCCACGCACATGAGGCGTCGGTCGGCTTCCCACCACATCACCCGGACATGAAGACCTTCCTGGGCGTGCCGGTGCAGACGCCGGGCCGGGTGTTCGGCCGGCTGTACCTGGCCGAGAAGGCCGGCGGGCAGCGGTTCACCGAGGACGACGAACTGGTCGTGCAGGCACTGGCCGGCGCGGCCGGCATCGCGATCGACAACGCCCGGCTGTATGAGGAGGCGCGGCGCCGGCAACGCTGGCTGGAGGCCAGCGCCGAGGTCACCGCGGAGCTGCTGGGCGGTGGCGACACCAACGAGGCGCTGAGCCTGATCGCCAGCCGCGCGGTGGAGTTGGCGGACGCCGACTACGCGCTGATCGCGCTGCCCGATGATCCGGAGGCGGCCACCGCCGACGTGGAGGGCCTGGTCATCACGGTCTGCGCCGGGCTGGACTCGGAGTCCATGACCGGGCGGATGATCCCCACCGAGGGCTCCACCGCGGGCGCTGTGTTCCGGGACCATGTGCCCCGCAACGTGCCGACCCTGGACTTCGACCTGGCCAGCGTGCTGGGCGTGCCGTTCGGACCCGCGCTGGCGATGCCGTTGCGCGCCGGCGAGTCCACCGCCGGTGTGCTGCTGGTGCTGCGCGGCCCGGGTTCGACGGTGTTCGACGAGCACCAGTTGCAGGTCGTGTCGGCGTTCGCCGACCAGGCCGCGCTGGCCCTACAGCGGGCCGAGAGCCAGTCCGCGCGGCGCGAGCTGGACATGCTCGCCGACCGCGACCGGATCGCCCGTGACCTGCACGATCACGTCATCCAGCGGCTGTTCGGCATCGGCCTGGCCATGCAGGGCACCCACCGCCGCACGAAGTCGCCGATGGTGGCCGAGCGGATCACCGAGCACATTCACCAGGTGCAGGAGGTCATCCAGGAGATCCGCACCGCGATCTTCGACCTGCAGGCGTCGGAACTGTCCGGCGGCACCCGGCTGCGCACCAAACTGCATGACGTGGTCACCGAGCTCACCGAGGACACTCCGATCCGCACCACCATCCGGATGTCCGGCCCACTCGACGTGCTGCCCACCGATCTCGCCGAGCATGCCGAGGCGGTCATCCGGGAGGCGGTCAGCAACGCCGTCCGGCACGCCAAGGCGTCCGAGCTGCAGGTGACCGTGTCGGTCGACGACCACCTGGTGATCGACGTGGTCGACAACGGCATCGGCATCCCCGAGACCGTCGCCCGCAGCGGCCTGAACAACCTGCAGCAGCGGGCGTCGGAGGCCGGCGGCACGTTCACCGCGAAGCGAGTCGAGACCGGCGGGACGCGACTTACCTGGAGCGCTCCGTTGCCGTGATCAGGGCACCAGGACGGCGGCGCCGTTGACGCGGTCGCCGGCCAGGTCCGCCAGCGCCCTGTCGGCGTCGTCGAGCGGGTAGCGGGTCGTGGTCACGTGCAGCCGGTGCTTCGCGGCCAGCTTCAGGAACTCGCGGGCGTCGGCCCTGGTGTTCGCGGTGACACTGCGCAGCTGGCGCTCCTGGAACAGGTGGTCCTGATACACCAGCGGCGGGATGTCGGTGAGGTGGATGCCGGCGATCGACAGCGTGCCGCCGCGGTCCAGGGCCGCCAGGGCGGGCAGCACCAGGTCGCCGACCGGGGCGAACAGGATCGCCGAATCGAGCGGCTCGGGCGGCGGATCGGCCGCACCGGTGGCCGAGGCGCAACCGAGTTCCAGCGCCAACTTCTGCGCGGCCGGGCTGCGGGTCATGACGTGCACCGTGGCGCCCTCGGCGAGCGCGACCTGCGCGGCCAGGTGGGCGCTGGCACCGAAACCGTAGATACCCAGCTTGCCGCCGGGCGGTAGTTCGGCGCGCTTGAGCGAGCGGTAGCCGATGATCCCGGCGCACAGCAGCGGCGCCAGCTCGACATCGGAGTAGCCGTCGGGCAGCGGATGCGCCCAGTCGGCCGGCACGGTCGTGTACTCGGCATAGCCGCCGTCCGCGTCCCAGCCGGTGTATGTCGAGTTCGGGCAGAGGTTCTCCGCGCCACGCAGACAGTACTTGCAGGTGCCGCAGGTGCCGCGCAGCCAGGCGATGCCGACCCGGTCGCCGACCGCGTGGCCGGCCGCGCCGGCGGCGGAGCCAACCGCCACGACCTCGCCGACGACCTCATGTCCGGGTGTCACATGCGGCCGGTGCACCGGCAGATCACCCTCGGACACGTGCAGGTCGGTGCGGCACACGCCGCAGGCGAGCACCCGCACCAGCAGGTCGCCCGGCCCGGGCGTGGGAACCGGATCAGTGCTCTGACGCAACGGACCCCCGGCGATGGGGCCCGGCTTGTCAACATGCCAGGCCCGCATCTCCGAGGGCAGTGTGGGCGAACCGCCCATTCGTATCGCTCCCCTCAGCTCACGCCGATGCCCTTCAGCGTAGCCAGGGGTTCTGCTGAACGATGGGCAACTTGGCCCACTGGCGACCGAGTCCCCAGGTGTTGCCAGCGGCGGTGAGAGCGAAGGTGACCAGAGTGAAGAAGTAGATGAAGTGGTAGTCGATGATCGGGTTGGACGAGGAGGTCGCCGCGCCGGTCGAGTCGAAGCGGGCCAGCGGCCATTCGGCCAGCCACATGAAACCGAGCAGGAAGAACCCGGCGACGGCCGCCACCCGCAGGCCGATGCCCAGGATGAGGGCGACGCTCAGGCCCAGCAGCGCGAGCATGAACAGCCAGTCCGCCCAGGGGGCGCCGGCCCAGCTGCGGAGAACGTCCTGCAGCGGTCCGACCTCGACGTGGCTCAGGAAACCCTTGGTCGGGGAGCCGCCGTTGATCCATGCCTGGGCGTGCTTCGTGGCGTAACCCAGGCCAAACAGCTTGTCCAGGAAGGCCCAGAGGAACATCAGGCCCAGCACGATCCGCAGCACCGCGAGAGCCTTGGCGCCAGCGGAGTTCGTGACTTCCGCGGGCCGCTCGGGCAGGGTGATGTCCCGCGCGACCGGGACCGTTTCCTTGATCGACATCGTGTGCCTCCGTTTGGTACGTCCGTTTGTTGAACGCACAACTTGTGAACGCACAACTAGTCTGAACACCGCCCCGCCGGGGGCGAACGTGGCGAAGTGCCCTTTTCGTTGTGGACCTTGGGTAGACCAGGAAGGGTCCGTCGGCGGGCCATGGTCCCCTGGCTGGCGGTCCTCCGGACGGGCCGGTAGCGCCCCGGAACCGTTCGTATCCGCAGCGTCACATCACCGTGGTCTCGTCACCGCTCATAAAGGTCATCAGGATCACGAAGTGCGGCGAAAAAACGAAAGCAGTTCCGCCAACTGGGCTATTGTTTATGTCGCTTGACGCCCGTAAAGTGGATATCTTCGGGTAGACATGTCGGGAATCAGGGGGTGCGGCCAATGGCTCGCATCTGGGAGGCGGATCCCTCCGCATCATTCAAACGTCGGCTGGGCAAGTCGGCCCAGGAAGTCGGCACATCCAAGGACGACGAGGAGTGTCCGGACATCTGGGAGCTGGACAATGGTGACATCGCGGTGATCGGCCGGGATCTCACGGATGCGTACAGGTCGCGCCTGCCTCGGGGTGTGAAGGTTGGTCAGGACGAGAGGATAGTGATTATTCCAGGAGCGATGCTGATCGCGGCGAAACCCGATATCCGCGATGTTTGATCGAGAATCTCTCGTCCTGGACCGCGCGCTGGGCACGCGGCTGGACAGGGACACCTACAGGAACGAGTTCCGGTCGCGCCGTCGTGCGATTCACGACAAGGACTCCTGGAAGTTCGAACGACGCCAGAACTTCGAGGAGGACGTCCCCAGTCGCAATGCGTTCCGTGCCGGAGACTGGGAAGGTTCGATGCGTATCTTCGAGGAGGAACGCGAATCGGCCGTCCAGTCCGTCCTCGCGGACCGCGCGAATCGAACCACCTTCTACCGTGTACGAATAGTGCAGGAACCACTGTCCGCCTACCTGCAATGGGAGCTGCGGTCACTGCGAGTGCAGGCGGAATGCGGCAAGCCCATCCGGGTCGTCGGTGCCGACGCGATCAGCGTGATCGAGCGGGGCAGGTTCCTGCCCGAGGTGGTGGTGCTCGGCGACGAGGTTCTCTATGAGATCGTCTACAGCGACGGGGGCGTTCCGCAGGGCGCCGTGCGCTTCGCCGATCTCGCATTGATCAAGAACTGGGCCAATTTCGCCAGGGAGTTGTACGCGAACGGCGAGGACGTCATCTCGTATGTCGATCGCCTGGTGGCCCGTCTTCCACCGCCGCGGGTCTCGGAGTAGGTACGGATGCCCGAGACGGACGGCGGAGGCAGCGCTGGAGCCGAGCACGTTCACGAGACGCGCTCGGAGATGTCCGGCCCATCTCGTGATGTCATCCAGGCCGGTCAGATCATCGGTGACGTTCATTTCCACGGTGACGCGGAGCCGGAACACGCCGCTGCGATCACGCCACGCCAACTGCCCTCCGACATACTTAAGTTCGTCAACCGGGACGCGGATCTGCGATGGCTGAATGATGTCCTGGAGCGCGAGGTGAAGGACATGTTCGCCGCGAATGTGTACATCATCGTCGGTACCGCTGGCGTCGGCAAGACGGCGCTCGCCGTGCACTGGGCGCATCAGATCAAGAATCGTTTTCCGGACGGTCAGCTCTACATCAACCTTCGTGGCTACGACCCGGGCGCGCCGGTCTCGGCTCCGGAGGCGCTGGCCCGATTCCTGGCCGCACTGGGGGCTCCGTCGGCGGCGATCCCGGCGGACACCGACGCGGCGGCGGCCATGTATCGTTCGACGCTCGCCGATCGTCGAGTGCTGGTCGTGCTCGACAACGCGGCCACCGTCTCGCAGGTGCGACCACTGATTCCGGGCAACTCGTGGTGTCTCGCGATCATCACCAGCCGCAACCGGTTGTCCGGGCTCACGGCCCAGGGCCGGGCGGAACGGCTCAGCATCGAGACACTGGCCGAGCGGGAATGCATCACCCTGCTGAAAGCCGTCACCGAAGGCTACCGGTCGGATGACGAGGCCAGGCTGGCCGACCTCGCGCGGTTATGCGCACATCTGCCGCTGGCTCTGCGAATAGCGGGAGAACGTGCGGCGACCCATCCATATATGCACCTTGAGGAGTTGATCTCCGAATTGCGTGATCAATCCGCTCTCTGGGATGCCCTCAGTATCGAGGAAGGCGGGGAGGAATACGCGGTGCGTTCGGTGTTCGCCTGGTCGTATCGATCCCTGGCGCCGGACGTGGCTCGGTTGTTCCGGCTCCTTGGCCTGAATCCGGGACGGGACTTCGGGATACACCTGGTCTGCGCCCTGGCCGAGGTCAGCGTTCGGCGCGCGCGGCAGTTGCTGGACGGCCTGGTCGCCGTCAACATGTTGGAGCAGACGGCGCCCGACCGATACGAGTTCCACGACCTGTTACGCGCGTACGCGATTGACCAGGCCCAGGTCGAGGAAAGTGCCGACAGCCGAACGGATGCCGTGCGCCGCATCCTGGACTGGTATCTCTACACAGCTGACCAGGCACAGGGTTGGATCATGCCGGCTCGTGACCATGTCGCACTCGAGACGCGCCCGGACGCACCGCGGCCGTCCTTCAACAGTTATGACGAAGCGGTTGACTGGGCCGAGCGTGAGCAGCACAACTTTACGCCGGTCGTGCGGGCCGCTCGGGACCTCGGGCTTGACGGACATGCCTGGCGATTGGCACTCGTACTGTGGAGCGCCAAAGCGCCGTCCGCCGTTGCCGCCGAATGGCTGGAAATCGGGGAGATCGGCCTGGCAGCCGCTCGTCGGGTCGGTGAACGCCTCGCGGAGGCGGAGCTCTCGCAGAACCTCGGATTCGCCCATGTCAAGATGAATCGGATGCGGGAGGCTCTCGAATATCACAACAACGCGTTGACGGTCAGGCATGAGCAGGAGGACCTGAAGGGCGAAGCTCTTTCCCTCAACGCGATCGGTGTGGCCTATCTCCGCTGGCGAAGGATCGGAGATGCGGAGACATACCTGAAACGTGCCAGGATCGCTTTCCAAGGACTCGGTGCCCCGCACTGGGATGCGGTTGTCGCGGCCAATCTCGCCGCGATGTACTACGACGCCGGTTCGCTCGACGACGGTCAGGATTATTCGCGTGAAGCGCTTGATCGCTACCGCGCGGATGGAGACATGCGCGGCATGGGCGGAGTCCTCAACATCCTCAGCGGAATCCATCGCGACCTGGGCGAGCTCGACCAGGCACTGGACGCGGCGAGCCAGGCGCATGACATCGCGTTGGACCTGCGCAGCCATGTGCTGGAGGGGTACTGGCTGCTCGCTCTGGGTGATGCCCAGCGCGCACTGGGCCAGCTCTCCGAGGCGCTGACGTCCTACCATCGCTCGGCGGTGCTGCATCGTCGGCTGGGAGATCGCAACCGCGAGGCGCTGGCCTGGCGGGGTGCCGGCGATGTGTACCGGCTGCTCGACCGCGCTGACGAGGCGGCCGCCTTTCATCGTCGGGCGACGGAGGTGCAGCGGGAGCTCGGATACGCCTGGGATGAGGCGGAGGCCCTGGACGGACTGGCACTCGATCTGCGGGCCAGCGACCCGGAGCAGAGCCGGGGGTGCTGGAATGCGGCACTGCGGCTGCTGGCGGACTACCCGGATCCCCGTGCGACGCGGCTGAGGCGCCGTATCGAGAACGACCTGGCCGGACTGAGCCAGGAGTAGCAGGCTCGGTCAGCGGGCGGCGTTGTCCAGGAAATCGGCCGTGGTGGGGGAAGGATCGGCGGCGCCGGAGTACCAGCCGCCGCAGATCTGCCGGCGCACCGCGCCGTCGGCGGTGGCCCGGGCCGAGGCGTGCCAGAGGTAGGCGTCGTGGAACAGCACATCGCCGCGCGAGCAGTACACGCCCATCTCGCCGGGCACCTTGTCGAAGCCGAGCGGCATCTCGCTGGGCGGCGGGTCGTCGGTGTAGCCGCCGGTGCGCGGACCACCACTGACACCACCACCGACACCACCATTGACACCGCCACCGACACCACCATTGACACCGCCACCGACATTGACGGCGCCGTGGCCGCGGCCGCCGGGTGCCTCCGGGGTGGCCCACCGGTGACTGCCCGGCACCACCCGCAGGAAGCCGTTGGCCGGGCTGGTCCCGTCCAGGTGCAGGCTGAACCCCATCGCCGGCCAGCGGTCCAGATGCGGAGCGCTCTGCCAGTCGGTGTGCCAGCCGATCCGCGTGCTGCGGCTGCCCTGACCCGGCCGGGCGTCCTGGAACACCACGTCGAACGGGTCGCCGGGTACGCCCTCCGGGATCCAGCAGTCACCCAGCACCCGTTTCGCCAGCTCGACCAGGATCGGATGGTGCACGGCGTCCCGCACCTGGGGCACGATCTCGGTCAGGTGGGTCACGAGTTCGCCCGCGACGTACCGGCTGGGCAGATCACCGCTGGCCAGCCGCCGCTGGGCGGTGGTGCAGGCGATGTCCAGTTCGGCCAACTGCTCCGGATCCCACAGGCCGCGCAACGTCGCGAACCCGTGCACATGGAAAAAATCGACCAGATCGTCACGATTGTCGACGTCGAAAACACCGAGCTCGGTCGGCAACGACACAACTCCGCACCGTGTCACGGCGAACCCCTTCCGGTCGGCGTGCTACCGCACCGTTGCGGGCCCTACTCGTACGGTAGCGGGCATCACGCCGGTGCGGCAGACCCGAACTCTGACGGTGCGCGCGCATTTTCCGGTCATACCGGCGAAATGTGCGCTACCGCCGTCTGCCATGTCATCCGGCGATCAACGACCGCCGGACCACGGTGAAGGAGGCTAACCGCGTTGTCAACTCGGCTCATCCGCCAGCCGGGTGGACTACCGCCCGTTGCCCACCTCAGACCAGGCCGAGCTGGGCGGCGTGCACACCGGCCTGGAACCTGCTGTGCGCGGACATGGTGCTCATGGCCGCCGCGACATCGTTGCGCACGGTCCGGATGCTGACACCGAGCTTGCGGGCGATGGCCTCGTCGGTCAGGCCCTCCGCCAGCAGCTCCAGGATCTTCTGCGCGCGCGGGGTCGGCTGGCTCGCCAGCGACTCGGCCATCGGGGTGGCGCGCTCCCACAGCAGATCGGCGAGCGTGCACAGGGACCGCACGGCGGCGCGGGTGCACATCAGCCGGCGGGTGGGGCCCTCCAGGATCACCCCGATCGACCGGTCGATGGTCAGCGCGCGGGTGGGCACGTAGTCGATCGTGCGGGGCACGATCTTCCGCGAGCCCAGCCATTCGGCGTGCTCGGCCACCTCGGGCAGGTCGGCGACATCGTCCTGCAGCACCAGCCGCAACCTGCCACCGCGGCGCAGCACGAGCTCGGCGAGCTCCGGGGCGAACTCCAGCGCGCCGGGCGTGTACCGGGGCACCAGGAAGGTGACCTCGTGCCGGGTGCCTACCAACAGGCGTTCGGCGACCGCGGTCAGGTCCACCTGCTCGCCTGCGTGGGTGGGGCGGTGGTCGTGGACAAGCGTCTCCATCATCCGACTTCTCCTCGTGCTACCTCCGAGACCCACCCTCACGGCCAGAACAACCCACGGCCAGATGAAGAAGGGGTGAAAACAAATTGTCTTCTGCGCATGTATTCCACCTCAATATGTGGGGCATATCTGGCGGTGACGTAGTCGGGTGATTGCGTTCCTAATAAACTGCATTCGCCAGGCTGGGGCCAGTCATGCGCGGTGTCCGAATCCGGACATACGTAGTCCGGACTAGGCCATCCGGGGAATAATCTCGCTGCGCTGGATAACCGCAGCTCACGGTGCGTGTCGAGGACGAATCCGGATTAGTACTTTCGGCCTAACCGGTTGCCACCGTGGGCCCATTCGATGCTGATTTCAGCATACCTTGACAGCGGTCGCACCGGGTCCGAGGTCTCGGTCGGTAATTGGCTTTGCGTGATCGTCGGAACGCGGCCAGTCAGCACGGCGTGCCGGCCCCATCCAGGACTGGCCGCGATCGGCCACCCTCGCCGGGCGGCGCCACCGTATCCAAATCGTCACAATAGGCATGGATTAACAGAGTTCACACACCATCGCGGTCACCCGGGGGTGACAGATGAGCCCAGCGCGCCATGGCGCGAACGGCGGGGCCGACAACGGAGCGAACCGTCGCCGGCGTCGCCGGCGCGCGAATCGGCGCCACCACCCGCACAACGACGAACAGCGGTTCGCGGGTGAGCAAACAATGACCCAACACCGAAAGAATGCATTATCTGGAATGAGAACATCCAGTACCGAAACGTCCGACACCGAAAAGTTGGACGCCGAATCTTTCGGTGCCGAAAACAGCGGCAGCGAGCCGCCCGAGGAGGACGGCCCGCTGCCGTACTGGGTGGAACCCGACTTCTAGCGGACGCGCAGGTCAGTCAATGCCGTTAATGCCGTCGACCCTGATCAGGCCGGCGCGCACCGCGGCGATGCCGAGCTGGAAGCGGGTTTCCACCCCTAATCGCTCGGACAACGAGGACATGTACCGGCGCAGCGTCCTGGTGGCGATGCCCAGCCGGCGGGCGATCGCCTCGTCGGTGCGCCCGGCCGCGAGGTCGGTGAGGATGGCCCGCTCGATCTCCTCGACCACGACGTCGTCGTAGCAGACCTCACGCACCGGCTGGGCCGGTTCCCAGATGTGCCGGAAGATCTGCGACATGAAGTCGAGCACCACCGGATCGCGCACGACCGCCGCGCCGGGGCCCTGAGAGGCCGGCAGCGGGATCAACGCCACCGCGCTGTCCAGCACGATCATCCGCGCGGGCAACACGGCCGAGGTGCGCACCTGGGCCCCCAGATCGATGATCAACCGCATGTAGTCCACGGACTCGGGCTGTCGGCGGGCCGAATGCGGCCACACCACCTGGTAGCGCACCCCGCGTTCGAGCAGCGTGCGGTCCAGTTCCAGGCCGGCCCGCAGCGCCCCGACGGGCGCCATGGTCGGGTGTACCGCGACCACGGTCTCCTTGGCCTGCACGGAGAGATCGCGCAGCCGCTGCCGGACGACCGCGCCGCCGTGCAGCACCTCGGTGCTGGACTGGGCGTACTGCTTGCGGTAGGCGGCCTGGTAGATCGCGGTCAGCCGGCCCAGCGTGGACCGGATCTGCTCGCTGTAGGTGGTCAACTGCCGCACCCGGGCGTGCATGGGCGCGACGATCTCGGCGATGGCCAGCTCCGGCGCCACCGCCTCCCAGCGCTGCTCCTCGCACAGCGACCGACGCACCAGGCAGAGCCTGTGGAGTGCCAGCAGGCTGTCCTCGACCTGGTGCGTCGGTCTACCGACGAGTTTCGCGCATTCGGTCGCCGTGGCCGGTGCCTCAAGCAGGGCCTGATAGACCTCCACCTGCTCGGGAGTCAGCTCGGCAGTTGTATCGACTCCTACGATCCCGGCGGTTTCGTCTCGCATGCCCAATCCCTGACCAACCAGCCCATGCCGGCTGACGATTCATCAACCATTACGTGATCACCCGCACTGCCGGGAAAAGTTAACATCGATGTTTCACGGGCCAGTGCGGCTTGAACGATCTTGGCATGAACGCGCGGTGTCGGCTAGGTGTCTCGGGTATGACGCAGCGTCGGGATACTGTGACTCAGCGTTCCGGTGGGTGGTTTCTCAGTGGGTCAGATCAGTGGGTCAGGCTGGTCCGGGGCCGCCGGCTGGACAGCGGAAGCACGTCATGCCAGACCTGCTCGATGTGGTCCAGGCACTCCACCTGGGTCCCGCTGTGCCCGGTCTCCCGCCAGCCGGCCGGGGTGGGACGGCTGGCCGGCCAGATGGAGAACTGCTCCTCGTCGTTGACGACGACCTTGTAGCGGACCGAGTTCGCGCTCATCGGGCCACGCCGTCGAAGAAGCCGTTCACCACGGTGCCACCGCCGGCCTCGCACACCCGCTCGTACACCCAACCGCCGACCGCGATGTCCAGCACACCCAGCCCGAACGGCGCGAAGATCGCCGCGCGGGACGGGTCGCGGACCAGGTCACCGCGCAGCACGTCGGCGATCGTGCCGTGCACGAACGAACGGTCGCCGACCCGCTGCTCGGTCAGGTGCAGCGAGGTGCGCTCCCGCACCGCGTGGTCGATGTCGTCGGTGATGTTGGTGGCGGCCAGGATCAGTTCGGGCGCCAGGTCCCGCAGCGACAGGTGCAGCACGACGGGCGCGTGCGCGAGCACCGCCGGGTCGAAGATGTGCGGCTCGCCGGCGACGGTGGCCAGGATGACCAGGTCGGCGCCGAACGCGTCCGCGGCGCTGTCCACCACGTTGATCTTCGGGTTGGTGCCTGGCCGGGCCTGCGCGGTGATCCGCTCGCCGAACCGCTCCGCGTTGGCCGGCTTGGCGTCGAACAGCCGGAACTCGTCGATCTCCCAGCCCAGGTCACGCAGGAACAGCCAGACGTGACCGGCGATCAGGCCGTTGCCGATGAACCCGACGCTGCCCACCGAACGCCCGCCGAGCAGCGACTCCGCGCCCAGCACGGCGGACCCGGCGGTGCGGGAGGCCGAGATGATCGACGACTCGAGCAGCGCCACCGGGTAGCCGGTCTCGTAGTCGTTGAGTACCAGCACGGCCGACGCGCGCGGGAAGCCGTGCTCGACGTTGCCCGGGTAGCTCGCGATCCACTTGATGCCGGACCGGGGCTTGTCGCCGCCCAGGAACGCGGGCAGCGCGATGATCCGGTCCCGGGGCCGGTCGGGGAAGCGCAGGAAGCTCGAATGCGGGTTGGTCGTCTGGCCGGCGCCGTGCGCGAGGTACGCCTCGCGGACGGCCGCCACCACGGCCGGGCGGTCCGCCTCGATCTGCTCGGCGACCTCGTTGCAGCCGATCACCCGCAGGCCGGCCGGCGGGGCGAGTTCAGACATGCTTGACCTTTCTCCAGGTGGACAAGTCGTTGTTGACCAGGTGGTACGGCCTCAGGCGGGCACGACGTCCAGTCGCTGCGCCGCCTCGGCCTCCGCCTCCGCGGCCGCGGACACCGAGGACGCCGACGCGGGCAGTTCCACCGTGCTGACCTGGCTGGTGGTGTCCCCTTCGGACAGTTGGGCGGCCCAGTCCTCGTTGTAGACGGTGTTGACGTAGGCGGTGCCACGGTCGGCGCACAGGAACGCCACCGTCGGCCTGGGGCCGTGGTAGCCCTCGAAGTAGCTGGTGATCGCGGTGTAGACGGTGCCGGACGAGCCGCCGGCGTAGATGCCGTGCTGACGCAGCAACTGGTGACAGCCGTGCACCGTGTCCCGCTCCGGCACGCTGACCACCTCGTCGATCAGCGCGTGCGAGAACAGCGGCGGCACGATGCTGGAACCCAGGCCCGGGATCAGCCGCTTCTTGGGCTGCTGGCCGAAGATCGCGGAACCCTCGGCGTCCACCGCGATCACCTTGATGCCCGGGTACGCCTCCTTCAGGCGCAACGACAGGCCGCCGATGGTGCCACCGGTGCTGGTGCCGACGAAGATGTAGTCGATCTTCCGGAACCTCCGGACCAACTCACCGCCGGTCAGCCGGTAGTGCGCCATGATGGCGTCGGTGTTGGCGTACTGGTTGGGCCAGTAGACCGACTCCATGCTCTCCCGCAGGCTGGCGACCTTGGCCAGCCGGGTGTTGAGGAAGCCGCCGGTGGCGTCGCGTTCGGTGACCTTCTCCACCCGGTCGCAGACCGAGCGCAGGTAGGTCTCGGTGGTGGCGTTGCAGTTCGGGTCGATCACCGGCACGAAATTCACGCCCAGCGCGCGGCACAGCGACGCCATCGACACCGCGAGGTTGCCCGACGAGGACTCCACGACGGTGGTCCGCTCGGTGATGTCGCCGCGCTCCACCGCCCGCTTCAACATCCAGTACGCGGAGCGGTCCTTGGAGCTGCCGTTCGGGTTGGTGAACTCGAGCTTGGCGTAGAGGTCGAGCGTGTCGTGTTCGAGTTGGACCACCGGAGTCTCCGGCATGGACCGGCGAATCCGGTCGAGCCGGCACAGCAGCGGGCTGGCGGTCATCGGGCGTCCTCCCAAGGGGTTACGGGCACATAGCACGGCAGCGGGAACTGCGAGAGCAGTCGGCGTACCGAGTCGTAGGCGGAGAGCCGGACGAATTCGTCGAGGGTGCCGTCCTGCCGGGTGGCACCGAGCACCGAGCTGAGCAGCTCGGCGATCTGGCGGATCTCGCTGGGCCCGAACCGGCGCTGGGCGAGGGTGGCGGTGCCCAGCCGCAGCCGGCCGGCGGTCAGGTCGTCCCTGGTGCCGCCGACCGCGACGCCGACCTCGGTCAGCGCGGCGACCGCGTGCTTCGGCTTGATCTCCGGATGTAGCAGCACGACATGGCTGCCCAGCTCGGTGTGGCTGGCCCGGTGACCGAGGCCGGCCAGCTCCTCGGCCAACTGCTCGGCGCCGGCCAGTGCGGCCGCGATGACCTCGTGGAAGGACTCCGACGCGGTCAGGTGCAGCGCGCGGGCCTTGCCGGCGACGGCCTGCAGGGTGGTGGCGCCGGACCAGGACCAGCGCAGTGTGTTGGCGATCGCGGCGGCGATCCGGCCCGGTTCGGCGGCGATCACGATGGCGCCGCGCGGGCCGAACAGTTGGGTGTGCGTGCAGGTCACGGTGACCTGGGCGATCCGAACCGGGTTGACGGTCATGCCGGTGGCGATCTGGCCGGCGACACCGGAGATGTCGGCGACCAGCACCGCGTTGGCGGCGTCGGCGATCGCGCGCAGCCGCCGGTAGTCGATGCCGGCGGGGGCGTGCCGGCCGCCGGCGATGATGATCGCGGGCTCGGTGCTGGTGACCAGTTCGGCGATCTCGTCGAGGCGGGCCTGTGCCAGGCCGGTCAGGTCGTGCTCGACCACGTTGAACGTGTCGGCCGGCAGCGGCTCGCCACGCAGGTCCAGCACCGTGTCACCGGGCTTGGCCAGCGCGCCGAGCACGCCCCCGAGCGCGGCGGCCAGCGAGTGGGGGAGGACGTTGGCGTAGGCGCCGCCGAACACCTCGCACGCCCGGGCGGCGGCCAGCCGCTCGATCGCGGTGTGGGTGTGGGTGGGTCCGACGACGAGCTGCTCGCGCGGCCGCGCCACGCCGGCCATGCAGGCCAGCACGGACGGGTGCACCACGCCGGTGTCGGCGAGCAGCGACAGGGTGGACTCCTGGCTGGCGTGCTCCGCGCACACCACGCCGTGCAGCTGCGGGTCCTCCTGTGCCAGCAGTTCGGTGCTGGCGGTGAGGAATCCGGTGAGAGGGGAACTGGCCGTCGTCGGTCGGGCGATGTGGGCGGTGGTCATGATGGGCATCAGGCGGTCACCGTTTCAGCGGGTCACGGCGCGCCGGTAGGCGCGCACCGCGAGCGGCGCGACGATCACCAGCAGCAGGAGGGTGAACAGCAGGGACAGGGCCAGCGGATGCCGGCCGGCGAAGGAGGTCGTCACCGCGCCGGTGACGTTGCCGAACAACTGCCGGCAGACGATGACCACCGCGGACAACGGGTTCCACTCACATATCGCGCGCAGCCAGCCGGGCAGGCCGCCGAGCGGGATGAACGCGTTGGACAGGAACGTCAACGGCAGCACGATCAGGAACGCCACCGAGTTGATCGCCTCGGCGTCCCGCAGCACCAGCCCGAGCAGCGCGCCCAGCCAGGCCATCGCGAAACCGAGGAGCAGGAGCAGGCCGTAGCCGCCGAGCGCGGGCAGCACACCGCTGGTGATCCGCCAGCCGACCAGGTATCCGACCGCCGACATGACCACAATGGACACCGCCGACAGCACCAGGTTCGAGCCGGTGCGGGCCAGCAGCACGGCCGTGTTGGACATCGGCAGCGAGCGGAACCGGTCCACCAGGCCGTTGCCGAGGTCGGTCGCCACGCCCAGGGCGGTGGACGACACGTTGGTCAGCATGGTCTGCGCGAGGATGCCGGCCATCAGGTATTCCTCGTAGTTGCCGCCCGGCACGGACATCGCGCTGCCGAACAGCACGCCGAACAGCACGACGTAGGCCACCGGCATCAGCGTCACGGACAGCAGCTTCTCCGGCATCCGGACCAGGTGGCGCAGGTGCCGGCCGAACAGTGCCGAGGTGTCGGACAGCGCGTTGATCGTGCCGGTGAGCGGCGAGCTGGTCGCCCCGGTCGTCGCGATGGTGGTCATGCCGCCGCTCCCGTCAGCGAGAGGAACACGTCGTCCAGGGAAGGCCGGAACACGCCGAAGTCCGCGACCGTCACGCCGAGCTGGGCCAGCGCGGCGGCGGCCTCGGCGACCGCGTCGATGCCCGGCGCCAGCGCGACCGTGACGGTCACGCCGTCATCGTCCACAGTGGCCGATCCGATGCCGACCTGACCGAGTGCCTGTGCGGCCCGCTCGGTGTCGCCCGCGGCGACCAGCTTGATCCGCAGTCGCTCACCGCCGACCTTGCGCTTGAGTTCGTCGGGCGTGCCGTCCGCGATGACCTGACCCTTGTCGATCACCAGGATCCGGTCGGCCAACTGGTCGGCCTCGTCGAGGTACTGGGTGGTCAGCAGCACGGTGACGCCGGCGCTGACCTGGTCACGGATGCTCTGCCAGAGGGTGTTGCGGCTGTGCGGGTCCAGCCCGGTGGTCGGCTCGTCCAGGAACAGCACCTGCGGCCCGGCGACCAGGCTGGCGGCCAGGTCCAGCCGGCGGCGCATGCCACCGGAGTAGCCCTTCACCGCCCGGTCGGCGGCGTCGGTGAGACCGAACTCGGCCAGCAGATCGTCGGCGATGGTGCGGGCCCGACGGCGGCCGAGGTGGTGCAGGATGCCGATCAGCCGCAGGTTCTCCCGCCCGGTCAACCGCTCGTCCACGGCGGCGTACTGGCCGGTCAGGCCGATGCGGCGGCGGACCTCATGGGGATGGCTGGCGACATCGAACCCGGCGACCCTGGCGGTGCCGTCGTCGGCGTCGAGCAGCGTGGCCAGGATGCGGACGCTGGTGGTCTTGCCCGCGCCATTGGGCCCGAGCACGCCGAGCACCGTGCCGGCGGGCACGGAGAAGTCGACGCCACGAAGCGCCTCGTGCTCGCCGTAGCGTTTGCGGAGTCCTTCCGCGTAGATGGCGACGTCCACGGGCATACCTCGGATCTGTTGTGAGGACCTGTTTTGTGCGGATCTCGGCGTCAGGTTGTGCCGGCGGCGACTCAACCAAAGGCACGTCTGGGTTTCCAGCGTGTTGCAGCAACCTGCGGTCCCCACCAGCCGTGCAGCTAGGTGCAAGTGCGTTGCGAGAAGGCCTTCGGGATCAGCAAACTCACCGAGTACCAGCGGACACCACTGTCCATAGTGAACAGGAGTGTCGCATCGCCGACGTGAGGGTGAGACCATGCCAGCAGCGCCAGCAGCCCGATCCGGTGACCTGCCGCTGACCGGAGCGCAGGCCGGGGTGTGGTACGCCCAACGGCTTGACCCGGCCAATCCGATCTACACGATCGCCGAATACGTGCGCGTCGACGGCGCGCTCGACCCGGTCACCTTCGAGGCCGCACTGCGCCAGGTGGTCGGCGAGGCACAGACGCTGCGGGTGCGGATCACCGAGTCCGACGGTGTCGCCAGCCAGCGGATCGCGGACACGGCGGACTGGGATCTGACCACTGTGGACCTCACCGTGGACCGCACCGGGCGGGCCGACGCCGAGTCGGCGGCGCTGGACTGGATGCGCCAGGCGCAGGCCCGGCCCATCGACCCGGGCGCCGGCGCACCGTTCGAGTTCGCCCTGCTGCGCACCGGGCCTCGGCGGCACATCTGGTTCCAGCGTTATCACCACGCCGTGCTCGACGGCCTGGGCATGTCGCTGCTGGAGCGCCGGGTCGCGGCCGTCTACACCTCGCTGATCACCGGCGCCGCCCCAGCCGAGGACACCGCTTTCGGCGAGCTGGGCACCCTGGTCGACGCCGACACCGACTACCGGGCCAGCGAGGCATTCACCGCCGACCGCGAGTTCTGGGCGGCCGAACTGGCCGACGCGCCCAGCCCGGTGACCCTCGGCGACGGCCAGCCGACCATGCCCAGCCACCTCGCCCGGCACACCGTCCACCTTGGACCGGACGCGCTGGCCGAGGTGCGCGCGCTGGCCAGGGAGGCCGAGGCGAGTTGGCCAGCGGTGCTGGTCGCGGCGCTGGGGCTGTGGCTGTCCCGGCAGAGCGGCACCGACGACGTGGTGCTCGGCATGCCGGTCGCCGCCCGGCCCGGCCGGCAGACCCGCGACGTCCCCGGCATGGCCTCCAACATCGTGCCGCTGCGGCTGAAGCTGCCGGTGGACCGGACCGTCGGCGAGATGCTCACCCACACCGGCCGCGCGCTGCGCACCGCCGTCCGGCACCAGCGGTACCGCTACGAGGACCTGCGCCGCGACCGCAAGATGATGACCGACGACACCCGGCTGGTCGGCCCGCACGTCAACATCGTGCTGGCGGACTACGTGCTGGACTTCGCCGGCGCGCCCGGCACGGTCACCAACCTGGCCGGTGGCCCGGTCGACGACCTGTCGCTGGTCCTCGACGCTCGCTGCCCGGACGGCGGCCTGGACCTGGTGTTGGA
>DASVLX010000248.1:0-5289 GCA_036384655.1 Pseudonocardiaceae bacterium
GCCGCCATGAGCCGGTGTTCCCGATCGGCGATCACGGCGGTCAGGCGGGCGTGCTCGGTCTGGGCCCGCGTCCGTTCCTCTTCCGTGCGTCGTTGGCATGCTCGGATGCGGTCGGCCTCCGCCTCCAACGCGACGACCTGATCGGTCAACGCGCCCACCCGGGCGGCGAGCGCGGTCGCCTCGGCGAGCTGCCGTTCGGCCTGGGCACGCTCAGCGGTCAGGCGCTTCGGATCATGCCGGCCGATCCGGCCGACCAGCGCGGCGACCCGCTGTCCGGCCTCGGTGGCCGCCCGCTCGGCACGTTCGCGGACGGCCAGGGCCTGCCGTTCCGCCTCGGCCGCCCGCCGCTCATCGGCCTCCCCGACCGGTTTGGCGGTGACGGCCGGCTTCGGATGCTTCGCCGAACCGCACACCGGGCAGGGCTGGCCGGACACCAACTGGCCGGCCAACTCGGCGGCCATGCCGGCAAGCCGTCGCTCGCGGATGTCCAGCAATCCCTGTCTGGTTCGCTGATGGGCGTCGATCGTCTGGGTCGCGGTGCGCTCGGCTGCCCGGGCGGCCGCCTCGGCGGCCGGCAACAGCGCCACGTCCTGGGCGATCGAGGTCAGCTCGGTGGCCTGGGCACGCAGGCCGGTCAGCCGGGCCTCGGCGCGGGTGGCGCCGTCCAGCGCCTCGCGGGCATACGCCACGGCCGCCGGCAGCTCGGCCAGTTTCCGGGTCAGCGTCGCCAGTTCCACGGTGGTGCGCTGCTGGACCCGAAGAAACTCCGCGGCGGCCGCCACATCGGTCCGCTGCTTGTCGGCCTCGGTGACCAGTTGGCCCAACCGCCCGGCTTCCTCGGTCAGCGCACCGGCTCGTTCGCGCAGCGCGGCCGGCCCGGACTCCGGTTCCGCTACACCGAGCTGGGCCAGGGCGTCCGCGGCGGTGTCCTCGACTCGGGCGGCATCCGCCGCAGTGGCGCGCGCCGCGGCGGCGGAACGGTTCACGGCGACCACCGCGACCGCTCGGCGGGCGTCGGCCAGTTCGGTGGCCCACGCCCGCCGGACGACGGCCTGACCGTCCAGTTCGGACAGTGTCTTCGCCGCCGCGCGGACCCGACGGACCCGGCCGGCGAGTTCGACGCGCCGCCGAAGTTCCGCCTCGGCCTGTTCGGCTTCGTAACGGGCCTGCTTGTCCTGCTGTTCGGCGATCTCGGTGTCGTTGGCCAGCCGCGCCCGCAGCGCGGCCAGCCAGCCGTCCTCCGCTTGGTCGGCCTCGTCCGGTGGCTCGCTGCCGGACTCCTGCGCCAACCGGGTGACCAGGTCGTGCACGGTCAGCCGGTGTTCCTCCACGGCCCGGCCGAGTTCGGTGCGCCGGTCCCGGAACCAACGTTCCACCTCGGCGAATCGCTCGGTTCGGAACAGTCGCTCCAGCAGCGTCTCGCGTTCCTCGGTCTCGGCGCGCAGGAACCGGGCGAACTCGCCCTGCGGCAGCAACACGACCTGGAAGAACTGCGCGGCGGTCATCCCGAGCAGCCGCTGGACGATCTGGTTCACCTCGTCGATGCGGGTCACGCCCTCGGCCGGCTGGCCCTCGGGTGGGACGCCGGGCCAGGTCAGCCAGGCCCGGGCCGGCTGGCTGGTCACGCCGTCACCGCGCAGCTTGGGCCGGTCATACTGCGGGCGCCGCACGACACACAGCCGCTGGCCCTGGACGGTGAACTCCAACCGCACCTCGGTCGGTGTGTCCGGACTGGCGTAGTCACACCGCAAACGTTTGGCCTCGCCACGCGCGCCAGGTACCGCACCGAACAACGCGAAGGCGATGGCGTCCAGCAGCGTGGTCTTGCCGGCGCCGGTGTCGCCGTGCAACAGGAACAGGCCGTCGGTGCCCAGGATGTCGAAATCCACCGACTCGGCGCGCGGATACGGCCCGAACGCGGACAGCTCCAGCCGATGCAGCCTCATTCCGCCCCCTCCGCCCGACGCGCCGCGGCGAACGCCTCGGCCAGCAGCCGGCGCTCCACCGCGTTCGGCTCGCCGCCCCGGCAGTCGGCCAGAAACCCGGCCGCCAACTCAATATCGTCGCGGCCGCTGGTTCGTTTCCGGTACCGCAACGGCCCGAGGAGGTCGCCGTTCTCGGGCTGCCATTCCATCCGCACCGCGAACGGAAAACGCTCCTGCAGCCGGCGCATCGCATCGACCGGCCGCACCGGGTCGGTCAGCGTGACCGACAGATAGCGGTCCACAACGGACTCGTTGGCCGGGTCGGCGAGCAGATCCGACAGTTCACCCCGCAAAGTCGCCAGTCGCCGTGGCACCGGCAGGTCACGCCGTTCGACGCCGGTTAGCCCGGCGGGGCCCAGCTCCACCAGCCAGACCGATTTGTGTTGCCGTGCCTCGGAAAACGAGTACGCGATCGGGCTGCCGGAATAGCGCAGCCGTTCGGCCAGCGTCTGCGGACCGTGCAGGTGGCCCAGCGCCACATAGTCGACGCCGTCGAAAACGGTGCCGGGAACCTGTTCCATGCCCCCGACCGCGATGGTGCGTTCGGACTCCGACGCCTGTCCGCCCGTCACGAACGCATGCGCCAGAACCACCGACCGCACGCCGGCAGCCGATCCGCCGCGCTCGGCCAGATCGGCGCGAACCCGGTGCATGGCCGCGTCGAGCACCGCCTGGTGCCCGCGCCGGTCCGACACCCCCAGCGGCCCGGCGGCCAGATCCGGTTCCAAATAAGGAATGCCATAGAGCGCCACCGGACCGTCCGAGTCCGCCAGCAGCACCGGGCTGTCCAGTTCCGCGATCCGGGTGCGCAGGTGCAGGCCGCCGGCCGCGGCGAACTCACCGAACACCCCCAGCCGGGGCGCGGAATCGTGGTTGCCGGAGGTGATCACGAGCTCGGCGCCGGCGCGCCGGATCCGGGACAGCACGCGCGCGCAGACCGCGACCGCCTCCGCCGAGGGCACCGCGCGGTCGTACAGATCACCGGCGACGAGCACCACGTCAACCCGCTCGTCGGCCACCAGATCGGCGATGGCGCCGAGCACGGATTCCTGCTCCGCCAGCAGATCCCGGCCGTGGAACGTCCGTCCCACGTGCCAGTCCGAGGTGTGCAGGATCCGCATGCGATCAACGTATCGGACAAGACCGACAGCCCACGGACGCCACGCCGTAAATTACTCGAACCTGTGTTCGATCATGCACAGTGTCGGCACCATGGGCAATGATCGGTTCCAACCCGTCACCGCTCGAATCCGGAGGGAGGCCGCCGCCATGGTCACCATGGTCGTCATCGTCGTGCTGCTGGTGGTGCTGCTGGTCGGCGCGGCGCTGCTGTTCTGGCGCCTCTACTCGGACGGCGCACGCCGGCTCGACGCGGCCATGGAGCAGATTCGCGCCGAACGCGACCGCGCCGACCAGCAGCGTTCCGCGCTGCACCGGTACCAGGTCACCTTCGCGTCCATCAGCGGACGCGGCGAGCTGGGCGAGCAGGTGCTGGTCGAGACCGCCCGTGCGCTCGGGCTGCGCGAGGGCCTGCACTTCCGGCTGCAGGCCGATCTTGCCGGCGGCGGCGCGGTGCGGCCGGACCTGGTGCTCACGGTCGGTGGCGACCGGCAGGTACCGGTGGACGCCAAGATGAGCCTGGCCTGCTGGGCCGAGGCGGTGGAGACCGACAATCCCGAGGAGCGCGCCGAGGCGCTGCGGGTACATGTCCGGCATATCCGGTCGCGCGCGGCGGAGTTGGCCGGCAAGGGCTATCAGCGCTGGGCCGACGCGATCTACGGCACGATCATGTTCGTACCCTCCGACGCGGCCGTGGTGGCCGCCCTGGACACCGATCCGGACCTGCTGCGCTGGCTGCTGGATCGGCGGGTGTTCCTGTGCGGGCCGACCGGGTTCGCGGTGATCGCGTCGGCCGCCCTGTTCGCCGCGACCGACCGGGCCATCGCCGAGGACGTCGAACAGGTGCGGGCACATGCCGCCGCGGCGCACCGGGCCGCCGGTGGCGCGGTCGACGCCGTGAACCTGTCCAGCACGCATCTGCAGCGGTTCCTGGCGGCCCGGCGACGCGAGCTGGACGCACTCACCCAGTTCCGCGCCACCGTGAGCCCGCTGACCGATGCCGCCGCCAGCCCGACGCCGGTGGCCGAGGTCCGGCAGCCCGACGAGCTCGCGGTGGCGGCGCCATCGGACCACCAGGCCATCGCACGCCCGAGCAACGCGGCCACCCTGCCGGACGTCCCCGATCCGGGGATGAGGTGACTGCCAGCACCGACTCGCCAACCGGGCACCAGACGAAAGGCGGGTGTGCGCGGGAGTGATTGCATACACCTCGCGCGGACCGCCAGCATGCTTGCTTATTGGCTACGGTGGGGCACTACCTACTCGATTTGCGAGGCAGCAGTGAACACGATCACCACCTCCGGTGTCGGGGTGCCGAGAGCCATCGGGACACTGACGGGCATCGCCGGCCGGCCGGCGACCGCCGCCGGAGTGATGGCGTGACGGCGACCCAAGACCGTCAGGAGGGCCTGGAGGCTGTGTCCGACGAGATCCCGTGGCGGGATCGGTCCGCCTTTGGCTCGCTCCGTGGCGTGCCGTGGTGGGGCGCCGTCCTGATCGCGCTGTGTGTGTCCATCGCGGGCGCGGTCGCCGACCTGATCGCCAGCGGTTCGCTGAGCACGGCCTTCGAGGGCGCCTTCGTGATCGGTTGCGTGGCCGCCGTCGCACTGGCGCGGCGCCGCAGCCTGTTCGGCCCGATCGTGCAGCCTCCGCTGATCCTGCTGGTCACCGTGCCGGCCGTGGTGCTGCTGACCAAACCACCGAGCGGCGGCCTGACCGCCAAGGCCCTCGCCGTGGGCACACCACTGATCAACTCGTTCCCCACGATGGCCATCGCGACCGGCCTGACCGTGGTGATCGGGGTGGTCCGGCTGCTCGTCCAGCGCAAGCCGGCCGGAGCCTCCGACGAGGAGCCCGCGCCGCGTGCCCGCCGGAAGAAGCCGGCCGCGCCGGCGAAACGGCGTGCGCCCGCCGCCAGCGGCAAGGCGAACGCGAAGGCGAAGGCGAGCGGTAAGACTCGTGCCGCCGCGGCCGACCGTTCAGGAAAGGACCGCGCGGCGAAGGACCAAGCCGGCAAGGACCGCGCGGAGCGCGAGGCGTCGCCGAGGGAACGCACCCGGGTCAGTCAGCCCAGCCGGCGCACGGCCCACCCGCAGGCCGGCCAGTCCGGTCAGGTGAGCCGCGGTGGCCCGGCGGGCACATCCGGCACGGCGGCCGAGCGGAGCCATGGCCGAGGCGGGCAGCA
>DASVLX010000249.1:0-3144 GCA_036384655.1 Pseudonocardiaceae bacterium
CGCCGGCTACAGGTGATCCCGCACGGCGTGGACACCGACTGGTTCCATCCGCCGACCACCGAGGAGGTCCAGGAGGTCCGGGACACGCTGAAGCTCGGCCCGATGCCGTATATCGGGTTCCTGGGCGCGCTCGAACCGCGCAAGAACGTTCCCGAGCTGATCCTCGGCTACGCCGAGATGTGCCGGGGACGTGCCAACCCGCCGGCCCTCGTGCTGGCCGGCCAGCCAGGTTGGGACCGCAAGGTCGAGGCGGCGCTGGACGAGGTGCCGCGCAAGTTGCGGGTGATCCGCGCCGGGTATCTGCCGTTCCGGCAGCTCGCCGGGTTCCTCGGCGGCGCCGAACTGGTCGCGTATCCGAGCCTGGGGGAGGGCTTCGGGCTGCCGGTGCTGGAGGCCATGGCCAGCGGGGCGTGCGTGCTGACCACCCGCCGGCTCAGCCTGCCCGAGGTGGGCGCGGACGCGGTGGCCTACTGCGGGGTGGCGGCCGAAGAGATCGCCGTCGCGCTCGGCGGACTGCTGGACGACGCACCACGCCGGGCCGAGCTGGCCGCCGCCGCCGAGCGGCGCGCCAAGGAGTTCTCCTGGGCGATCACCGCCGAACGACACCGGGAGGCCTACGCCCGGGCCGCGGTCCTGCACCGCCGTGGGCGCTGAGGCACCTGGACACCGAGCGAGCGAGCGGAGAGCACAATAGTCGGCCGTGACCCGACGGACCGGTTCCGAACATCGCCCCGACAATGCTGACCGCGCCAACAGCGCTGACAGTGCCAACAGTGCCAACAGTGCCGACAAGTCGGCCGACGATCGCTACGGTGACGCGCTCGGCGTGGTGACGGTGACCTACTCACCCGGCGAGACCCTGGACGTGTTCCTGGACAGCCTCAAGGCCGCCACCGCCCGGCCGGTACGGGTGATCCTCGCCGACAACGGATCGACCGACGGCGCACCCGAGCGGGCGGCCGAGCAGCGACCCGACGTCACGTTGCTGCGCACCGGCGGGAACCTCGGCTATGGCGCCGGCGCCAACCGGGGCGTGGCCGAACTGCCCAGGGACGTCGGTTGGGTCGTGGTGGCCAACCCGGACCTGGAATGGGGCGCGGGCAGCCTGGACACCCTGCTGGCTGCGGCCGAACGCTGGCCGCGCGGCGGCGCCTTCGGCCCACTGATCCGCGAGCCCAGTGGCGCGGTGTATCCGTCCGCGCGGCTGCTGCCGTCGCTGGGGCGTGGCATCGGCCACGCGGTGCTCGGCCGGCTGTGGCCGGACAACCCGTGGAGCCGCGCGTACCGGCAGTCGGACACCGCGGTCGCCGAGCGTGCCGCCGGCTGGCTGTCCGGATCGTGCCTGTTGCTGCGGCGCGAGGCGTTCGACTCGGTCAGCGGCTTCGATCCGCGCTATTTCATGTACTTCGAGGATGTCGATCTCGGTGACCGGCTGGGTCAGGCCGGCTGGCTGAACGTGTACGTGCCCAGCGCCGAGGTCGTGCACATCGGCGGCCACTCCACCTCGCGGGTGTCCGCCAAGATGCTCGCCGTGCACCACGGGAGTGCCTACCAGTACCTCGCCGACCGGCATCGCGGTCCACAGTGGATTCCGGTGCTGGCGCTGATCAAGCTCGGCCTGCGGGCGCGGCTGTGGTTCGAGACCCGGCGCTGACTCGGACCGCCTTCGCCCGTGCGTCAGGGGTATTCGGCGGGGCTATTCGCCTTCGAGCCGGCGGGACAGCATGCTGCGCTGGGTGCCGGTCTGCGTCACGGTAGGCACCAGTCCGTCCACCGTGTGCTGTGTCGGCGGTTCCTCGGCGAGGGCCGGCGGCGCGGGCGGAGCCGGTGGCATCGGCTGCTGTTCCGCGGCGGCGTACCCGGCCGTCGGCATCGGCTGAGTGGGTGGGTTCTGCCGGTACTGCGGGCGCGCGGGTGGCGCGGCCGGTTGGATGACCGGTGTGATGCCGGTGATGGTGCCCTCGTTGCGGAGCCGGGTGGACTCGGTGGGCCGCTCCTGGTCCAGCGCGTTGACCATGGCGCGTGGGATCTGCAGCGTACTGGCGGCATCCATCGGCGAGATCGCGTCGTCCGGTGTCACCACGAAGGATCCGCGGGCCCGCGCACGCGCCAGAGCAGCATCCGCCCGGTCCAGGGGGTCCATGCCTCTTCCTCCCCTGCGTGCCGTGCCGTCAGACGACACTGGCATCCGATTCGTTCCGCGGCAGATCTTGCCGACACCGTCCGCGTTCGCGCGGCCGGCCCGGCGTCCACCAGAAGTGGACACCCTGTAAGACTATGCCCTCTGCCGGGCGGGCGTCAGCTCAGGAGGAAAACCCGCATGTCAGTTCGCGCGTCCCACGATGGAGTGAACGATCAGGTGCCGGTGAGTGGTGCCGAGGCCGTGGTGTTGGTCGGTGGCAAGGGAACCCGGCTGCGCCCGCTGACGCTGTCCGCGCCCAAGCCGATGTTGCCCACCGCGGGAGTGCCGTTCCTGACCCATCTGCTGTCTCGGATCAAGGCGATCGGCATCAGGCACGTGGTTTTCGGCACGTCCTACATGGCCGAGGTCTTCGAGGACTACTTCGGCGATGGCTCGCGGGACGGCCTGGAGATCGACTACGTGGTCGAGGAGCAGCCGCTGGACACCGCCGGCGGTATCCGCAACGTCGCCGACAAGCTGCGCGAGCCGGATGTGTTCGTGTTCAACTCCGACATCCTGTCCGGCGTCGACCTGCGCGCCGTGCTGGCCACCCACCGGCAGACGCAGGCGGACGTCACGCTTCATTTGGTGAAGGTGCCCGACCCGCGCAGATTCGGTTGCGTGCCAACCGATCCCGAGGGGCGCGTCACCGCCTTCCTGGAGAAGACCGCGAATCCGCCCACCGACCAGATCAACGCCGGCTGCTACGTGTTCCGCCGTGAGGTGATCGATACGATCCCGGCCGGCCGGCGGGTGTCGGTGGAGCGCGAGACGTTCCCCGGCCTGCTGGCCGCCGGACGACGGCTGCAGGGCTACGTCGACTCGTCGTACTGGCTGGACGTGGGCACGCCCGAGGCGTTCGTGCGTGGCTCGGCCGATCTGGTGCTCTGCGTGGCACCCTCGGCGGCGCTGCCCGGTCCCACCGGTGACGCGCTGGTGCTGGCCGGCGCGCGGGTGGCCGA
>DASVLX010000250.1:0-8461 GCA_036384655.1 Pseudonocardiaceae bacterium
TTCCGCCACGCGTGTGAGGGTGTCGGCAACGGCGTCTTGGACTCGGTCGATCTTGGCTTCTAATCCATCGATGCGGGCGGTCAGACGTTGTTCAACTTCCTTGAGATCCGTCTTCACTTCGCGCCGCAGGTCTCGGAGGTCATCTTTGGTCGCGACATTAGCCATCTGCTGCGAGATCGTCGCAGTAATCAATTGTTTGAGATCTTGGAGCAGTTCTTCGTTTGTCATAGCTTTTTCCAGTATGAGCCATACGAGCGCAGAAATCAAGCCGAATCCACCAGCAGAAAGGAGGGTTACTGCATGACCGAAAGCACCATCGACAGCAATCTCGCCGCGCACGTCGCCAGCACCAGCCGCAAGCGGGCCGTGCTCTATCTGCGGGTGTCGACATTGGGTCAAGTCCAGACCGACTACGACCCGGAAGGCAACTCGATTCCCGCCCAACGTGTCGCTGGACAGAAGAAGGCGACCTCACTCAACGCCGACGTTGTCAACGAATTCGTCGAGCCAGGAAAGAGTGCCACGAGCATCGACAGACGACCCCGGTTCCGAGACATGATCGCTTGGGTCAAAGCCCAGGGAAACATCGACTACATCATCGTCTATCACTTCAACAGAGTCTTTCGGGATTCCGTCGACGCCGGCGTGGTCAAGCGTGACCTGAAGAAGTACGGAACTCGGGTCGTTTCCACCGTGCTCGACATGGGCGAAGGCCCTGAGGCTTCCCTGGTGGAGACCATCATCCACGCCGTCGACCAATACCAGTCCCAAGCCAGCGGGGCCGACATCAAGTACAAAATGGGCCAGAAAGTCAAGAACGGCGGCAGCGTCGGCCAAGCCAAGCTCGGCTACCTGAATGTCCGCGAGGCCAAGCCCGAAGGCGGCGAGATCCGCACCATCGCCGTCGACCCCGAACGCAGCCCCTTCGTCGTCCTCGCATTCGAGCTCTACGGCAGCGGCGACTGGACGCTGGCCGATCTGTCCGACGAACTCTACGACCGCAGGTTGCGCACCAGGGCCACTGCCAAACACCCCGCCCAACAAGCGTCGATCCACAAACTCGACGAGATGCTCCGCGACCGTTACTACCTCGGCTTCGTCACACATGACGGCCAGGAGTACCAAGGCCGTCACCAGCCGCTCATCGACCCGGGCCTGTTCAACCGTGTCCAGGAGCTTCTGGACTCCCGCTCCACTGCGGCAGAACGCCGCCGAGTCCACCACCACTACCTGAAAGGCAGCGTCTTCTGCGGACGCTGCCAGCAGTCCGGCCGGGTCGGACGAATGATCATCCAGCACATCGTCAACCGGCACGGCAGCGAGTACACCTACTTCTTCTGCCGGAACAAACAAGCCGGCACCTGTCACACCCCACACGTCAACGTCCTGCGCGTCGAAGAAGCCATCGAAGCTCACTACGCCACCCTGCGGTTCAGCACCGAGTTCATCGCCAGCGTCCGCTCTCACGTCGCCAAGACACTGGAAGACGAAGAAGCAGCCACTCGACTGCTCCACCGACAACTCACCGGCGAGCTCCGAGCGCTTGATGTCCAAGAAGACAACCTGATCAACCTGGCCGCCACCACCGACCCCGGGCTCTCTGCCGCCGTTTCCAAGATCCACGCCAAGCTGCGGGACATCCAGCACCAGCGCCAGCATCTCACCGAACGGCTCGGCGAGACCAACGACGAACTAGCCACTAGCGCCCGCCTCATCGAGCTGTGTCTCCGGCTGCTGGAACACCCCCAGGAGCTCTACCTGCGCTGCGACGACGAACAACGCCGGCTCCTCAACCAGGCGCTGTTCGAGGCGATCTACATCGACCACGACGAGGTCAGCGGACACGACCTCAAAGAGCCCTTCGCGGCACTCCACCGACTCCAGCACGGCCAGGACGTAGCCACGACCGACAAGCCCGACCCCGGCACACCCGCCGCAGACCCCGAAGACAGCAGCAGGGCCGTCTCCCGATCGGAAGACGGCCCTGCTGCCCTAAGCGGTGTAGATGCCCTACTAGGTGGCATAGCCCTTGTCCAGGGTTCTAGTAAGCCGCCCAAAGTGGAGCTGAGGGGAATCGAACCCCTGACCTACTCGATGCGAACGAGTCGCGCTACCAACTGCGCTACAGCCCCTTGTGGTGCGAGCGACAGCATAGCAGGCGGCTACTCGCCCACGGCTCGCCGGTAGGGCAGCGCGGCGGAGTCATCCAGGTCGTCGAACAGCGGGTCCTCGTCGTCCAGGTCGACCACTACGGTGCCGGGCAGCGGCCGGGTGCGGGCGAGGGTCGACGCGGCGGACCGCACCGGTGGCGCGGCCGGCGCGGCATCGATGCCGGCATCGTCGCCGCGAGCGTCCTGATCGTCATCGTCGAACGCCAGGGCACCGGGCCGGCGGGCGGCCGCGATCCGGGACAGCCGCCGCTGCCGGATCTCGTTCTCGATGCGCACCTGCCGGCGAAGGTAGGTCAGGTAGCTCACCAGCGCCACGTCAACGGCGCCGTGCGCCCACCACAACACGGGTAGCACGAATCCGGCGCCGATCGCGGTCAGCACGGCCAGGATCAGCATGATGACGACCGCCCGCTGGCGGGTGGCGTAGCGGGCACGCGCGGTCAGCGCGGCGGCCTCGGGGTCGAAGCCACCGCGGCCAGGCCGGTACGGCCGGTGCGTGGGCCGCTCGTCATCATCGTGACGATCATCATGATCGTCGTGTGGGTCGTCCGGGTGAGTCGTCTCGGCCTCGGCGACGGGATCGTCCTCGGGCTCGTGATCAACCGCCTCGGGCTCATCGTGGCCATGCGAGGCGTGATCGTGCGAGGCCTGTTCCACTCGTGCGAGTTCCTCGGCGAAGTCCTCGGCCAGTTCCTCGTCCACACCGTCCAGATCATCGAGATGATCACCACGGTGCTGGTCGGTGTCGTCCTTGCCGGCTCGCGTCGTGCCGGCTTCACCCTTGTCAGCCATGGTGCACTCCTCCTCCGCCTTCGCTCGCGCGCCACTGTGGACAATCCGCGCGGCAAGGGCGGAATCCGCCGTCTTGGCCACCTCCTGGCGCCTACGGGCAATGATCGGAACCAGCACGAGAAGCCAGGCGACGACGAGCGCCACGATGATGACCGAACTCGGCACTGTCCCTACCTCCCCCGCTCGTTACGCGGGCGCGCACATCCCCGTGATCGTCACGCTAGCCACATCAGTCACAGATGTGTTGAAGGCACGCCGAGCGACACCGCCACCGCGGAAAGCTCACCTTCTCGGGGGACCGGAATTCACACGTAGCCGGCTCGCCCCTCGGACACGAGCCCGCGGACCAGCCCGCCGGGAACGTCCTCGACGGTCAACGCGACGCACAGATGGTCCCGCCACGCTCCGGCGACATCGAGATAACGACGGAACAATCCCTCGTCCCGGAAGCCGAGTTTGTTCAACACCCGGCGGCTGGGGGCGTTCTCCGGCCGGACGGTGGCCTCCAACCGATGCAGCCCGGCCCAGGCGAAACAGTGGTCAACCACCAGCGCGACGGCGGCGGTCGCCACCCCGCCACCGGTGGCCGGCTTGGCAACCCAGTAGCCGACCCATGCCGAGCAGAGCGCGCCGCGCACGATGTTGCCAACGGTGACCTGACCGGCGAGTTGGCCGTCGACGGTGATGATGAACGGCAGTGTCTGGCCGTGCCGGGCCATCGAGCGCAGTGCCCACCACTGCGCCAGCCAGGCGCTGGAGCCGTTCCGGTCGTCCCAGCCGCCGGGCGCGGTCGGTTCCCATTCCTCGAGATGGAACCGGTCCCGCAGCCGGGCCCGGCTCCACGCCGAGGCGTCCGAGAGCTTGGGCGGTCGCAACGCGACGACACCCGCTTTCACGACGAGCGGACCAAGCTTCGCCGGCCAACCGGGATGACGTCCCACCACATCCTCCGCGGGCCAGCCGGCACCGGCCGGACCAGCAGGAATGCCCAAATCGGCAGGCAACGCCACTCCCTCAAGCTATCCGCGCTGCGCCAGGAACGCCACCGGCACATCGTCCCCGACCGGGATATCCGTGATGTCCTCGTCGACCAGGATCAGGCAGTTCGCCTCGGCCAGTGACGCCAGCAGATGCGATCCGGACGTTCCCAATGGTTGCACCAGGTATTCGCCGGTGGAACTCTCCCGCAGCAGTTGCCCGCGCAGGAAACCCTTGCGTCCCTTGGTGGACGACACCGGCGACAGCAGCCGCGCGCGGATGACCCGCCGGTGCACGTTGCGCTTGCCCAGCGCGGTCCGCACCAGTGGGCGCACCAGGACCTCGAACACCACCAGCGCGCTCATCGGGTTGCTGGGCAGCAGGAACGTGGGCACCAGATCGGGCCCGAGCCGGCCGAAGCCTTGGGCCGAGCCCGGGTGCATGGCCACCCTGGTCGTGTCGATCGTGCCCAGTTCGGACAGTGCGGTGTGGACCTCGGCACCGGAGGACCCGCCGGTGCCGCCGGCGATCAGGACCACCTCGGACAGCAGCAACCGGCCCTCGACCACCTCGCGCAACCGTTTGCGCTCGCCGGGCACGATGCCGACCCTGGTCACCTCGGCCCCGGCGTCGCGCGCCGCCGCCGCCAGCGCGTAGGAGTTGACGTCGTAAACCTGACCGGGACCGGGCGTGCGCTCGACGTCGACCAGTTCGTCGCCGATCGAGATCACCGACACCCTGGGCCGTGGGTGCACGAGCACCTTGTCCCGACCCACCGCCGCCAGCAGACCAACCTGGGCCGCGCCGATGACGGCACCCTTGCGCACCGCCACATCGCCGGGCTGCACATCCTCACCGGTGCGACGGACGAACGCCGCCGACGGGATGGGCTGGTTGACCAGCACGTTCGCCGCGCCGCCGTCCGTGTAGCCGGTGGGGACCACGGCGTCGGCCAGCGTCGGCAGCGGCGCGCCGGTCTCCACCCGGACCGCCTGGCCGGGCTGTAGCCGGCGTGGCTGACGTGACCCCGCCGGGATCTCGCCGACGACCGGCAGCCGCACCGGCTCACCGCCGGCGGCCTGCACGTCCACGCTGCGCACCGCGTACCCATCGACCGCGGCCTGATCGAAACCGGGCAACGAGCGCTCGGCGATGACCTCTTCCGCGCACAGCAAGCTCTGGGCCTCGGAGATCGCCACCCGAACCGGGGCCGGGCGCACCGCCGCCGCGACCACCTTGGCCAACTGCTCGTCTACTGATCGCATCTGGTCTGGTCCTCGCCTGTGTGACGGCGCCTCCGCCGTGTCAGACGCGCCGTCAGGAGTTGTCGAGTCGCTTACGCAACCAATCACGGAGTCCCGGTCCGTAGTCCGGGTCGTCCAATGCAAAGTCAACAGCGGCTCGTATGAATCCTCCGGGATTACCGAGGTCGTGTCGTTCACCGGAATGCACGACAACGTGCACGGGATGCCCTTCTTTGATCAACAACGCTATCGCGTCGGTGAGCTGCAACTCACCGCCGGCTCCCGGCGTGATCCGCCGCAGGGCGTCGAACACGGCCCGGTCGAGCAGATAACGCCCGGCGGCCGCGAAGGTGGACGGCGCGTCCTCGGGCGCCGGCTTCTCCACCATTCCCACGACACGCTTGACGTCGGGGTTCGCCGTCTCCGACACGTCGAACACGCCATACGCGGAGATCTCCGAGCGCGGCACGTCGAACGCACACAACACACTGCCACCGAACTCGGCCCGAACCTCCTCCATCCGGTTCAACACGCCGACCGGCAACACCAGGTCGTCGGGCAGCAGCACCGCGACGGCCTCGTCGTCGTCGGTGAGGTTGGCTTCGGCGCAACCCACCGCGTGCCCCAGTCCGAGCGCTCTTTCCTGCACGGCGGTCTCGACGTGGATCAGCTCATGCGCCCGGCGCACCTTGGCGGCCAGTGCGGGCTTGCCGCGCTGCTCCAGCTCCGCCTCCAGTTCCGGCTGCGGCTGGAAGTACTTGACGAGCGCGTCCTTGCCGGGTGAGGTGATGATCACCAGGCGTTCCGCGCCGGCCTGTGCGGCCTCGTCGGCGATCCGCTCGATGCCGGGCGTGTCCACCACCGGCAGCAGTTCCTTCGGAACCGCCTTGGTGACCGGCAGGAACCTCGTGCCCAGACCCGCCGCAGGCACGATGGCGGTGTGGAAGGCGTTCGTGGGGCTCATGTGTTGTGAGCCTAGCCTCGACCGGTGGGCCGTTCAGGTGAAGATCGCGATTCCAAGGAAGTCCGCAGAAAGCGGATCCTGGCCATTCGACGCGCCGTATCGGTGCAGGTGCGTGCCGCCGAGGCCGATGCGCTGGCGTCCGCCGTTGTCACTGTGACAGGGAACACGATCTGTGGATATGTGCCGGTCGGGTCGGAGCCCGGATCGGTGGCGATGTTGGACGCTCTGGTGGCCGACGGCCGCCGCGTCCTGCTGCCGGTGGTAACCGGTGCCGCACCGCTGGACTGGACCGAGTACACCGGGCCGGACTCACTGGTGCCGGGCCCGCACGGGCTGCGGGAGCCCGCGGGCCGGCGGCTCGGTCCGGCCGCCATCGGGCGCGCTCAGGCCGTGCTGGTGCCGGCGCTGGCCGTGGACCGGCTCGGCGTGCGGCTGGGACGCGGCGGCGGCCACTACGACCGCTCCCTGCCGCTGGCCGCCGCGGGTGCGGCGCTGGTGGGCGTGATTCGCGACGAGGAGTGGGTGACGCGGCTGCCGGACGAGCCGCATGACGTGCGGATGACGGCCGTCCTCACACCCCGGCTCGGCCTGGTGGCGCTACCCCGACCCTGACCGACGCGAGCGCTGGAATGCCCGTCGACGCTGTGACCCCGCGCTCGATATTTGCGCTGGCTGGCATGATTGGCGCATCATTTCATTGGCACTCTGTCATGTCGAGTGCCAAAACGATGTTCGCGGGAATGCCCGCGGAGGGAGCCACCGTGCCGACCTACCAGTACGTTTGCACCGTTTGCGGTCACCGGTTCGATGCCGTGCAGTCCTTCTCGGACGAAGCGCTCACAGAGTGCCCGGAGTGCTCGGGCCGCCTCCGCAAACTGTTCAGCGCGGTGGGGATTGTGTTCAAGGGCAGCGGCTTTTACCACACCGACAACCGGACGTCGTCCAACGGCGGCAGGAAGTCCAGCACGGCGAGTTCGTCCAGCAAGAGTGACAACGGTTCGGCCAGTTCGTCCGCGCAGAGCTCGGCCAAGGGCGATGGCGCGTCCGCGAGTTCGTCGTCCAGCGCCTCGACCGGCACGTCGAGTGGCACGTCGAGTGGCGGCAGCGGCACGACCTCCGCGGCCAAGGCCTCCTGATCCGGGTTATCCACAGGTTTTCCTCGCCGCACGCCGATCGCCGGCCGGTCGCGGGCCGGTTGTCCACAGCCGGAGACAAGATCGCGACGAGGTCCCCCGCGTTCCCCTAGCGTCGATCACGACACCGATCAACCGTCCTGATCGGCCGTCCTGACTGACAGGGGAGAACGCCATGTCCGACACCGGAAACGCCAGGCTGGCTCCGCTGCCCGCCGACCGGCTCGCCGCGCTGCTGACGAGGCTCGTGGGCCGCCGTCGATGGCCGCGAGTGCTCGCGCTGCGCCGACTACTGGCGGTCGGGCTGATCATCGTGGCCGGGGTGCTCGCGCTGCGGCCGGCCGCCGCCGAGGGCCCGCCGACGGTGGACGTCCTGGTCGCCGCGCATGATCTGGCACCTGGCCGGCTCGCGCCGGCCGATCTGACGGTGCGGCGGCTGCCCGGCCAGTTCGCCCCGGCCGGCGCCCTGTCCCGTCCGGACGCGGCCCTCGGCCATGTGCTGGACGGTCCGGTGCGGGCCGGTGAACCCATCACCGACGTCCGGCTGCTCGGCCCCGCCGCGACCGGCCTCTCGGCGTCCGATCCGGACGCGGCTTCGGTGCCGGTTCGGTTGGCCGATCCGGGAATCGCGGATCTGCTGCGCCCCGGCAGCCGGGTCGATGTGGTAACGAGCGGTGCCACCTCACCCGATCAGGTGAGCCCACAAACCCAACTGCTGGCCTCCGACGCCAGCGTGGTCGCCGTGCTGGGAAAGGACAATTCGGCCGGTCAACGTGGTTGCCTGGTGGTGCTGGCGCTGCCCCGGACGGTGGCGACACGGGTTGCCGTGGCGGCACTCGATCGGCCAATTGCGGTTACGCTCCGCTAAGCAGTGATCGGCCAAACGGTCCAAGCGGCACCGCCAACAGGAGGGAAACCGGGAATGTTCGAAGGCTTCAAGAAATTCATCCTCCGCGGAAACATCTTCGATCTCGCGGTCGCGGTGGTCATCGGTACCGCCTTCACCGCGGTGGTGACATCGGTGGTCACCAACCTGATCAACCCGTTGGTCGCGTTGATCGGCGGTGCGAACGTCAAGGGCCTGGCCATCCAGCTCAACCCGAGCAACCCGAACACGATCATGCACTTCGACACGGTGATCACCGCCGTGATCAACTTCCTGATCATCGCGGCCGTCGT
>DASVLX010000251.1:0-29201 GCA_036384655.1 Pseudonocardiaceae bacterium
CGCCAGCCGGCCCGTCGTCAGCGGGATCTGCTGGTTCGGTGTCGTGACGGTCGAGACCTGCGTAGTGTCCGCGCCCGGCGGGGTCTGCGAGCCACTGTGGTTGTTGAACAGGTTGCTGGCGAACAGGGCCGCCAGCAGGGCGATGATCGCCACCGCGCCGATGCCGAGCAGCACTGCCGGTCCCCTGCTCCGGCGGGGCCGCTCCTCCTCGGGCTCGGGCTGCGTGGTCTGCGTCCGGGGGATCGCGGTCGTGGCGGTCGGCGGACGGCTGGACAGCGCCGTGCGCGCCACCTGGGTCGGCGCGTAGGGGCCGCCACCGCCCATCAACGAGGTGGTTCCCTCGGCCAGCGGGGTGAGATTGGGCCGACTGCCCCGGGCGATCGAGTCCAGCCAGTGCGCGGCCTGCGCGGCGGTGGGTCGCCGCTGCGGATCGGGGTCCAGCAACCGGTCCAGCACATCGGTCAGGACGCCGGCCCGCTGCGCCGGCAGGATCCGGCCGGCCGCCACGTTGTGCAGCAGGGCCAGGGTGTTCTCGGACGTGCCGAACGGTGGCTCGCCCTCGACCGCCGCGTACAGCGTCGAGCCCAGCGAGAACACGTCCGACGGCGCCTCGGGGCTGCGGCCGTACGCCACCTCGGGCGCCAGATAGGCCGGCGTTCCGGCGATCAGGCCCGTCTTGGTGACGGTGACATCGCCGACCGCCCGGGAGATGCCGAAGTCGGTGATCTTGACGACGCCGCTGTTGCCCAGCAACACGTTGGCCGGCTTGATGTCCCGGTGCACGATGCCGGCCTCGTGGGCGGCCGCCAGCGCCGACGCGACCTGCGCGCCGATCCAGGCGACCTCCTCGGGCGGCAGCACACCGCGCTCGGTCAGCTCGCTCGCGAGGCTGCGGGACGGCACGTACTCCATCACCAGCCAGGGCGAGTCATCCTCGTCGACCACGTCGAACACGGACACCGCGTTCGGGTGGTGCAGACGGGCGGCGATCCGGCCCTCGCGCATGGCTCGTTCGCGGGCCTCGTTTGCCTCGCTGTCTTCGAGGCCAGGCTCGAGGCGCAGCTGCTTGACGGCCACGGCGCGACGGAGTCGCTCGTCGTATGCCTGCCACACGACACCCATGGCGCCGCTGCCGATCTTCTTGTCCAGTCGGTAGCGCCCTCCGACCAGACGTCCTTCGCTTGTCGTCACCCGGTCCACCCGCAAGTCCCCCGTCCAGTGTGCTCACTCCTGCGGCGGGAGATAATGATCAGCGGCCGGCAATTGCCGGCCGCTGAACAAGTACCACTCCCCGGGAGACGCACCGCACCAGGTTAGGCGTTCACGTGGAGTGTACAGAAGCGGCCTGTGGCCCGAATGGGTGACAGTGTGCGGCATTTGGACTACACCCGCTGCGCGGAAAGCAGCGCGGCGCCGTTGATCAGCGGCGGGTTGCCGGAGGTCAGATCGAGCAGCTCGACGACCCGCATGAGAGTGCCGTCCAGCAGCCGCATGCTGATCACCGCCTGCACCGTGCCGGCCGTCGTGGCCCGGACGCTCTGCACGGTCACCTGGCTGACGCCGGACCACGACCGGATGAACCCGTCGCGGCCAGCCCCGAGCATCGACGGGTCGAGTAGCGCGAGCGCCGAGTTCGGGCTGGTCGTGACCAGTTGGAAGAAGGAACGGACCACCTGCTGCGCCGCCTCGCTGGCGGGCTGGGTCGGCGCGGTGGACGGGCTGGCGGAGATGGACGGGCTCCCGGAGGCCGATCGGACCGGGGCGGAGGGCGGTGCGGCGACGGCGCTCGTTCCGTTGTTTCCACCGTCGTTGTCGTTGTAGGGCCGAGGTGATGTCGTGCTTCTCGGTGTGGCGCTGGCCGCACTTGGCGCCGTCGATACCGGGCTCTGGCTTGGAATCCGCTCGCCGAGCGCCTTCGCGAGCGCGTCCGGGCGCAGCGCGTCCACCCCGGTGACCTCGGTGGGCACTGTGGCAGGAATCACCACCAGGGCCGGGCGCTGCCGATGCTGGGCCAGCGTCGCGGCGACCACGAGCGAGGCGCACAACGCCAGCACGCCAACGAACAGCCCGATGAGCTTCGCGGCACGGGCGGTTCGACTGGGCCGCGTCGGCGGCTGATCCACCTCGGCGGGCCCGAGCAGTTCGGCCAGGCGCTGCTGGGGGATCCGCTCACCGACCCACTGGAACATCGGCCCGGTGATCTGCCGTGACATCGGCTCGGGTATCGGTGCCGCGCCGGCCGGCACGTGATCGGCGCGATCATCGCCGCGATCATCATTGCCGTTCTGCCGCCTGATGAGCTCCACCACCGTGATTGAGTTGGCGGCGTCTCGCCGCCGATGCGCCGTCCGCGGCCGATCCACGGGAACGCCTCCGTAGCCATTCATAAGCGGGTTGTGCCCGCCGCCATGGTTACCGGGTGCCGCGACCGTGGACCAGTGTCCATCGGCGGAGCACCCTATTACGGCGGTAAGCGGTCGAACCCTTCACTCACAAGGGTGTATCTGCGGTCTCTGTCGGGCCTGTCAGCCTCGGCCGACACCCATTCTGATGTCGTCCGAGGGTGTGACTAGCCGCCCGGATTCGCGCTCGTGGGAACGTCGTCCGAGGTGGTCAACCAGGTGGCCTTCCGCAGGGTCAGGTGGCCGTCATCGCCGGTCACCGCGACGATCGGTGGGACCGAATCCGTGTCCGTGGGCGTGCCAGCGGTCGCCGTGGTGGTCACCGACACCGAGCCGCCGCTGGCCGGCGGGACCAGGGCCGGACTCGCCGGTCCGGTCATCGTGGGGCTGGTGAGCGCACCGAGTGGCGTTCCGGATCCGGCTGGCGCGGTGCCCGGCAGGGTCCCGGCCTGACTCGACTCGATCATCGCCGTGTTGACCATGCCGGTGGCGCGCCCCGCGGCCGACCGGGCCGGTGAGCCGTCCGACGCCGGTAGGTCCGGTCCGGGCGTGCCGATCAGTGGGGCGGCGGTGGGGAAGTCGGGCAGCGCCTCGACGTGACGGGTGGCATCGACCGGCGTGACCAGCTGGGCCGTGACCGCCAACAGCCCGATCAGCGCGGCGGCCGCCGAGACGACCATGAACCAGCCGGCCAGTCGCCAGCTCCTGGGTGGGGTGACGGACGCCGGCACGGTGCCCAGGTTGAACGACCCCAGGCCGTCCGTGCCGTCCGGGTCCGCGGTGCCGTCCGCACTGTCGACATCGTCGACACTGTCGACACCGCCGACACAGTTGGCGCAGTCGACATCATCGACACGGTCGACATCATCGACACGGTCGACACGGTCATCATCGTGAATATCACCGTCGCCGCGCGGGCGGTCGGGGAATACTCGTCGCTCCGGGTCGGTCGCGGAGCGTCGTCCGCACATCATGTGGAAGTGGTCCCTGTTCACCGATCGGCCATTCGGGAAAGCCGCGACAGACACTAGGTGGTGCGTCGCGGGACCGCGAGGTGAAGAACAGGCGAAGCGGCAGAGACCGACCGAATGGGTGAACCGGGATCGGCGGGGTCGTCAGCGACCCTCAGCGGCCCGCGGCGCCACCGTTGCGGAACTTGTTCCGGGTGGTCTGCAGTGCCCTGCTGGCGACCAGGCCGGTGCCGCCGCCGATCAGGATGGCGAGCACCTCGGGCGCGAGACTGCCGAAAGCCAACAGCAACGCGAGCAGCCCGGCCGCGGTGGCGCCACCGGCCACCGGCCACCGGCTCCGGACGAACCGTGCGACCGGTTCGCCCCCGGCACGGCGGTTCGCCGCCGAGCCCAACATCGCGAGGTAGCCGTCGTGCGCGAGAGCGGTGACAAGTCCCGCCAGCGCGATGATCACGGCGATCAGTTCAAACATGAGTCCAGTGTGCCCGCTCGGCGCCCGCGCCGGCCACGCTCACGACCCTGAGTTCGACCCTGATTAGTCCCTGATTTCCGCGTGGAACCCCGAGACAGGGGGCGATCGGGCTGGTTGTTCAGCGGCCCAGTGGTCCGCGCCCCAGGTTCAACAGCACCATGGCCAGCTTGCGGCCCTCCGGCCCCAGGCTCCGGTACCGCGCCAGCACGTCCATCTCACGGTTGACCACGATCCGGGTGCCGCCCGCCGCCATCCTGGTCGCCCCGATCAACTGGGACACCTCGGTGCGCCGCGCGACCAGCCGCAGGATCTCGGAGTCCAGCCAGTCGATCTCCTTGCGCAGATCGGAGATGTCCGGCTGGCCGTCGCTGTCGCTCGGCCCACTCTCGCTCGACTCGGTTGCCTCGTTGGGCTGTTCGTTCGATGTGACGGCGTTCATCCTGGTTCTCCAGCGGGTGCGGGAGTCCGGTTCTGGGCCCGAGAAAGCCCCGGGTCCGCAGGACTCCGGGGCTTCAATGGTCTGTGCGCGCTACCTGACCACGGGAACCGGAGTCCGGATCCCGTAGAAAAACTCGTACTGAGCGGCGGGGGTGCGCACGGCACCATTCTGTCACAGCGGTGACGCCGGGTCGAACACCTGTCGACTGCGTCACCTGGTCACACCCTCCGGGTACCGTGGAGTTCCGATGAGCGCGTTGTTCGATCTCCCCACTTCAGCACGGTCCGGCAGGTCGGCGACCGCTGGCCGGCGCGATGCCGCGTCCCTGCTCGCCGATCTCAACCCACCGCAGCGGGAGGCCGTCACGCATGCCGGCGCGCCGCTGCTGGTGGTGGCCGGCGCCGGCTCGGGGAAGACGCGCGTGCTGACCCGGCGGATCGCCTATCTGCTCGCCGAGCGTGGCGCGCATCCGGGCCAGATCATGGCGATCACCTTCACCAACAAGGCCGCGGCCGAGATGAAGGAGCGCGTGGTCGACCTGGTCGGGCCACGGGCGAACACGATGTGGGTGTCCACGTTCCACTCGATGTGCGGCAAGCTGCTCCGCTTCGAGGCGAAGACGCTGGGCATGAGTTCGAATTTCTCCATATATGACAGTGACGACACGCGCCGGCTGATCACCCTGGTGGCCCGGGATCTCGATCTGGACCCGAAGCGGTACCCGGCCCGGACACTGGCCGCCCGGGTGTCGAACCTGAAGAACGAGCTGATGGACCCGATCGCCGCGGCCGACGCGGCCGGCGACGACCTGGAGCGCAAGACCGCCGAGGTCTACACCCTGTACCAGCAGCGGCTGACCCAGGCCAACGCGCTGGACTTCGACGACCTGATCATGCGCTCGGTCGACCTGCTGCGCGGTTTCCCGGACACCGCCGAGCACTACCGCCGGCGGTTCCGGCATGTCCTGGTGGACGAGTACCAGGACACCAACCACGCCCAGTACGTGCTGGTCCGCGAGCTGGTGGGGACCGACTCGACGGCCGGTGGCGTGGAGCCGTCGGAGCTGTGCGTGGTGGGCGACGCCGACCAGTCGATCTACGCCTTCCGCGGCGCCACCATCCGCAACATCGTGGAGTTCGAGCACGACTACCCGCGGGCCCGGACGATCCTGCTGGAGCAGAACTACCGCTCCACGCAGACGATCCTGTCCGCCGCGAACGCGGTCATCGCGCGCAACGCGGACCGCCGGGACAAGCGGCTGTGGACGTCCGCCGGCGCCGGCGAGAAGATCGTCGGCTACGTCGCCGACAACGAACATGACGAGGCCGCGTTCGTGGCCGGGGAGATCGACAGGCTGGTGGACGCCGGAGACGCGGCCAACGGCGAGATCGCGGTCTTCTACCGAACCAACAACCAGTCCCGGGTCTTCGAGGAGATCTTCATCCGGCTCGGGCTGCCCTATCGGGTGGTCGGCGGGGTGCGCTTCTACGAGCGGCGCGAGGTCCGGGACATCCTGGCCTATCTGCGGGTGCTCGCCAATCCGGACGACACGGTGAGCCTGCGCCGGATTCTGAACGTGCCGAAGCGCGGCATCGGCGCGCGTGCCGAGGCCGTCGTCGCGAACCACGCCGAGCAGCAGCGGATCTCGTTCGCGGCCGCGCTGCGGGATGCCGCCGAGGGCCGGGTGCCGCTGCTCAACCCGAGGTCCCGCAACGCGATCAGCGGGTTCGTGGAGATGCTCGACGAGCTGCGGGCGCTGGTCGACGACGACGGCACGGACGTGGCCGACCTGGCGATGGCGGTGCTGGACCGCACCGGCTACCGCGGCGAGCTGGAGGCCAGCGACGATCCGCAGGACGCCGGCCGGTTGGAGAACCTGGACGAGCTGGTCACGGTGGCCCGGGAGTTCACCCAGTCTCTGGCGCTGGCCCCGGAGGCCGGCACCGGCGGCACGGTCGACACGGCCGGCGGGTCCGGCGACACGACCGGCGATGCTGCCGACACCGACGCCGCTGACGACACCGCTGACACGGAAGCGGCCGACATCGAAGCGGCAGACGCGGCCCTGGCGGCGGAGCAGAGCACGCTGGCCGCCTTCCTGGAGCGGGTCGCGCTGGTCGCCGACTCGGACTCGGTGCCCGACTCGGACGAGGGCGTGGTCACCCTGATGACCCTGCACACCGCCAAGGGCCTGGAGTTCCCGGTGGTGTTCTGCACCGGCTGGGAGGACGGCGTCTTCCCACACCTGCGTGCCCTGGGCGATCCCGCCGAACTCGCCGAGGAACGCCGGCTGGCGTATGTCGGCATCACCCGGGCGAAGCAGCGGCTCTACCTGTCCCGCGCGCTGGTGCGGTCGGCATGGGGACAGCCGATCACCAACCCGGCGTCCCGCTTCCTGGACGAGATCCCGGACGAGCTGGTCGAATGGCGCCGGACCGAGCCGGCCCCGTCCGCGCCGAGCGCGCCGTCCTCCTGGGGACGGGGGCTGATCGGCTCCGACTCGGCCCAGGCCGGCCTGGCCGCGCGCGGCATGCGCACCACCCCGTTCAAGGGCTGGCAGAACACGCCCGCGCTGTCGCTGGACGTGGGTGACCGGGTCAGCCACGACAAGTACGGGCTGGGCACGGTGATCGCCACCGACGGCATCGGAGCCCGCGCGACCGCCACGATCGACTTCGGCTCGGCCGGGAAGATCAAGCTGATGCTGATAGGCAGTGTCCCCATGGTCAAGCTCTAGCCGCCGTCCCAGCCGGCGGTTCCGCCGTCCCAGGTGGCGAGGGCCGGCGTTCTCAGGACGCTCGCGTGCCTTAGCACGCCACAAGCGACTGAGGCGAGAGAGGCGCGAGCTCGCTCGCGTCTCCGAGCCGATCGAGCTTGTCGACTGTTGGTCGGGGCGAAGCGCCGACCAACAGGACCACGCGTCCCTGCGGCCTTGGCCCGCATCCACCTGGAACGCAGGAACAGTCCTGGGGTTCAGAGACGCGCGGGTTCCGAGTGCGCGAGTAGGGCAGGCGGCCTGCGGCCTTAGCTGGCATCCGCCCGGGACACCGGAGGTATCTCGCCGTCAGCTGGCCGGAAGTTCGCTGGCGACCTTCTCGATGAACGCGACCGAGTCGTCGGTGTTCAGCGCGAGCGTGGTGATGTCCGCGAAGTTGTCGGTGAACCGCTCGACCTCACGGCCGTCCTCCACCATCACGCCGCCGAGCGGGTGCTCCAGATACACCACGGGCTGCTCGTTCGGGCCCTCGAAGTCGAGGATGGTCCACGGCCCGGACATGGTCCCGTAGGCGCCGACACAGCAGGGAATCACCTGGATGGTGATGTTGTCCCGGTCGGCCAGCGTGACCAGGTGCCGGAGCTGGTCACGGAGCACGTGGGCGCCGCCGACCTCGCGCCGCAGGGTCATCTCGTCGAGCAGCGCGTGCAGCCGCAGCGGGTTGGCCTCGGACAGCCGTTGCTGGCGCCGCATCCAACTGGCGACATAGCGCGCCACCCGGACCGACGGATCGTGGAAGCGGTGACCGGCGCGGCACAGCGCCTCGGCGTAGTCGGGGGTCTGCAGCAGGCCGTGCACGACCATCGGCGCGATCACCCGCTCGGCGCTCGCCTCCGTCTCGGCGCGCAGGAACAGCCGGTACTCCTTGGGCGCCGGGCCCGGCAGGTCGATGCGGGGCAGGGACTCCTCGGCCTGCTCCCACAGCGCCTTGGCGGTCGCCCGGTCGACGTCACCGGCCTGGTAGGCGTCCAACAGGGTCAGCATCACGGCCCAGCCGGGACGGAGATACCCGGTCTCGAACCGGCTGACGGTGGACTGGGAGACGCGCAGCACCGCGGCGGCGTCCGACATGTCCATGCCGTTCTTGTCCCGGACGTCCCGGAGATGAGCGCCGAGTTTGCGCTTGCGTCGCGATGGAGTGGCAACCATGGTCGCGAGCGTATCCGCAATGGCCGCCGTGCGGGATCACCCGATCGGGTCATTGACGGGGTGCATGTGCACCCGACATGATCTCCGTGTCGGCGGGGTCGTGGCCCGCCGGCGGGTCATGCGGTGGGGTAGGGGCCACGCCTGCGACGGTGTCCCCCACCGCCCCTATCCCGCCGCTCCCACCATGTCTGGGGAGGAATGTCCGCGTGATCGTGGACAGTGTGCGCTGCTCATCGCTGCTGGGCGTCGAACTCCGTCGGGTTCGCCAGGAACGGGGCTGGACGCGCGAGGAACTGATCCGGCTGGCCAAGCTGGACATCGCCATGCAGACGCTGGCGACATACGAACTCGGCACCCGGGTGATGCCGGTGCCGAGACTGTTCGATCTCGCCAACGCGCTCGGCGTGCCGCCGGAGCTGCTGGTATCCCGGGTCCACCGGCGGTTGCGGCCGCAGGACCGCGACCTCGTGGAGGTCGACCTGCGAGCGCTCGCCATGGTGGAACGAGAAGACCTAGGCCCGGCGCGACGGTGGGCCGAGCAGCGGTTGCGGTCGATCAACTGGCGGGACCACACGGTCTTCCTTGATCACAACGCGCTGACCCTGTTGGCGCAGTTGTGCGGGATGCCGGCACCCCGGCTGCGCGCCGCGCTGGAGAAGCCGGCGAGCGGGAAATGAACGGCCAATGAAGAACGAACCGCGCCCGGCACTCACCCGCTGGCAGGCGGCCGCGATCGCGTATCGGACCGCCTTCGACTGGCCGGCGTTCTGCTCGGGAACCGTGGTGTGGGCGTATCCGCACCGATTCGAGGCGTTGAGCGTGCCGCGAGGGATCGGGCACCACACCGCCGCCGCGCTCGGCCGGGCCGGCGTCGCCGCACCGGTGATCGACGTGCCGGGTGGCCGGCCCCGGTGGGTGTTCCTCACCCGTCCGCATGTGGATGCCGTGCACGACGCGGAACGCGTCGGCGATCTGCTCGCCGGGCTGGACGTCGGCTACGCGCACGGCATGCCCGGCTCATCCTGGGTCGTGCACCTGCCGCCGACCCGCCATCCTGGCCGCGACGAGCTGACCTGGGTAACCTCCCCGGGCCTACCACCGCCCGACCTGCGCATCGTCGCCGCCGCGATCCGCTACGCCTACACCGGCAAGCCCGCCGGCGCCGGCGCCGAGATGGCCCAGTGACCGCCGTTCGGGGTTCATGTGGGCCAACGTGCCGCAGCCCGCGTGACCTACTGAAGTTGCGCGGAACCCGCGCGCCCTAATCCCCAACGAGTTCCGGCGTTCCAGGTGGATGCGGTGCAAGGCCGCAGGGAGCGTGATCCTGTTGGTCGGCGCTTCGCGCCGACCAACAGTCAACAAGCTCAATCGGCTCGGAGACGCGAGCGAGCTCGCGCCCCTCTCGCCTCAATCGCTTGTGGCGCACTTCCGGTGCGCGAGCCGCCGAGAACGCCGGCCAGCGCCGCCTGGGACGCCGGAACCTTAGAGGGTGACGCCCTGTTGGTTAAGCCAGGCCACCGGGTCGATCCGCTTGGTCGTGCCGGCCTGCCACACCTCGAAGTGCAGCGAGCAGCCGCCGGCGCTGAACCCGCGGTCGCCCATCAGCGCGATCTGCTGGCCGGCACTGACCTGCTGGCCGACCCGCACCGAGTACGAGTCCATCCGGGCGTAGACCAGGATCGTTCCGTCGGAGAGCTGCTCCTTCACCCACAGCCCGTAGCCGTTGACCGGACCGGCGGCGATGATCACGCCGGGCGCGGCGGCGACGATCGGGGTGTCCTTGGAGTTGGAGATCTCGATGCCGTAGTGCAGTTGGCCGTACTGCCCGCCGAACGTCGAGGTCAACGTGCCCTGCGCGGGCCGGACATAGCCGGCGGTGCTGGCCGATGCGTTGGCGGCACCGGTGATGTTGGGCTGGCCGATCAGCTGCTGGCTGACCGTCAACTGGCGCGCCTCGGTCGCCGCGTCCGTGCTGCGCGGTGCCGGTGTCACGGCCAGCGACTGCTGGTCGTTCCCGGTCGTGGTGACGACGGCGACGTCGCGCAGATCGGTCGCGGAACCGGACTGCTGTGGTTGCTGGCCGAACACGGGCAACAGCGAGTGGCAGGCGCCGGCCGCGGCGAAGGCGCCGACGGCCACCGCGGCCATCATCACCCGGCCGCGCAGCCGAGCGGTGGGCGCGCGGAACTTCCGGTCCGCGGAATCGCCGTCGGCCTCGTCGTCCCGGTCGTGGTCACGGTCGTGGTCACGGTCGATGTCATCGTCACGGTCGTCAGCCGGGTAGTCGGCCGAGTCGCGGTCCCGGTCGTCCTCGGCCGGATAGTCTCGATCGCCGGGGTAGTCGCGGTCGTCACCGGGATAGGAGTCGTCACCGCGGCGGGAATCGGCGGCCTGGTAGCGGCCGTCCGGGTCCTGGTCCGGGAAGCGGTACTCGGTCGCATACGCCCGACCACCGGCGTAACCGTCGGGGTAGCCGCCGGCGTGACCGCCCGCGTATCCCCGTGGTGCCGCTAAGACGTGTGCTTCTCGCATGGTTTACCGACCCGTCGGTGTCGTCGTAACCAGACCGTGACAGTGACCATGGGGACAGTAGCCATACCGTGTCGTGACAGGCAACGGTTTCCTGTCCATGGTTCACATCACCGTCCGGTGTCGAGGGGCCACAACCGCGAACAACCGGCGGCGATCACTGAACATGATTTCGATCACGTGATCAGATCGGGTGTCATGTCAAACCCGAGCCGCGCGGCCCTGGGACTGGACGGGACGGGCTTGCTAGCGTCAGTGCGGTGACCGAGCGGATATCACGGGAGGCTCGTTCGGTGGCTGGCCGATCACAGCCGGCCACCGGGTGGTCGGACCTACCCGCCCCGCTGCGAGCGGCACTCGCCACGGCCGTCGTGGGTGGGGCGCTGCTGGCCGTTGGGCCGTTGTCGCCGATGGTCAGACCGGACACCCCGGCGGGATTCGAGTCCCGGCCCCTGCTGTTCGTGCTCGGCCTGGTGCCGGCCGGGGTCGCGGTCGGGTTCGCGCTGCGCGGCCGGTCGTCGGCGGTCGCGGGGGCGCTGAAGGCGGCCGCGCTGATCGCGCCCGGCCAACTGGTCATGGACGCCCAACTCGCCGTGAACGGCAGCCTGGCGGAGCGTCCCGAGCTGGCACTGCCGACCACCCTCGCGGCGCTGCACGGCGGGCCGGGCGCCTGGCTGTTGCTGCTCGGGTCGGCGCTGACGATCGTCGCCGGCCTGTTCGCGGTGGGGCAGGGCATCGACCGGAGCAGGGTTGATCAGGGCCGTCTTGATCAGGGCAGGGTTGATCACAGCGGGGCCGACCGGGGCACGATCGATCCCGCCAGGGTGGTCGCCGAGCCGAATCGGCCTGGCAACCGGCAGGGCTCGCTGGTCGCCGGCCTGTGCCTGGGCGCGGCGGCCGCGCTCGGGCTGATCAGCGCGCCGTTCTCGTCGTCGGACGTGTTCCTGCTGGCGCCGGACACGCTGGACGCGCCAACACTGGTGGTGGCCGGCGGCCTGCTGATCGCCGTCGCGGTGCTGGCGGCGGCGGTGATCGGGGCGGGCACCACCGATGGTGGCGCGGCACGCGGTTGGCTACTCGGCACCTCGGCCATGGTGGTCACGCTGGCGCTGCCCCGGATCGTGTCCGGATTGGCGGTGCGCGGACTGAGCCCGGCCTGGGGGCCGTATCTCGCCCTGGTCGCCGCGATCGGCCTGGCCGTGCTGGCCGCTTTCGCCGGACGGACGGTGCACGAGCCGGGCGCGGTCGAGGCGACCGAGCCCGCCGAGGTGACGCTGCCCGGGCAGCACCGGTTGCAGCTGTTCACCGGGGTGTTCGGGTTGGCGGCGGCGCTGCTGGCGCTCGGCGGCGCGTTCGCTCCACTGTTCTCGGGCATGCCGGCGCTGCCCGCGGACTTCCCGCAGCCGGATGCCGCGGCCGGACGATTGCTGCTGCCGGCGGCGGTGCTGGTCGGCGTGTTGTCCGTGGCGCTGTTCGTGCCGCGCTGGGCGGCCACGGTCCGGCCTGCGCTGGCGCTCGGCTGGGTCGCCATCCCACTGACCGCCGCGAGCGCGATCGACGCGGCGCTGAGCGCGGCCGCGATCGACGGGGTGACGCTGGACTCCGGCGCCTGGCTGATCTCGCTCGCCGTGTTGGCCGCGCTGGCGGCCGGCGCCTGCGCGGGTCTCGCCGGTGGCGTCGAGCGCGACGATGTCGATATCACCCAGGTGCCGTTGCAACGGTGGCTGGTCCCGCCCGCGGTGCTGGCGGTCCTGCTGTCGTTCGGTGCGTTCGGCCTGCCGGTGTTGCGCGGCAACTACCTGGTGGCCGCGTTGTGGTCGGACTTCCGGGTGGCGTCATGGGGTCTGGTGCTGGCGCTGCTGGCGGTGGCCGGGGCCGCCGCGCTGGCGCCGTTCTGCCGTCCGGCGCGCGGCGCGGCGTTGCTGCTCGGCGCGGCCGGTGTGGCACTGGTGCGGTTCCTGGAGCTGCCACTGACCCGCTCCCATGACGCCGCGGTGGGCGCGGCGGACGGCGCCTGGTGGGCCGTGGCCTGCGCGGTTATCCTCGTCATTGGTGCCGGTGTGGCCGGTTGGGCGGCGCGGCGTTCAGCCGGGCGTTGACCGGGTACCCGACCGGACAACGGCTGTCCGTCTAGAGACAGTGGTCACAAATGTGCGGACCTTGGTCGTCGGGAGTACTCGGCTGGCTTACCCTCGCGCACGCGGCCCTCGATGATGAGGTGGGAGCCATGGGCGGGCGAATCCATGTGATGGTCGCCAGGCCGGCGTTGGTGGTGACGATCGACGCTTCGAGATGGCCGCCAAAGCGCTGCACGGCACCGGACTCGAGGTTGTCCACAGGCGGTGAAAGACCTCACCGGGGTCGCGATCACAGCGATGTAGGGTCGGAGAACAACCGGGTTTTGGCTGCTGGAGCAGCAACCTCGTTGCCGTAGTCAGGAGATTCTGAGTGGACCTGTACGAGTACCAGGCGAAGGATCTCTTCGCCGCACACGGTGTGCCGGTGCTGCCCGGCGCCGTGGCCACCACGCCGGAAGAGGCGCGGGCCGCGACCGAGCGGTTCGGCCAGACGGTCGTTGTCAAGGCTCAGGTGAAGACCGGCGGGCGGGGGAAGGCCGGCGGCGTGAAGCTGGCCAAGACCGCCGATGAGGCGCAGGCCAAAGCCGGCGCCATCCTGGGCATGGACATCAAGGGACACACGGTGCACCGGGTGCTCGTCACGCCGGCGAGCGACATTGCCGAGGAGTACTACTTCTCGTTCCTGCTCGACCGGGCCAACCGCACCTTCCTGGCCATGGCGTCCGTCGAGGGCGGCATGGAGATCGAGCAGATCGCGGTGGAGAAGCCCGAGGCGCTGGCCAGGGTGCAGGTGGACCCGATCACCGGGGTGGACGACGCCAAGGCCCACGAGATCGTGGCCGCCGCGAAGTTCCCGGCCGAGGTGGCCGACGGTGTGGCCGACGCGATCGTGAAGCTCTGGGACGTGTTCGTCGGCGAGGACGCCACGCTGGTTGAGGTCAACCCGCTGGTCCGCGACCCGCAGGACAAGATCATCGCCCTGGACGGCAAGGTCACGCTGGACGACAACGCGCGGTTCCGGCACGAGGGTCACGCGGCCCTGGTGGACAAGCAGGCCGAGGACCCGTTGGAGGCCAAGGCCAAGGAGAAGCACCTCCAGTACGTCAAGCTGGACGGCGAGGTCGGCATCATCGGTAACGGCGCCGGTCTGGTCATGTCCACCCTGGACGTGGTGGCCTACGCCGGCGAGCGGCACTCCGGTGTCAAGCCGGCCAACTTCCTCGACATCGGTGGCGGTGCCTCCGCCGAGGTGATGGCCAACGGCCTGGAGATCATCCTGTCCGACCCGGATGTGCGCAGCGTGTTCGTGAACGTGTTCGGTGGCATCACCGCCTGCGATGAGGTGGCCAAGGGCATCGTGGCGGCGTTCGAGCTGCTGGCCAGCCGGGGCGACCCGGTGAACAGGCCGATCGTGGTCCGGCTCGACGGCAACAACGCCGAGGAGGGCCGGCGGATTCTCACCGATGCGGGCCTGCCGGGCGTCACACTGGTGGAAACAATGGACAGCGCTGCCGACAAGGCCGCCCAGCTCGCTGCCGCGGGGGTGTGAGGAATGTCAATCTTCCTGAACGAGAACAGCAAGATCATCGTCCAGGGCATCACCGGTTCCGAGGGCACCAAGCACACCAAGCGGATGCTCAAGGCCGGTAGCAACGTGGTCGGCGGCGTGAACCCGCGCAAGGCGGGCCAGCAGCTCGACTTCGACGGCACCCTGCTGCCGGTGTTCGGCACCGTGGCCGAGGCGATCGAGAAGACCGGCGCGAACGTGTCGGTCGTGTTCGTGCCGGCGGCGTTCACCAAGTCCGCCGCGGTCGAGGCGATCGACGCGGAGATCCCACTCTGCATCGTGATCACCGAGGGCGTGCCGGTGCACGACACCGCCTACTTCTGGGCCTACGCCGGCTCGAAGGGCAACAGGACCCGCCTCATCGGCCCGAACTGCCCCGGCCTGATCAGCCCCGGCAAGTCGAACGCCGGCATCATCCCGGCCGACATCACCGGCCCGGGCAGCATCGGCCTGGTGTCGAAGTCCGGCACGCTGACCTACCAGATGATGTACGAACTGCGCGACGTCGGCTTCTCCAGCGCGGTCGGCATCGGCGGTGACCCGGTCATCGGCACCACGCACATCGACGCGCTGCAGGCCTACCAGGACGACCCCGAGACCGAAGTGATCGTCATGATCGGCGAGATCGGTGGGGACGCCGAGGAGCGCGCGGCCGCGTACATCAAGGAGCACGTGACCAAGCCGGTCATCGGCTACGTCGCCGGTTTCACCGCTCCCGAGGGCAAGACGATGGGCCACGCCGGCGCCATCGTGTCCGGTTCGTCCGGCACGGCGGCGGCGAAGAAGGAAGCTCTGGAGGCGGCCGGCGTGAAGGTCGGCAAGACCCCGAGCGAGACCGCCGAACTGGCTCGCCAGGCTGTCAAGGCGCTGCACTGACGCACCGACATCGGGCATGTGGCGTGGGCCGGTCAGCCTCTGGTTGGCCGGCCCACGCTGTGTCCGCCACTGCTTTTCCCGCTGCCCTTTCTCAACTGCCCGATCGCTGTTGTGCTGTCCTTGTTGCGGCTTTACCGATACGGCATGCCTGGTTCGCTAGGGTGGCGTTCGGTCTCGCCAACGCTGTCGTATCCGGCTGTCGTATCCAGTTGTCGTATCCGGCATCACACCTTTGTCGCCAAGGGAGAGCCGTTCTCATGTCCGTTCCCACCGGGGTCCCGGGCAATTACCCCGGTCCGCAACCCCAGCAGCACAACCCCGCCTACGGCCCACCGCCGGGGCAGCCGCGACCGGGTCACACGCCCGGTTCGGCGTCCAATCCGTTCGCCAGGATGACGCTGGCACAGCAGCTTTCGCTCCTGGTCCTCGTGCCGGCGCTGGTCGCGTACATCTGCGGGTTCGCCGATGTCGCCGGTGATCTCGGTCTGGACATCGCCCTGCTGCTGACCGGTGGCCTGCTGGCCGCGCTGCAGTTGCTGCCCAAGGCCCCACGCACGCTGCCCATCGGCACCGTGCTCAGCGTGGTGGGCGGGCTGTTGACGCTGTTGAGCGTCATCCAGGCGGGCTCGGGTGCCGCGCTGCGCGTCATCATCCTGATCTTCGCGTTGATCCAGGCGGTGCTCGCGGTCGTGGCGCTGTTGATGGAGTACGAGGTCATCAAGCTGGCGCCACGCCCGGCCGTGCCGTACGGGCCGCCTGCCGGGTTCCCGCCGCCGTCCGCCGGGTTCGGTCACCCCATGCCGCCGCAGGGGCCGCAGTATGGCCAGCCGCAGCAGCAGTATGGCCAGCCGCAACAGCCGGTCCAGGGTCAGCAGTATGGCCAGCCACAGGCGACCCAGCATTTCGCGCCTCCGCAGCAGCCGCATGAGCAGCCGCAGCAGCAGGCACCGCATGACCAGGCGGCGCAGCAGCCGCCGCGGATGGCACCGACCGCGTTCATGCAGCAGCCCGGTCAGATCACCCAGCCGCCCGCCGGCGGCGAGGGCGGTTCGTCCGAGCACTGATCGCGCGGCGGTCACCACATCACCGTTCGCCAACGAAAGCATCGCTGCCAGCCATTGGTGGCAGGGTCGGCACGGCGTGGCTCGCTCGCGTGAGCCACGCCGTTTGTCACAGTGGGCTGGTGGCAACCCTCACCGACCGGCCCGACAGCCCCGTCGGCAGTGCTGACGACAGGGCCGATCACACCGCGCCCGGCGGTCCGGCGACGCGGGCCGGGCGTGCCTGGGTGCTCGCGTTGGCGGCCGGTGGCCCGATCGCGGTCAGCTTCGCCGCGATGTCCGCGCTGATGGCGTTGGTGTTCGCGCTGACACCCGGTGCCACGTTGTCACTGCCCGGCGTGTTCGGCGCCGCCGGTCCGGCCTGGCTGGCCGCGTTTCACGTGCCGCTGACCGTGCTGGGACAGCGACTGGGCGCACTGCCACTGTTGCCGACCGTGCTGATGATCGCGCTGGTCGCGCGAACCTCGTCGGACGCCGCCGGTCGTCTCGGCGCCAGCACACCTGCCGGTGCGCGGCCCGTGCTGGTGGCGGTCGCGGTCACGCATGCCGTGTTCGGTGCCGTCCTCGCGGCCGCCAGTTCCGGCGTGACCGCGCAGGCGTCGCCGGTGGTGGCGTTCTTCGCCTGCGGCGTACTGGCCGGGCTCGCCGCCACGATCGGCACCGCGCGGCCAGCCGGCCTGCTGCGCGCGGCGCTGGCCCGCGCGGACGAGGTCACCAGGCTGGGACTGCGGGCCGGTGTGGTCGCCGCGATCGCCCTACTCGGTGTGGGCGCGCTGGTGCTCGCCGCGTCGTTGGCCGGATCCTGGCCGACGGCGGCGGCGATGTTCCGGCGGGAGGCTCCCGGGTTCGGCGCCGGACTGGGCATGCTGCTGCTGTCGGTGGCGTACCTGCCGAACGTCGTCGTGGGCGTGTCGTCGTTCGTCGCCGGGCCGGGATTCTCCATGGGCGCGGCCACCTTCGGCCCTCTGGTGTCCCACCCCGGTCCGGTGCCGGCGCTGCCGATCCTCGCGGCCGTGCCGGCCGAGGCGCATCGCTGGTCGATGGTGTTGCTGTTGCTGTCCGCCGGAGTCGGTGTCCTGGTCGGCTGGATGGTGCGGGGCCTACCGGGCTCGATGCTCGCCCGGTGCCGTGCGGTGGGAGTCGCGGCGGTGGTCGTCGGGCTGATCTTCCTGGTGTTGGCCGGAATGTCCGGTGGCGCGCTGGGCGGTGGCCGGTTCGATCCGGTCACGGTGCCGGCCGGGCTGCTGGCCGTGTCGCTGTTCGTGTGGGTCGCGGTCGTCGGTTCGGGCGTCGCGTGGGTCACACGCGGTCGTCTGGTAGATCACCCGAACTCGGAGTGACCTGGCCGCTAGGTTCGCAGCAGTACCGCATACGCTGGGACTTGTCCCCGGAACCGTCAGGAGATCATGCTGCCTCCGTCCGACTCCGTCATCTCGCCGACCCGCATTCAGCTCACGTTCCCCGTGCCTGCCCGGGTCGTCGTTCTCGTATCCGGAACCGGAACCCTGCTGCAGGCCCTGATGGACGCGGCGGCCCGGCCCGACTACCCGGCCCGCGTGGTCGCGGTGGGGGCCGATCGCCGGGGGATCGAGGGCCTGGCGCGGGCGGAGCGTGCCGGACTACCCACCTTCGTGGTCCGGATTTCCGAACATGCCGACCGAGATGCCTGGGACAAGGCGCTCAGCGAGGCCGTCGACGAGCACCAACCGGATCTGGTGGTGTCAGCCGGGTTCATGAAGATCCTGGGCCCGGCGTTCCTGCGCCGCTTCGGTGGCCGGACGATCAACACGCATCCGGCGCTGCTGCCGGCCTTCCCCGGTTCACACGCGGTCGCCGACGCGCTGGCCTACGGCGTGCGGGTGACCGGCTGCACCGTGCATCTGGTCGACGAGGGCGCTGACACGGGGCCGGTGCTGGCCCAGGAGGCCGTGCGGGTCGAGCCGGGCGAGGGGCCGGACGAACTGCACGAGCGAATCAAGGTCGTGGAACGCAGGCTGCTGGTGGACACCGTCGCCCGGTTGGCTCGCGAAGGATGCACTGTGAACGGACGAAAGGTGAGCATCCCGTGACTGGAACAGAGTCGGCCGCGACGGAGCGGCGTCGCGTCAAGCGAGCATTGATCGGGGTCTCAGACAAGACAGGCCTGGTACGACTTGCCACCGGGCTGCACTCGGCCGGCGTGGAGATCGTTTCGACCGGTGGCACCGCGGAGGTCATCGCGAAGGCCGGGATCCCGGTGACCCCGGTCGAGGAGCTGACCGGTTTCCCGGAGAGCCTGGGCGGCCGGGTCAAGACCCTGCACCCCCGGGTGCACGCCGGGCTGCTGGCCGACATGAACAACCCTGGACATGCCGACCAGCTGCGCGAACTGGACATCGATCCGTTCGAACTGCTGGTGGTGAACCTCTACCCGTTCACGCAGACCGTGGCGTCCGGCGCCAGCCCGGCCGAGTGCGTCGAGTAGATCGACATCGGTGGCCCGGCGATGGTGCGCGGCGCGGCGAAGAACCACGGCAGCGTGGCGGTCGTGGTGGACCCGGCCCGCTACAACTGGGTGCTGGAGCGGGTGTGGGCCGGCGGGTTCACGCTGGCCGAGCGGCGTGCCCTGGCGGTCGAGGCCTTCCGGCACACGGCGTCCTACGACGTGGCCGTGGCCAGCTGGATGGGCCAGGTGCTGGTACCCGAGGACGAGCGCCCCTTCCCCTCGTGGGTGGGCGCCACCTGGCAGCGTGACCGGGTGCTGCGGTACGGCGAGAACCCGCACCAGGGTGCGGCGCTGTACCGGTCGCCCGACTATGCCGGGCCGAGCGGACTGGCCGGCGCGCGGCAGTCGCACGGCAAGGAGATGTCGTACAACAACTACACGGACGCCGACGCCGCCTGGCGTTCCGCGCATGACCACGAGCAGGCCTGCGTGGCGATCATCAAGCATGCCAACCCCTGTGGCATCGCGGTGTCCACACTGGAGGGTGACGGTGCCATCGCGGACGCGCACCGCAAGGCGCATGCCTGCGACCCGGTCAGTGCGTTCGGTGGCGTGATCGCGGCGAACCGCGAGGTCACCGTCGAGATGGCCGAGCAGGTCGCGGACATCTTCACCGAGGTGATCATCGCGCCCAGCTACGCGGAGGGCGCGGAAGAGGTGCTCGCCCGTCGGAAGAACCTGCGCATCCTGGTCGCCGAGCCGCCGGCCCGGCGCGGCACCGACATGCGTGCGATCTCGGGCGGACTCCTGCTGCAGACCAGGGACGCGATCGACGCCGAGGGCGACGACCCGACAAAGTGGACGTTGGCCTGTGGTTCGCCGGTGGACGACGAGACCCTCGCCGATCTGGTGTTCGCCTGGCGGACGACGCGCGCGGTCAAGTCCAACGCCATCCTGCTGGCGCACGACGGCGCGACCGTTGGCGTCGGGATGGGCCAGGTCAACCGGGTGGACTCGTCCCGGCTGGCGGTGTCGCGGGCGGGTGACCGGGCACGCGGCTCGGTCGCCGCGTCGGACGCCTTCTTCCCGTTCCCGGACGGCCTTGAGGTGCTGCTCAACGCCGGTGTGCGTGCCGTCGTGCAGCCCGGTGGGTCGGTTCGTGACGCCGAGGTCATCGCGGTCGCCGAGGCCGCCGGCGTGCCGATGTACCTCACCGGCACCCGCCACTTCGCCCACTGACACTGGAATCTGCTGTTTCGGGGGCCGCGCCACCAGGCACGGCCCCCGAACTGCGCGTGCAACGTACAGACGAGTGATGGCCGTCCGCTGTGGCACGGCCGGTCCTCCTCAATTCCTCCCACTGCCGTCGACGACCAGATGCTGGGCGGCGAACTCATGGGCCAGGGCCTCATTGGTGTCGATCGCGTCGAAGAAACCCATGTGACCGAAGCGCATCCGCGGCCGCGTCCAGTCCACATCGAGCAGACGGAAACACAACCGGTTCTCGAACAGGCGCGGCGGCGCGAGATCGCGGACGGCGTCGTGGTAGCGGTGGTATCGGGCGTCAATAGTGGCCAGCGGCCGGACCGGCGCGCTCTCGGTCTCCGCTCCGGTGATGGCGGGATCGACCTGCACGGAATCTAGGACGAGCGCGATCTCGTCGACGGGCACCGGCTCGGCCGGTAGCCAGGCAGGTGAGCTGATGACCCCGGTGTCCTCCAGCCCGGGTACGCGATGCTCCCGATACAGAGATTCAGCGAGGACCGCCAGGTCACGGCGATGCCTGCTCAACCCCGCTCGAACCGCGCGCCACCGCACCTGATCATCGTCAACCCGGGGTTCGGCGCATGTCGGCTTGGCAGCAAACGCAAATGGACCCGGCGTGTTCTCCGGTCCTCGATCGGGTATGGCGTGCCGGGGCTGGCGGAAACCGAGTTCGTCGCCGGCGCAGCCGAAGAACTCGGCGAGCACCCGGCGGTAGAACGGTTGAGGCCAGGTGACTTCGCCGCGTTCCCACCGGCCGCTCGTCTTGCGCCCAGCACGTCCCCGCCGTCGCCACGCTCTGAAGGTCGTCAGACGCCGGTGGGGTGCCAGATCGTCTTCAGCTCCACGAAGGCGCGCAGGCGGGCGATGTCCGGGGGGCGGGTCCAGTCGGGCTCGGTGGCGGGCGCGCGCAGAACGCGCTTCACGGTGCCGGCCGCCGCCTGTTCGAGTCCGGTGCGCTGGGCGGCCGCCGCGCCGCCCAGGTCGATGCCGTTGACATCGCCGTGGCTGGCCAGCCACGGCGACAGTTCGGCGATTCGGCCGGTCAGGATGTTGACCACCCCGCCCGGCACATCCGATGTTGCCAGCACCTCGGACAGTGTGATCGCCGGCAGCGGCCGGCCCTGGCTGGCCACCACGACGGCGGTGTTCCCGGTGGCGATCACCGGTGCGAGCACGCTGACCAGGCCCAACAGTGAGGATGACTGCGGCGCGAACACCGCCACGACGCCGGTCGGCTCGGGCACGGTGAACGAAAGATACGGCCCGGCGACCGCGTTCGCTCCGCCGAGCACCGAGGCGATCTTGTCGGTCCAGCCGGCGTACCAGACCCACCGGTCGATGGTCGCCTCCACCAGGGTCTGAGCCCGCCTGATCGGCACACCCTGGGCGACGACGATCTGCGCGGCGAACTGCTCGGCGCGGCCCTCCAACAGCTCCGCCACCCGATACAGCACCTGGCCCCGGTTGTAGGCGGTGGCGCCGGACCAGCCCGGGAATGCCCCGCGCGCGGCCACCACCGCGTCCCGAGCGTCCTTTCTGGACGCCTGCGCCGCGTTGGCGAGGAATCCGCCTCGGCTGTCGGTGACCGGGTAGCTGCGGCCCGACTCGGAACGCGGGAACTCGCCACCGATGTAGAGCTTGTAGGTCTTGGCGACGCTGACCCGGTTCTCAGACATTGAGGTACGCCTCCAGCCCCGCCCGGCCGCCCTCGCGGCCGAAACCAGATTCTCGGTAGCCGCCGAACGGCGCGGCCGGATCGAACCGGTTGAACGTGTTCGCCCACACGACCCCGGCGCGCAGCCGTTCCGCCATCCAGAGTGTTCGCGAGCCCTTCTCGGACCAGATGCCGGCGGACAGCCCGTACGGTGTGTTGTTGGCCTTGGCCACGGCCTCGTCCGCGGTGCGGAAGGTCAGCACCGACAGCACCGGTCCGTAGATCTCCTCCCGCGCGATCCGCATGGCCGGGCTGACGTTCGTGAACACCGTGGGCGGGAAGAAGAATCCCCTGTCCGGCAGCGGGCAGGAGCTCGTCCAGCGCTGCGCGCCCTCCTCCTCGCCGGCCGCCACCAGCTCCTGGATCCGGTCCAGGTGCTCGCGCGAGTTGATCGCGCCGATGTCGGTGTTCTTGTCCAGCGGGTCGCCGATCCGCAGCGTGCCGATCCGGGCCAGCAGCCGGTCCACCAGATCATCCACAATGGATTCCTGCACGAGCAGCCGGGAACCCGCGCAACCGACCTCGCCCTGGTTGAGGAAGCAGCCGGTGACGATGCCCTCGACGGCCTGGTCGAGCGGGGCATCATCGAACACGATGTTGGCCGACCGGCCACCGAGTTCCAGCACGAGTTTCTTGCCGCTGCCGGCTACCGCGCGCTGCACCGACTTGCCGACCTCGGTCGATCCGGTGAACGCCACCGTGTGCACGTCGGGATGGCCGATCAGTTCCGCGCCGACGTCCCGACCGCCGGGCAGGATGTTCACCACACCGGGCGGCAGTTCGGCCTGCTGCAGGATCTCGGCCAGCACCAGCGCGGTCAGCGGGGTGGTGTCGGCCGGTTTGAGTACCACCGTGTTGCCGCAGGCCAGCGCGGGCGCGATGGTCCGGGCCGCCAGCAGCAGCGGGAAGTTCCACGGGATCACCTGTGCCGCGACGCCGAGCGGCCGGGGATCGGGGCCGTAGCCGGCGTAGCCGAGCTTGTCCGCCCAGCCGGCGTAGTGGAAGAAGTGCGCCGAGGCCAGCGGCAGGTCCACGTCGCGGGACTCGCGGATCGGTTTGCCGGTGTTGAGGGTCTCCAGCACGGCCAGTTCGCTGGACCGCTCGGCGATCAGCCGGGCGATGCGGAAGATGTGTTTGGCGCGCTCCGCGCCGGGCATCTTCCCCCAGCTCCGCTCGAAGGCGCGGTGCGCGGCCCGGACAGCGCGGTCCACGTCCGCCGTGCTGGCCGTGGCGACCTCCGCGAGCGCCTCACCGGTCGCGGGGTTGATCGTCTTCAGGGGTTCGCCACCGCCGTCGACGAACTGACCGTCGACGAACATCCGGTAGCTTGGCCTGATATTGGCGATCTCGGCCGACTCGGGCGCCGGCGAATACTCCCAGCTCATTCAGTCCACCGTCAGATAATCCGGGCCACCGTAGTGGCCGTCCAACTGGCTGCGACGCTGCAGCAACAGGTCGTTGAGCAGGCCTGACGCGCCGAACCGGAACAGTCGCGCGGACAGCCACTCGGGGCCGGCGACCTCGTGCACCGCGACCAGATAGCGGATCGCGTCCTTGGTGGTGCGGATTCCACCAGCGGCCTTGACACCTCGATACTCACCGGTCCGGGCATGCCAGTCGCGCACCGCCTGCAGCATCACATGCGTCACCGGCAGGGTCGCGGCCGGCGACACCTTGCCGGTGGAGGTCTTGATGAAGTCTCCGCCGGCCAGCAGGGCCAGCCAGGACGCCCGGCGCACGTTGTCGCCGCTGGCCAGTTCGCCGGTCTCCAGGATGACCTTGAGACGCGCGGTCCCACAGGCCGCCCTGACCGCCACGATCTCGTCGTAGACCTGGCCGAACCGGCCGGACAGGAACGCGCCCCGGTCGATGACCATGTCGACCTCGGCGGCACCGGCCTCCACGGCCGTGGCCACGTCGGCCAGTCTCACCGCGCGGGCGGCCCGACCGGACGGGAACGCGGTGGCAACGCTGGCCACCCCGACGCCGCTGCCGGTCAGTGCCGTCACGGCGGTGGCCACCAGGTCCGGGTACACGCACAGCGCGGCCACCGGCGGCACGTCCCACTGCCCGGGTTCGGGCCGGCGGGCCTTGGCGGCCAGCGAACGCACCCGGCCGGGCGTGTCGGCGCCCTCCAGGGTTGTCAGGTCCAGCATGCTGATCGCGGCGTCGATCGCCCACAGCTTCGCGGCCCGCTTGATGCTTCGCTTGGCGAGCGCGGCGGCGCGGGACTCCAGGCCGACCTGATCAACGCCGGGCAGGCCGAACAGGAAGCGGCGCAGCGCGGACTCGTCCCGGGTGACATCCGCCAACTCCGGCGGCGGTCCGACGGTGGGGGCTACGACCATGCCCCGCAGTCTAGGAGCCTGCGTCAGCGCGCGATCTTTTTCCGCTCCCAGCGGCGTTTTTTCGGCCGCCTGACCTCGACGCCGCCCATGAAGGCCATCCCCCGCACGTACAGCACCGGGGCACCCGGACCGGCCTCAGCGGACGCCTTGTCGTCGAACCCACCCATGAAACCGAAACCGGACACGTGCACGGTGACATCGTCGGGCACGACGATCTCGATGCCGCCCATGAACGCGTACGCGTAGATCGTCGTCTCGGCCTGGGCGAAGCCGGCCTCGGTGAGGTCGAGCTTGCCGCCGCCCATGAAGGCCATCGCGGTGTGGGTGGGTGGCACGACCCACTCGCCCTTGCGCTCGAATCCGGACATCACGGCCATCGAGCTGGCCGCCCCCGGTACCCCGCCGATCCGGCGGGACGGCAACGGAATCGACGGCTGGGCGACAACCTGGGCGCTCACCGGCAGATCGGCGGTCAGCGGTACCAGCTCGCCAAACGTTTTCGCCGCGTAGACGGCCTGCAACCGCTCATCGAGTTCGGGGAGGGTCAGGCGGCCCTCGGCCATGGCGGTGTGCAACACCTGCGCCACCCGTTCCCGATCGGAGTCGGCTGCGCGCATGTCCAGATTGCTCGGACGGTTCGGCTGCTCGGACACGCCTAGCAGTCTATTCGCCTTGCCATCCACCCGAATGTGTCGGACCGCTACCGTTTTGGTTCATGGATGTGCTGGTCATCGACCACCCGCTGGCGAAGGCGCGGCTGACGACGATGCGTGACGCCCGTACCGACAACGCGGCGTTCCGGGCGGCGCTGCAGGACCTGACCATGATGTTGGTCTACGAGGCCACCCGGGGGCTGACGGTGCGGCCAACCCCGGTCTACACGCCGGTCGCCCGCACGACCGGGCATTCCCTGGTGAACGCGCCGTTGCTGGTACCGGTGTTGCGGGCCGGGCTGGCCATGGCCGACCAGGCTCACAAGATGATCCCGGAGTCGCAGATGGGGTTCGTGGGCCTGGCCAGGGACGAACAGACGCTGCGGCCGACCCCGTACATGGAGTCGCTGCCGGAGCAGCTCGCCGACCGGCCGGTGATGGTGCTCGACCCGATGCTGGCCACCGGCGGGTCGATGGAGTACACGATCGGGCTGCTCACCGCACGGGGTGCCACGGACGTCACGGCGGTGTGCGCGGTGGCCGCGCCGGAGGGCATCGCACGGCTGGCGGAGTCCGGCCTGCCGGTGCGGCTGGTGACCGCGGTCATCGACGAGCACCTGAACGACTCCGGGTACATCGTGCCGGGCCTCGGTGATGCCGGCGACCGTGAGTACGGCGCGGTATGAGCGGGGAGAGCACGCTGAACGCCGAAACGGTCGAAGCCGAAGCGGTGAATCTCGAAACCGTGACGACGCGGTACCACATCGGTACCATCGCTGGCATGGCCATGACGTTGCGGCTGTCCGAGGAGGACGACCGGCGGCTGACCGAACTGGCGGCCGCCGAGGGGCGGTCCAAGCACGAGATCGTCCGGTTGGCCCTGGCCGACCGGTGGGCGAAGGTCACCAAGGAAGAAGAGCTCGGCGAGGTGCTCAGCCGCGTGCTGCCGCGCTATCGCCGGCTGCTGGAACGGCTCGGTCCGGCGTGACGGTGCGCGTCATGATCATCCTGTGACGGTCTATCTGGACGCTGGCGATCTGCTGGTACTCGCCGCCGCCGTGACCGGGGGAGATCTCGTCGTGCGTGATCTCGGGCTGCTGGACGCGGCCGCGCACCGGCCGAGGGCCGCCGTGCTCGGCGTCGAGGCGTACCAGACGCTGTGGCTGAAGGCCGCCGCGCTGCTGGAGTCCGTGGTGGACAGCCGGCCGTTGGTGGAGGGTAACTGGCGGCTGGGCTGGGTCGCGGCGGCCACCATGTGCGACATCAACGGCTGGTGGCTGGACGCCGACGACATCGCCGCGCTGGATCTGGTGCGGGCGGTGGACCGGCGGGCCATCGACCTGATCAAGATCGCCGAGCATCTGGAGGCGTGGGCGCTGCCCAAACAGGCCGACATGTGACGGGCCGGCCGAGCCGGCCGGCACGGCTGGACGGTCAGTGCCGGAGCCGGTCGATGATCTCGGTGACCGCCGCGCGGAGTTCGGCCAGCTTCGCCTCGGCCCTCCCACGCGCCGACCGCAGTTCCGCGGCGCTCGCCACCGGTTCGATGATCTGCAGATAGGTCTTGAGCTTCGGCTCGGTGCCGGACGGCCGCACCACCACCCGCAGGCCCTCGCCGGCCAGCCGCAGGCCGTTGACCTGGGGCAGCAACTCCTCGGCGACCACCGTGACACCGGCCAGCTCGGTGGGCGGCTGGGCGCGCAGCCTGGCCAGCACGGCGCCGATCCCGGCGGTCTCGGTGAACCGCACCGCGACCTGCTCGGTCAGGTGCACGCCATGCGCCACGTACAGGTCGGCGAGCAGGTCCGGCAAGGTTCGGCCGACGGACTTGGCGGTCGCCGCGAGATCCGCGGCGAGCACGGCCGCCGAGATGCCGTCCTTGTCCCGCACCATGTCCGGGTCGACGCAGTGCCCCAGCGCCTCCTCGTAGGCGTAGACAAGGCCGTCACCGGCCCGCGACAGCCACTTGAACCCGGTCGGCGTCTCGGCGTAGCGGGCGCCGGCGCCTCGGGCGATCGCGCCCAGCAGCGAGGCCGACACGATGGTGCTGGCCAGCAGGGCATTCGGGCGCTGCTCTTCGGCCATTGTGGACAGTATGTGGGCGCCGAGCAGCGGGCCGGTCTCGTCGCCGCGCAGCATCCGCCAGCCGGACCCGTCCCGGCCGGGCACGCCGATCGCGCAGCGGTCCGCGTCCGGGTCCAGCGCCACCGCCAGGTCGGCGCCGGACTGACTGGCCAGGTCGAGAAGTTCGTTCGCGGCGCCCGGCTCCTCGGGATTGGGGAAGGCCACCGTCGGGAAGTCCGGATCGGGGGCGGCCTGCGAGCGCACCACCCGGACGTCGGTGAATCCGGCGCGCCGCAACGCCTCCACGGCGGCCGCGCCGCCGACGCCGTGCAGCGGGGTGAGCGCGATCCGCAGGTCGCGTGCCGTGCCGCGGGGCAGGGTCGCCACCCGATCCAGGTAGGCGTCCAGCAGGCCCGAGTCGACCGCCGTGTGCGCGGGCGAGCGGGGCACCGACAGGGACGAGCCGATCGCGGCGATCGCCGCCTCGATCTCCCGGTCGGCGGGCGGCACGATCTGCCGCGCGCCGTCGTCGTAGAGCTTGTAGCCGTTGTCGGCGGCGGGATTGTGTGAGGCGGTGATCTGCACGGCGGCCACCGCGCCCAGTTCGCGCGCCGCGAACGCCAGGACCGGGGTGGGCACCGGCTCGGGGAACACCCGCGTGTCGAAGCCGGCGGCGGCGAACACCTCGGCCGTGTCGCGGTGGAAGTCCGCCGAGCCGTGCCGGGCGTCCCGGCCGACCACCACGATCCCGCCCGCCTGACCGTGAAAACGCAACCACTGCGTGACGGCGGCGGTGGTGCGGATCACGACAGCGCGGTTCATGCCGTTGCGGCCGGCGCGGACCGGGCCGCGCAGCCCGGCCGTGCCGAACACCAGCGGCCCGGACATCCGGTCCGCCAGGTCCGCCGCCGCCGTGTCGTCCCCGGCCATCGCGGAGGCGAGCACCCGCTGCAGTTCCATCCGGGCGTCCGGGTCGATGTCGTCGGCGATCCAGCGGAAGGTCGCGTCGCGCAGCGCGGGAGTCAGGGTCATATCCGGGCCACCAGTTCGGCCAGCAGGGCACCCATCCGGGCGGCGGCGGCCCGGCCCGCCTCGACGACCTCGGCGGCGTCCAGCGGTGCGCCGGACAGTCCGGCCGCCAGGTTGGACACCAGGGAGATGCCCGCCACCTCGACGCCGGCCGCCTTCGCGGCGATCGCCTCCAACACGGTCGACATGCCGACCAGGTCGGCGCCGAGCGTGCGCAACATGCGGATCTCGGCGGGGGTCTCGTAGTGCGGTCCGGGCAGGCCGGCGTAGACACCCTCGGCCAGGCTCGGATCGATCTGGCGGGCGATCGCGCGCAGCCGTGGCGAGTACAACTCGGTGAGATCCACGAAATCGGCCCCGACCAGCGGGGACGTCGCCGTCAGGTTGAGCTGGTCGGAGATCAACACCGGCTGGCCGACCCGCAGGCCGGCCCGGATGCCGCCGGCCGCGTTGGTGAGGATCACCGTGCCGCAGCCGGCCGCGGCGGCCGTGCGCACGCCGTGCGCGACCTGGGCGACGCCGTGACCCTCGTAGCCATGCGTGCGGCCGAGGAACACCAGCGTCCGATGCCCGCCGACGTCCACCGACCGGAGGATGCCGTCATGGGACAGCGCGGTGGGCGGCAGGAATCCGGGCAGCGCCGGCATCGGGATCTCGGCGGTGGCGGAGCCGAGCGCGTCCGCCGCCGGCCGCCAGCCCGAACCCAACACCACGGCGACGTCGTGCCGGGCCGTTCCGGTTCGCCGCGCGATCTCCTCGGCCGCCTCGCGGGCGAGCCGGCCGGCGTCCGCGCTCGTCACCGGTACCCGATTGGTCGTCACCGTTGAAACGTAGCCCGGTCCGTCCGTCCGTCGCGGCGAGTTGGCTCAACCTTCGAGCTGGAAGCTGGTCTTGATCCGGTCGAACAGGTCGATCGCCCCGCTGCCCTCCTGATCGGTCGGCACGGTCAGGGACACCACCCACAGATCATCGCCGTGTGGCAGCAACTCGGCGTAGGTGGTGCGGGCGGCGGCCCAACTGCTGTTGGGCGTCCTGGCTCCCGCCGTGTCGACCGTGCGATAGCCGATCTCGACGGGTGGGCCCCCACCGGGCAGCGCGGGAGACGGCTGGTCGGACAGGTCCAGTGGCACGTATCCACCCGACCAGGTCTTGCGCAGCGCCTTCAGGTAGTCGTCGGTGGAGCCGTGCAGGTAGAAACCGCCGAACCGCTGGATCGTCAGCTCGGTCGTGCCGTCCGGTTTCACGTAGCGCACCACGGTGCTCGCCGGCAGCGCGGCGGCGGTCGTGGGTTCCACGAACTCGGTCCAGCCCACCGGCACCGCGGCGCCGAACGCCCTGCCCGTGGCGCCCTGGGGGCCCGCGCTGTCGTGCCGGACGCGCAG
>DASVLX010000252.1:0-9223 GCA_036384655.1 Pseudonocardiaceae bacterium
TCCTTGGAGCAGGATGCGGACGTCGTGTTGCTGATCAACCGGCCGGATGCGTGGGAACGGGATGATCCGCGAGCCGGCGAGGCCGATCTGATCATCGCCAAGCACCGCGCCGGCCCGACCGCCACGATCACCGTGGCTCACCAGTTGCACTACAGCCGCTTCACCGACCTGGCCCAGCAGTAACGGCGAGGTCTGTGTGGTCTCAAGTTTGACTTCGTTTTCTCAGAGACGACTCCATTCGCACTTCATAAATGAAGTCGGATTGAGACAGGCGGTGTCGCCCGCCGAACATGTGGCCGTGACGCTGGGATGAGCGCTCAGTGCCTCGTCTGGTACCTGTTCAGGGTCACGCCGCCGGGAAACGTCCGTGTCTCCACGAGGTTCAGGTTCACCCAGCTGTCAAGCGCGGTGAAGAACGGCGTGCCGCCGCCCACCAGGACCGGATGGGTGACCAGTGCGTACTCGTCGATCAGCCCGGCCCGCATGGCCGCCCCTGCGAGCGTTGCGCCGCCGATGCTCATCGGGGCGCCGTCTTCGGCCTTGAGCCGGGTGATCTCGGCGACCGCGTCGCTGGTGACCAGCCGGGTGTTCCAGTCGACGTTGTCGATCGTCGAGGAGAACACCACCTTCGGCGTGTCCCGCCAGTTCCGCGCGAACTCGATCTCCGCCGGGGTGGCGTTGGGCTGCTGGTCGCCGGTCGGCCAGTAGGAACTCATTGTCTCCCACAGCTTGCGCCCGTACAGCGACAGACCGTTCGCTCGCTCCTGGTCGAGCCACCACCGGAATAGCTCGTCGCTCGGCCCGCTCCAGCCGATATCGTCGCCGGGTGCGGCGATGTAGCCGTCCAGGGTGAGATTCATGCCGTAGACCAGTTTGCGCATGGCGCCAGCGTTCCATCAGTCGGTCTCCGGCGCACAGACCGGCGCGGCGCGGAAACTCCCTACACGAGGTCGACTTGTCGGCTGCCGTCTCATGGCCCATCTCGGCCGTTAGGGCGCACTAACGTACTGGGGCATGCCGGATGTCCTGTGTCTGAAGACCGTGACAATGGCCAATGTGCGCGAAGCGTGCCGGCTGTGGGTGCGGCCCGACCAGGAGAAATACGTCGCGCCCGTCGCGGTCTCCCTCGCGGAGGCGTACACCCAGCCCACTGTCGCCTGGCCACGCCTGGTGTACGCCGGTGACAGGCCAGTCGCCTTCGTCATGGGCGGGTTCGATCCGGACGGCCCCCGTGATTTCTTCCGCGCCGGCATCTGCCGGTTGAACGTGGCGGCCGAGCATCAGGGCCGGGGTTACGGGCGGTTCGCCGTGCTGGGTGTCATGGACGAGGCACGCCGTCGGGGGTACGGGCGGGTCACCGTGCTGTGGATGCCCGGCCGGGATGGGCCCGAGGGCTTCTACCTGCGCCTGGGTTTCAGACCCACCGGCCAGCGATTCCATGGTCAGGTCGTGGCCGCGCTACTGGTCTGAGCCGCCGGTGTAACCGTGGATCGAGCCCGATCAGGGCAGTGGGCGTGCCAGCCAGAGGACGTCCCAGTAGCGACCATGCTTGCGGCCGACCTCGCGGAAGACGCCCACCTCGGTGAACCCCATCTTCTTGTGTAGCCCCACCGATGCCTCGTTCGGCACCGTGATGGCGGCGTAGGCGCGGTGCACGTCCTCGTCGCGGAGGGCGTCGAACAAGTGCTGGTAAAGCAGTGTGCCGACACCGCGCCCGGTCGCAGCCGGGTGGCAGTAGATGCTGATCTCCACGGACGTTTCGTACGCCAGCTTCGGACGGTACGGGCTGCTGCTGATGTATCCGAGGATCTTCCCGGTCTCGTCGGTGGCGACGAGCAGGCGATGGCGGCCGGCCTCGTGGTAGTGCCCGAGCCATTCCCCGCGGGTCTCGACGGTGTACGGCTCCAGGTCGAAGGTGATCGCGGTCGTGTCGAGGTAGTGGTTGTAGATGTCCGTCAACGCCGGCAGGTCGGCCGCCTGCGCGGCCCGGACGGTCACCCCATCGGTTGTCATGCCCCCGATCATCGCTGGTCGCCGCCCACGCGAGCGCGGCGGCCCGGAATTTGGGACACGGTCACGGTGACGCGGTCACGAGTAGTACGGCCGGGCGCGCCGGGCGTAGCCGTGTTCGATGCGAAGCCGGATCGACGGGTGGATGGTGAGCAGGTCGAGATCCGCGCGGTCGACCCACTGGACCTCCTTGCTCTCGCCGCTGGTGCGCAGCGCCCCGCCGATCGGGCGGGCGCGGAAGCAGATCGAGAACTCCTGCCGGACCTCGCCGTCGGTATAAGCGATCACGTGATCGGGGTCGCCGTAGCACACTGAGCCTGGCGCTGTCGTCGAGTGATGCGCTGCAAACGGTTTTGTCCGATGCCAGGCCGGTTGACGTGGAGAAACTCGGCTCCGACGCGACGCGGGCATGGGAGTTCGCACACGGCTCCCAGTACGACGACCTGAGCCACCTACTGACCACGTTGATTCCGGAACTGGAATACGCGGTCCGCAAGACCAGTGGCGTTGATCAGCAGCGGGCATGCATCGCGAAGGCGAAGGCGTACCAGGCTGCGGCGGCTGTGTTGTCGAAAGTGGGCGAGACGGCGGCAGCCTGGGTGGCTGTCGATCGCTCGATCGCCGCAGCCGAAGAGGCCGACGATCCGCTGTTGATGGCCGAGGGCGCGTTCCGCTTGGCGATCATGTTCCAGTCCGCCCGGCGGTTCGATCTCGCCAAACGCACCGCCGAGACAGCGGCCAACGCGCTGAGCCGCCTGGTCGATGCTGCGGAACCCGAGGCGGTCGCGTTGCGGGGCGCACTGTACCTGCAGCTCGCCGTCGCCTCGGCGCGAGTCAACGAGGGCGAGCAGGCCTATGACTACCTGTCCCAGGCGCGTCAGGCTGCTGAATGGCTCGGCGTTGATCGCAACGACTACAACACCGAATTTGGGCCCACGAATGTGCTTCTGCACGAGGTCAACGTGGCAGTCGAACTTGGCGACGCTGGTCATGCGCTGCGTGTAGCGGCCAAGGCCGACATCGGCCGGCTCTCTCCGGAGCGAAGGGCCCGGCTGCTCATCGATGTCGCCCGCGCCTACTCACAGCGACGGCAGCCTGACCAGGTGGCCCGTGCGCTGCGCGAGGCGGACTCGATCGCTCCCGAGCAGGTCCGAACACACCCACTGGTACGAGAACTACTGAATGACGCACTTCGTGTCGACGACGGCAACACTCCTGACCTGCAACATCTCGTTCAAGATCTTGACCTGATCAGCTAGCCGTACTTCGCCATCGTTCAGCGTGGTGCGGCCTGACGTGATGCTGCGGCAGTTGTGGGCGCGCACCAGCGAGTACCTGCTGTCGATGGGATCGGACGCGGAGACACGTGCGGACCAGCCGATGGTTGAACAGGACAAAGCCCAGCGAGCGCGGAAACCCCGTGTCCGACGAGCGAACGCGAAGGCAAACAACACGGAGGCCAGCCGGTGATGGAAGAGCAAGACCCAATCGGTTGGGATGTCTCGCTCGATACGAACACCAGCGTGAAGATCGGCTTGGATCGTCGTGAGGGCGGCTACCTGCGGTTGTACGTGCTGACTTCAGACCTACTGAGGTCTGTGGAGTTCGTTCACGTCGGCAAGGATGACCCCGACAGGTCGATCGAGTTCCTGCGATCTCTGTCGCGGCAGGCTGATCGGATGGCGGAGGGACTATGTAGCCACTACAACCGGGGTCGCCTTCTCGGCAAGAACAGTTGATCTAGTACAGCTGGCGGCCCAGGTCGGGAGGCATGGCCTCTGACCTGGGCCGTTGTGCGTGGAGCGGATGACGGGAATCGAACCCGCGTTCTCAGCTTGGGAAGCTGATGTTCTACCATTGAACTACATCCGCAAGGCCCGGCCAGGATACACGGCTGCGGCCGAAGTCCCGTAGTTGCCCCGGCTAGGGTGGAGCCGTGCTGCTGAGCGACCGGGACCTGCGCAAGGAGATCGAAGCCGGGCGGCTGGAGATCGAGCCGTACGACCCGGCTCTGCTCCAACCGTCGAGTGTCGACATCAGGCTGGACCGTTTCTTCCGGGTGTTCAACAACACCAAGTACACCCACATCGACCCGGCCATCAGGCAGGACGACCTGACCACGTTGGTGGAGAAGTCCGACGAGGAGCCGTTCGTACTGCACCCGGGCGAGTTCGTGCTGGGCTCGACCTACGAGCGGGTGGCGGTGCCGGACGACCTCGCCGGCCGGCTGGAGGGCAAGTCGTCGCTCGGGCGGCTCGGCCTGCTGACCCACTCGACGGCCGGTTTCATCGACCCTGGCTTCAACGGGCACATCACGCTGGAACTGTCGAACGTGGCGAACCTGCCGATCATCCTGTGGCCCGGGATGAAGATCGGCCAGCTGTGCCTGTTCCAGCTCACCAGCGCGGCCGAGTTCCCCTACGGCTCCGCCCACGCCGGCTCCCGCTACCAGGGACAGCGTGGCCCGACGCCGTCCCGTGCGTACCTCAACTTCACCCGAGTCGACACTCGTCGCTGATCGCGGGAACAAGAACCACTGCTCACCCGTTGTACAAGCAGAAAGATTGAGCGCGGTAGGCTCAAGTCTGCGGGTCCGGAAATGTGACCCCGGAAGCATGAGACGTACCGAGTGAGACGCACCGAGTACGTACAGGAGACCAGGAGGGAACCAATGGCGCGAGCGGTCGGCATCGACCTGGGGACGACCAACTCCGTCGTCGCCGTCCTTGAAGGCGGTGAGCCGACGGTGATCGCCAACTCCGAGGGTTCGCGGACGACACCGTCAGTGGTGGCGTTCGCGAAGAACGGTGAGGTGCTGGTCGGCCAGTCGGCGAAGAACCAGGCCGTGACCAACGTTGACCGGACCATCCGGTCCGTGAAGCGGCACATGGGCACCAACTGGAAGACCGAGATCGACGGCAAGGCGTACACGCCGCAGGAGATCTCCGCGCGGGTGTTGATGAAGTTGAAGCGGGACGCCGAGGCGTACCTCGGTGAGGAGATCGCCGACGCGGTGATCACGGTCCCCGCCTACTTCGAGGATGCCCAGCGGCAGGCCACCAAGGAGGCCGGCCAGATCGCCGGCCTGAACGTGCTGCGGATCGTGAACGAGCCGACCGCGGCCGCACTGGCCTATGGCCTGGACAAGGGCGAGAAGGAACAGACGATCCTCGTCTTCGACCTCGGTGGCGGCACCTTCGACGTGTCCCTGCTGGAAATCGGCGACGGTGTCGTCGAGGTTCGTGCGACCAGCGGTGACAACCACCTCGGTGGCGATGACTGGGACCAGCGGGTCGTTGACTGGCTGGTCGAGAAGTTCAAGGCCGGCAACGGCATCGACCTGACCAAGGACCGGATGGCCATGCAGCGCATCCGGGAGGCGGCGGAGAAGGCCAAGATCGAGCTGTCCAGCTCGTCCACGGCCAACATCAACCTGCCCTACATCACGGTCGACGCGGACAAGAACCCGCTGTTCCTGGACGAGACGCTGTCCCGGGCCGAGTTCCAGCGGATCACCTCGGACCTGCTGGACCGTTGCCGGGCGCCGTTCAACAACGTCATCAAGGACGCGAGCATCAAGATCGGCGACATCCACCACGTGGTGCTGGTCGGCGGTTCGACCCGTATGCCGGCGGTCACCGACCTGGTCAAGGAGCTGACCGGCGGTCGCGAGCCGAACAAGGGCGTGAACCCGGACGAGGTCGTCGCGGTTGGCGCCGCACTGCAGGCCGGCGTGCTGAAGGGCGAGGTCAAGGACGTCCTGCTGCTGGATGTCACCCCGCTGTCCCTGGGCATCGAGACCAAGGGTGGCGTGATGACCAAGCTCATCGAGCGGAACACCACGATCCCGACCAAGCGGTCGGAGATCTTCACCACCGCCGATGACAACCAGCCGTCCGTGCAGATCCAGGTCTTCCAGGGTGAGCGCGAGATCGCGGCCTACAACAAGAAGCTCGGCATGTTCGAGCTGACCGGTATCCCGCCGGCACCGCGCGGCATCCCGCAGATCGAGGTCACCTTCGACATCGACGCCAACGGCATCGTGCACGTCAACGCCAAGGACCTTGCGACAAGCAAGGAGCAGGGCATGACGATCACCGGTGGTTCGGCGCTGCCCAGGGACGACATCGACCGGATGGTCAAGGACGCCGAGGCGCACGCCGAGGAGGACAAGCGCCGCCGCGAGGAGGCCGAGGTCCGCAACCAGGCGGAGACGCTGGTCTACCAGACCGAGAAGTTCGTCAAGGACAACGACGAGAAGCTGCCGTCGGACGTCAAGGACAAGGTCAACGTCGCGATCAAGGACGCTCAGGAAGCGTTGAAGGGCACCGACATCGCCGCGATCAAGTCGGCGGTGGAGAAGCTGGCGACCGAGTCGCAGGCGATGGGTACCGCGATGTACGCCCAGACCGGCGGCCAGCCGGGTGCCTCGGCCGGTGCTCCCGGTGACGGTGGCGCGGCGGCCGGCGGTTCCAAGGACGATGTCGTCGACGCGGAGATCGTCGACGAGGACGACAAGAAGTGATGGTCCCCCGGCCGACGCCCATGGAGGAGGAATCGTGAGCGAACACGGCGAAGCGCCGCACGGCGGGGAGGAACCACGGGTGGTGGTGCACGACCGTCGCCGGATCGACCCAGAAACCGGGCAGGTTCGCCCGCCGGTGGCGCGGGAACAGCCGCCGACGGGCGGCCGGACCGCCGCGCCCGCGGGCGCGGGTCCGGCGAACGGCGGTGCTCCCACCGCCCCGGCGCAGGCGCCAGCGGGTGAGAACGAACTACAGAAGAAGCTCGACGAGCGCACCGCGGACCTGCAGCGGCTGAGTGCGGAGTACGCGAACAACCGGAAGCGGGTCGAGCGGGACCGGGAGGTCGCCGCCGTCAACGCCAGGGCGTCGTTGGCGAGCGAACTGCTGACCGTGCTCGACGACGTGGACCGGGCCGCCGCGCATGGCGACCTGACCGGCGCGTTCAAGTCGGTGGCGGACAAGCTGCTGGCCACCCTGCGCAAGGCGGGTGTGGAACCGTTCGGGCATGACGGCGAGCCGTTCGACCCCTCGGTGCACGAGGCCGTGCAGCACGACACCTCGCCCCACGTCGATGGGCCGACGGTGACGGCCGTGCTGCGGCGCGGCTACCGAATCGGTGATCGGGTGGTGCGGGCCGCGCTGGTCGCGGTGACCGACCACGAGCCGGCGGCCGAGCAGCCGTCCGGCGAACAGCAACCGGCGGCATCGCCGGACCAGCAGTTTCCGGCCGGAGCGGCCGGGACTTCCGGTTGAACCAACACGATGACACCAAGCGGGAAGGAGGCGGCGTCCGGTGAGCGCGAGGGACTGGATCGACAAGGACTTCTATCGTGAGCTGGGCGTCTCCTCCGACGCCTCGGCGGACGAGATCAAGAAGGCGTACCGCAAGCTGGCTCGTGAGCTGCACCCGGACGCGAACCCGGGCGACTCCAAGGCGGAGGCTCGGTTCAAGTCGGTGTCCGAGGCGTACGGAGTACTGGGCGACGCGGACAAGCGCAAGCAGTACGACGAGGCCCGGCGGTTGTTCGGCTCCGGTGGTGGATTCCGGCCGGGTGCCGGTGGTTTCGGTACCGGCACCGGTGGCGGATTCGACCTGAACGACCTGTTCGGCGCCGCTTCGGGAGGCGGCGCTGGCGCCAGCGGCGGAGTCGGTGGTGTTGGCGGGCTTGGCGATCTGTTCGGTGGTCTGTTCGGACGCCGTGGCAGCAGCTCGGCGACTCGCGCCCGGCGCGGCCAGGACGTGGAGACCGACGTCCGGATCGACTTCGCCGAGGCGGTGCACGGTGCGACCGTGCCGCTGCGGTTGTCCAGCCCGGCCACCTGCGAGACATGCCATGGCACCGGCGCCAAGCCGGGCACCTCGCCGCGCACCTGCCCGAACTGCCGGGGCGCCGGTCTGGTGACCCGCAGCCAGGGCTCGTTCGCGTTCAGTGAGCCCTGCCCCGACTGCCGTGGCACCGGCCGGATCGTTGATCAGCCCTGCCCGGAGTGCGGTGGCAGTGGCAGCAGCACCAAGAGCCGGACGATGACCGTGCGCATCCCGGCCGGCGTTGACGACGGCCAGCGGATCCGGGTCGGGGGCAAGGGCGAACCGGGCAGCCACGGCGCGCCGGCCGGCGATCTGTATGTGCGGGTGCACGTCAGCCCGCACCGGGTGTTCGGCCGCTCCGGGGACGACCTGACCATCACGGTTCCGGTCAGCTTCCCCGAACTGGCCATGGGCACCACGATCACCGTGCCCACGCTGGACGGCAAGGTGTCGCTGAAGGTGCCGGCCGGCACGCCGACCGGCCGGACGCTTCGGGTGCGTGGCAAGGGCATCGCCAGGCGGGATTCCCGTCCCGGTGACCTGCTGGTCACCCTCCAGGTGGCCGTGCCGACGAGAATGGACGACAAGGCACGCAGTGCGCTGCGTGCCTACGCGGACGCGACCGCCGCCCATGATCCGCGTGCCGACCTGAACGCGTTGCTCGGGAACGGGAAGGCCTCGTAGTGATGGACGTGGTTTTTCCGCCCGGCGCCGACGAGAACACGCCGATGTTCGTGATCTCGGTGGCGGCGTCGCTGGCCGGGATGCACGCACAGACCCTGCGCAGCTACGACCGGCTCGGTCTGGTGACTCCGGGCCGAGCCGCCGGCGGCGGCCGGCGCTACTCACCCCGGGACATCGCGGTGCTCCGCGAGGTGCAACGGCTGTCCCAGGCGGAGGGCGTCAACCTGGCCGGCATCAAGCGGATCATCGAGCTGGAGGCCCAGGTCGACGCGCTGCGCGAGCAGGTCGCGGATCTGATGGAGGAACTGGCCGCGGTCCGGGTGGCCGCCGATCAGGCCGCCGCCGCGATTCACGCGTCCTACCGCCGCGATCTGGTGCCAGTCCGTCAGCACACCGCACTAGTAGTGTGGCGGCCGAAACCCCGACAGTGATCCGGCGTCCCAGGCGGCGCGGGCCGGCGTTCTCGGTCGCTCGCGTGCTAGAAGTAGAAGTGCGCCACAAGCGATTGAGGCGAGAGGGGCGCGAGCTCGCTCGCGTCTCCGAGCCGATTGAGCTTGTTGACTGTTGGTCGGGGCGAAGCGCCGACCAACAGGATCACGCTCCCTGCGGCCTTGGCCCGCATCCACCTGGAACGCCGGGAATTATCAAGCCGCAGGCCGACGTATTTCCCGGTGGCTGTGAGCAAATCCGTAGG